>NZ_CP151802.1:1210162-1512702 GCF_038446665.1 Lysobacter sp. FW306-1B-D06B | reverse complement strand
GACGTCACCTGTCCCAGATCGACGCCATGGATGCGCAGCGTGTCGGAGACGCCCTGCAGCCAGCCATCGGCCGACTTGCCGCGCGCCACACTGCCCACCAGCAGGCCGACGGTGTTCGCGGTCGGCATCAGGTCGACCGGCTGCGGCGGCAACGGCTCTTCGATCACCATCACGCCCACGGTCGGTGCGATCAACGCACCGTCGTAGGTCTGGCTCTGGCCCGCGCCGACGCGCACTCCGACCGCCGGCGACATGATCGCCGGGTAGGCAGGACCGGTCTGCGCGGCCAGCACCACCGTGTTCGCAGGCGATGCTTCGGCAGCGGAATCGCCGGCGGCCGTCGTCACGATCAACTTGCGCGGGCCCGTGGTGGCCGCAGCGTCCACCTGCACGGCGAAGGCCAGCGTGTTGCCGCCGTCGCTCGCGGTGAACGGACGGATCACGGTGATGCCCGCGGCCGGCACGAAGCGCACGTCGACCACGTTGTCGAGGTAACGGCCACGCACGGTCAGCGTCTGCGCCGTGCCGCCCAGCGTCAGCACCTGCGGCGCGATGGATTCGACCATCGGCAGCGGCGTGGACACGAGGAACGCACCGTCGTTGACGTTGGCAAAGGCCATCGGGCCTGCCGGCGTGGCGAGCACCAGGCGGCGCAGGCCGAGCACCGCGTCGGCGGCCACGGTCACCGGGAAGGTCAGCTCGCTGCCATCGCCCGCGACGGTCGGCGCGCCCACCGTGAGTCCCGTCGCCGGTACGAACGACACCGCGTTGACGTCCTGCAATCCCTGTCCCTGCACCTTCACCGTGACGGTCGAACCGACGATGCCGGTGCGCGGCGTCACGCCGGTGGCGCTGGCGCCCACGACCACGCCTAGGTGCTGCATCAGCACCGGCACGATCTGCTGCGGATCCGGTGCGCGTTCGCCCACGCTCACGCCGACCAGCGGCGCGGTCCACGCATACGTGGACTCGATGGCGCCCACCACGTGCAGCGTGTTGGCGCTGGTGGCGTCGGCCGGACTGGTGCCGGTGACGCTGGACACCTGCATGACCCGCGAACCCAGCGCGGCAGTGGAACCGACATGCACCATGGCCGTCAGCTCCGTGCCGTCGGCATTGATCACCGGCTGCGCATCGATCTCGATGTCGCTGCCCGGCGTGACGCTCAGCTTCGCGTCACGCAGGTTGCGACCGTGCACGACCATGGACACCGTCGAGTTGCGGGTGACGGTGATCGGCGAGATCGAGTCGATCCTGGGCAGGCCCGCCGCCAGGTACACGGTCCCGCTGGCCGCGTTGGCGAACGCGAGCAGCGAACCATTGTTGTCGCGCACGACCACACGCCTCGGGCCGCTCTCGGCATCGCCGGTCGTCGTCACCGGCACGCTCAGGGACGTTCCATCCGGCGACACCGTTGCGGCGCCCAGCGTGAGTCCGTCCGCAGGCACGATCGAAACCAGCGAGCCTGCGGGGATCGCGGCGCCGAGGATCTGCAGGTTCTGCGTCGTGCCCGCGGTCCAGCCATTGGGAACGACGTCGCCCAGCACCGCACCGACGCCCACGCCAACGAGGCTGTTGGGCTTGGTCTCGCGTGTTTCGCCGCCCACCGGACCACCGGCGACGGTGACACCCACCGGCGGGGCGTAACTGGTGTTGATGCCACGGAAATCAGGCGTGATGAAGATCGGCGTCGAGCTGTTGCCCAGCGTGGCCGACTGCGCGATCAGCGTGACCGAACCCTGCACCAGCGGCGTGATCGTCACGCGCGCGGTGAGCTGGCCCGCGGCGATGGTGAGCGATGCCGGAGTGACCGTGGCCTTGGCCGGATCGGACACCGAGAAGTTGATGGTGTGGTCGCGGATATCCGCCTTGGACAGACGCAGCGTGATGTCGTGCGCCTTGTTGTCCGGCGGCATCGCGATCGGCGTCGGTTCGAAACTCACCGTCGGCGGCACCGGCATCTGCACGGTGAGGTTCACCGAGTTCGACAGCAGCGGCGGACTGCCGCCGGCCGGATGCGGATTGCGCACCTGCAGCGGCAGCACCGCGGCGGCGCTCTGGTTCGGGAGCGTGGCGCGCAGTTCGCCGCCACTTACGTACTGCGTCGGAAGTCCGGCCGAGTTGACCAGCACTTCCGACTGCGCGCTGAAGTTGCGCCCGGTGACGACGATTTCCGAAACGCCCACGCCCGCGATCACGGTCGCGGGCACGATCTGCGTCACCGCCGGGATCGGCGGCGTCACGGTGAGTGCATTGGGCAACACGAGTTCGCCGGCGTCCACGCGCAGCGACAGCGCGGCGGGCCCCAGCGCCGCATCGGCATTGGCCTTGAGCTGGAAGCTCAAGCGCGACGAGGAGCCGCCGCTGATCGGCGTCACCGTCAGGCCGCTGTTGTCGACCGCCCCTGCCGCAAAGCCATCCAGGCGCACGCCATCGACCGCCACGGACACGGTCTGTCCCTGTTCGATGGTGGCCGGCGTGATCTGCGATACCGCAGGCGAGCGGCCCACCGAAACGGTGCCGCTACGCACCACGTACGGAATGCCCGACAGGTTCCACTTGACGCTGCCGACGATGTCACCGGCCGGCACTTCGATGCCGTTGACATCGTTTCCGCTGGCCTTGTTGCCGACACCGGAGGGCGAAGCCGCCAGGTCGATGCTGATCGCAGGGCCCTGGCTGTTGCGGATGTCCAGGTAGTTCAGCACCGGCGAAGCACCGTTCACCACCAGGCCGCGTCCGTGCTCGAAACGCACATGCTCAAGACGCGTGGTGGCGGTGGCGCCCGGTCCGAACGTCCAGGTGCCGTAGTCGCCGGCGGCCGGCGCCTGTCCGCGCAGTGTCTTGACGGAAAGCACGCGGATCGGCTGCGTCACGGTGCCGAGCGCGCGGAGGCTGCCCGCCTGCACGTTCACGCTCGCACCGGCTTCCATGTACACCGTTACGCCCGCGTCGATGGTGAGCGTCGCGGCGCTCTGCACCAGCAGGTTGCCCGACACCACGTACGGACTGTTGGCAAGCGTCCAGCGCGCATCGGTGGCGATGGAACCGCTCACCGCCGTCTCGGCGCGGGAGTTCGGAGCGAAGGCGAGCGACAGCGTCGCCATCATGAGCAGCACAAGCAGTCGCCAGAGCGGAACGGCACGCGCCGGCCCCGCGCCTTGCGTCATCTCGACGAAGTCACGGGTTCCGGACGCACGCGCACGCGCGCAGCCTGGCCTCTCAGGACAGAGCGGCATGGTGGATTGGGCTCGAGTGCGCGATCAGCGACGAGGCGCGCGCGAACGCGACGCTTCGTTGCCGAGCGGAATGCTGTGGTATTCGGAAGCGACGATACGGGCCTGATCGAGGCGCTGGGACCAGCGCAAGGCCGCACTACACCAGGCGCCGAGGGCGCCGGACTGCTGAAAATCCATTCATTCCCCCTAAATCCGTTTATTCCGGCATGCGCCCGGAAACCCCTTCCCTGGCGTTGCGGGTCCGATCATAAACAGGGCTCGATCGGTTTTGCAATCCACTGCAAACGATCAGGATGATCCTCGTCACAAATTCGGAACGCGAGCCATCCGGCCGCGCTCGCGCGACGGACTGCATCCGCCAGCGGCGATGCAGTACGCGTTCCCGACATCGCCAAGAAGCAGCCACTGGCGGCATGCGAACGAGCAACGCGTGCGAGATCGCAACGCGTTCGGCCTTCAATTCCTGTGAGGCAGCGGGCGCTTGCACACGCACGCGGCGCAGATCCGTCAGCTTTCTTCGGGTCGCGGCTGGAACATCTGCGCACGCGGATGGAAGCTGCGCGGCGCGTAACCGAAATCGCGCTGCGCCGGTGCGATGTCGAACGTGAGATCGCTGCGCATGCGGCGCACCGCGGCTTCGCCGAGCCCGGTGCCGCGTCCGCTCAGCTGCGCGGCGAACAGCGCGGCACTGAACAACGGCGAAGGCAATTCGATCAGCTTCGGCGGCGACGTCAGCGAGGCGAGCACGCGCGCCACCATGTCGCGGTAGCTCAGCGTCTCGCCGCCCGGCAATGCGTAGGTCCGTCCATGTGTGGCCGCCTGCGATGCGCAGGCAAAGGCCGCCGATGCAAGATCGTCCGCGTGCACCGGCTGACGCAGGCCGTTCGCACCGCGCGGCAGCGGGAAATAACCCCAGCGCTGCGCAAGCTGTGCGATGCGTGTGAGCGTGGCATCGCGACCGGCTCCGTAAATGAGCGTGGGCCGAAGCAATGTCGCCGCCGCATCGCGCTTGTGCGCGGTGGACAGGACGAGCTCCTCGCCTTCGCGCAGGCGACGCGCGACATCGCGCTCGGCCGCATCCGCCGAACCGCGCTTCACTTCCACGCTGGTGGAACCGAAGGCGATCACGCGCGGGCACTCGATCGCGCTGCCCGCGAACCACTGTGCGAAGCCGTCCAGCGGCCCGCAACTGAAGATGGCGTCCACGCGTGCGGGCACGGCCGGCATCGCGTCGAGTTCGCCGCGCAACCAGTGCAGGCCGGGCTCGTCGGTGTGCATGCCGCGCGAGAGCGCCGTGACGCGCCAGCCATCGCCCAGGAGCATGCCCAGCAGTGGAAAGCCGATCTGTCCGGTCGCGCCGAACACCAGTGCATGCCGCATCGTTCAGTCCACTCTTGTCATCGGGGGCAGCGTCATGCGCAACCATATCCAGCCGGCGAGCGCCGACACGAGCGAGGCCAGCAACACGCCCAGCACGGCCGCGTCGTAGAGGTGCGGATCGCGATAGGCGAGCGAAGCGATGAACAGGCTCATCGTGAAACCGATGCCGCACATCAGCCCGAGGCCGAGCATCGCGCGCAAGCCCATGCCGTCCGGGAACCGCGCCCAGCCCAGCGCGCGCATCAGCATCGCCGCGCCGACGATGCCCACCGGCTTGCCGACCACCAGGCCAAGCAGTACGCCCATCGGCAACGGTGCGAACACGTCGTCCAGTGCCATGCCTTCCAGCACGAGCCCTGCGTTGACGAAGGCGAACAACGGCAGGATCGCGTACGCGACCCACGGATGCAGCGCGTGCTCTAGCGACTCCAGCGGTGAACGCGCGACGCCTTCGCGCGAACCGTGCGGCACCATCAACCCGGTCACTACGCCGGCCAGCGTCGCGTGCACTCCGGACTTGAGCACGCACACCCACAGCACCGTGCCCAGCATCAGGTACGGCGCCAGGCGCCTGACGCCACGCCGATTGAGCAGCCACATGCCGGCGATCGCCGCGGCCGCCCACACCAGCGCCGTCGTCGACAATCCGTGCGAATAGAACAGCGCGATGATGACGATGGCGATGAGATCGTCGACCACCGCGATCGTCGACAGCAACAGCTTCATGCCCGTTGGCACGCGCGAGCCGAGCAGCGCGAGCACGCCGAGCGCGAAGGCGATGTCCGTCGCCGTGGGCACGCCCCAGCCGCGCAGCGCCTGCGCATCGCCGCGGTTCAACGCGAAGAACAGCAACGCCGGAACGACGACACCGGCGGTCGCGCACACCATCGGCAACACCAGCTGCGAGCGACTGGCGAGCTGTCCGCTGAGCGCCTCGCGCTTGATCTCCAGCGCGACCAGCAGGAAGAACACGGCCATCAGGCCGTCGTTGATCCACAGCAACAGCGGCTTGGCGATGTCGAACGCGCCGATGCGCACTTCCACGGGCAGTTGCCGGAACGCCTCGTACGCCGGCGACAGCGGCGAGTTGGCCGCGGCCATCGCCAACACCGCGGCGGCGATCAGGACGATGCCGCCGGCCGCCTCCAGGCGGAAGAACTCCCGCAGCGCGCGCACGCCGCGCGGAGACGGTGTGATCGGCCCGGAGGCGGAAGGAGGAAGGGTCTGCGTCATCGGCCCAGTATATCGGCCGCGATGCGCGGCCCCGTCAGTACATGGTCAGCAGTTCGAACGCGACCCACGCGAAGAACGCGATCAACAGGCCCGCGCCCTCGCCCTTGCTGATGTGCAGGTCGCCGCGCAGCATCGGGTAGAGCATCAGCGCGAACACGCCGGCCGCGGGCAGTTCGAACATCACGAACGATTCGGGCAGCGCCATGGAGCCTCCGATCGCCGCCATGCCGCCGATCACCACGAGCAGGTTGAACAGGCTCGAACCGATCACATGGCCCACCACGATGTCGCCATGCCCCTTGCGCGCGGCGGAGATGGCGGCGGCCATTTCCGGCAGCGCGGTGCCGATGGCCACCGGCAGCAGGCCGGTGAGCAGTGGCGCCATGCCGATGCCCTCGCCGATCGTCGGTGCACTGCGCACGATCATGCGCGAGCCGAAGTAGAGCAGCACCGCCGCGATCGCGAAGCGGATGATGTTGAGCCACAGGTCGGTGCTGGTGCGTGCGAAGGCGGCGATCGCATCTTGCAATTCGGGCGATTCACGACGCGTGCGCGCTGCGGCGAACATCACCACCGCCACGAAGGCCACGAGCAGGAGCATGCCCTCGATCCGCGACAGCCTGCCGTCGAAACCCAGCACGATGGTCAGCAGCGTGCCGAGCAGCAACACCAGCAGCAGCGGCGAGAGTGCGCGCCAGCGCACGGTCAGCGGCGCGACCAGCGCGGCCGCGCCGAGCGTCAGGCCGAAGTTGGCGACGTTGCTGCCCACCGCGTTGCCCAGCGCCAGCGCGGGCTGATGGCGCACGACTGCCTGCAGGTTGACCGCCAGCTCCGGCAGCGACGTGCCGAAGGCGACCAGCACCAATCCGGCAACGAAGGGCGAGGCCCCCAGGCGCTGGGCCAGCCCCGACGCGCCCTTCACGATCGAGTCGCCACCCAGTGCCAGCAGCACCAGCCCCAGTACGAACCAGCCAATGGCCTCGAGCATCGTGTCCCCCTCCACGTCTCAGTCCCTCGATTCTAAGCCCGGGCCGCCCAGCCGCGCCCAGCACCGTGTCTCAGGAGCAACCTTCCACATAGTCCACCTGCGGCGGCTCGCCGATTCGCCACGTGGTGACGCGGCCCGACGCATCGGTCTCGAACAGCACCACGCCCGCGCCTCCGTCCGGATTGGGAACGCGCAGGTACTTCCCGCCCTCGACGTATTTGTGGTTCTGCACCTGCACGTGCCCTGCGTACAGTTGCTCGATCTGCTGCGTGCTCATGCCCACGCGCCCGCCGCCGGGCGCCTCGATGTCCTCGGCGTTGACGTCCATGCGCACGAAGCGCTGGTCTTCGAACATGAAGGCGATGCGGTAGCCGCGTTGCGTGCGCGGTTGCGGCATGAGGTAGTAGCAGCCCTGCGGCGTGTCGGGCTTCATGCCGCCCAGTTCACGGCGCCAGGCCATGCGCAGTTGTTCTTCGGTCGAGCCGAACGGCGCGGGGCCGAAGCCCGCGAAGCCGATCACACCGGGGGCCGGCATGGCGCCGTTGGCGGCGCCGGGCGGCGGCGGCGGCGTTCCGCTGGACGGTTGCGAGGCCGGCTCCACCGCCGGTGCGGGCGTGGCGACGTCCGGCGTGCGTGCAGGCCCGCGCTCACCGCAGGCCGACAGCACCAGGAGCAAGGCCGTCGCAGTCGCCACCCTCATCACGCACGCTCCATGCACGGCACCGGGCCGGTCGGGCAGCCTAGCTCCGCACCGCGTTAACGCAACGCAAACGCGCCCGCTCAGGCCTTCGCGTCGAAGTGCTTCTTCAGCCCGGCCCAGCACGCCTGGTAATCGCGCTGGCGATGCGCGGCATCGAGGGCCTGCTTCGTCGGACGGATCACCGCGCGCGTCTCGAACATGAAGGCCATCGTGTCCTGGACCACGTCCGGCTTGGACAGATCGGCCGCACTGGCCTTCTCGAACGTCGCCGCGTCCGGACCGTGGCCGGTCATGGAGTTGTGCAGCGACGCACCGCCCGGCACGAAGCCTTCGGCCTTGGCGTCATAGGCGCCGTGCACCAGGCCCATGAACTCGCTGGCGATGTTGCGGTGGAACCACGGCGGGCGGAACGTGTCCTGCGCGACCAGCCAGCGCGGCGGGAAGATCACGAAATCCAGGTTGCTCGTGCCCGCCGTGTCGCTGGGCGAATGCAGCACGAGGAAGATCGACGGATCGGGGTGGTCGTAGCTGATCGATCCGATGGTGTTGAAGTGGCGCAGGTCGTACTTGGACGGCGCGTAGTTACCGTGCCAGGCGACCACGTCGATCGGCGAGTGACCGATGTGCGCGCGCCACAGGTGGCCCTGGAATTTGGCGATCAGCTCGAAGTCGCCTTCGACATCTTCGTAGGCCGCGTTCGGCGTGAGGAAATCACGCGGGTTCGCCAGCCCGTTGGAGCCGATCGGCCCCAGGTCCGGCAGGCGAAGCATCGCGCCGAAGTTCTCGCACACGTAGCCGCGCGCCTCGCCGTCGGGCAGCGTCACCGCGAAGCGGATGCCGCGCGGGATCACCGCGATTTCCTGCGGCTCCACGTCGAGCACGCCCAGTTCGGTCTCGATGTGCAGGCGGCCCTGCTGCGGCACGATCAGCAGCTCGCCGTCGGCGTCGTAGAACCAGCGGCCCTGCATGTCGCGATTGGCGGCATACAGGTGGATGCCCACGCCGCCCTGCGCAGCGGGCGAACCGTTGCCGGCCATGGTGAACAGACCGTCGACGAAATCCGCGCCGCCAGCGGGCATCGGCATCGGGCTCCAGCGCAGCTGGTCGGGCGAGACCGGCGCGTCGCCGAAGTCATTGTGGAAATGCGCCTGCGCGTAGGCTTCAAATGCGCCGTGCATCGCGGCGGGGCGGATGCGATACAACCAGCTGCGGCGGTTCGCATGGCGCGGCGCGGTGAACGCGGTGCCCGAGACCTGTTCCGCATAGAGCCCGTGCGCTACGCGCTGTGGCGAGTTGCGCCCGACCGGCAGCGCGCCGGCCACCGCCTCCGTCGCGAACTCGTTGCCGAAACCGGATTGGTAGCCGTTGCTGGTGATGGTCATGTCGGAGCCTTTTAAGCCCCTCTCCCATCGGGAGAGGGGTTGGGGTGAGGGGCGGCGGAGCGGCATGCGTTCCAGATCGCTTCGATGACAGCGTCGGTCTGCTGCAGCACTTCGTTGTCCCAGAAGCGAAACACCGTGAAGCCTTGCGATTCGATGAAACGGGTGCGGGTCAAATCTGTCTGGTACGAATGCTGCGAGCCGTCAAGCTCGATGACAAGCATCGCGGTCAAGCAGACGAAGTCCACGACATAGGGAGGAATCGGATACTGGCGCCGGAACTTGAAACCGGGAAGCTGGTTGTTTCGCAGCCCTCGCCAGATCACGCGCTCGGCATCCGTGGCCGACGCTCGGAGGGATCGCGCCCTGCGCAACGTGTCCGTCGGCAATTTCGCCCTCTGACGGTCTTCCATGCTCCACCCCTCACCCCAACCCCTCTCCCGTCGGGAGAGGGGCTTCAAAGCACTTACTTACAGCACGCCGCGCCGCATCTGATCGCGCTCGATGCTCTCGAACAGCGCCTGGAAGTTGCCCTCGCCGAAGCCTTCGTTGCCCTTGCGCTGGATGATCTCGAAGAAGATCGGGCCGATCGCGTTCTGGGTGAAGATCTGCAGCAGCTTGCGCTGGTGGGTTTCCGGATCGGCGTCGATCAGGATCTTGTTCTTCTGCAGGCGCGGCACGTCCTCGCCGTGGTTGGGCACGCGCTGGTCGACCACGTCAAAGTACGTGTCCGGCGTGTCAAGGAACGCCACGCCCTGCTCGCGCATCGCCTCGACGGTGTCGTAGATGTTGTCGGTGAAACAGGCGATGTGCTGGATGCCCTCGCCCTTGTAGGCGTCGAGGTATTCGTTGATCTGCGACTTGGGATCGTTCGACTCGTTGAGCGGGATGCGCACGATGCCGTCCGGCGCGGTCATCGCCTTGGACACCAGACCCGTCTTCACGCCCTTGATGTCGAAGTAGCGGATCTCGCGGAAGTTGAACAGACGCTCGTAGTAGTCCGACCACTTCTGCATGTTGCCGAAGTACAGGTTGTGCGTGAGGTGGTCGATGAAGGTCAGGCCGAAGCCCTTCGGATCCGCCTCGGCGCCCTGCACCGGCAGGTAGTCGCCTTCGTAGATGGAGCCGTTGTCGCCGTAGCGGTCGACCAGGTACAGCATGCAGTCGCCGATGCCCTTCACCACGGGCGCGGCGACCGCGCGGCTGGCGGCCTTGTCGGTGATGGCTTCGCCGCCGTTGCCGACCACGGTGTCGAACACCTTCTGCGCGGATTCCTTGAAGCGGATCGCGAAGCCGCAGGCGCTGGGGCCGTGCTTGGCGGCGAAGTCGGCCGCGAAGCTGTCCGGGTCTTCGTTGACCAGGAAGTTCACGCCACCCTGGCGGTAGACCGTGATCGGCCGGGTCTTGTGGCGCAGCACGGCGGTGAAGCCGAGCTTGCGGAAATAGTCGTGCAGGGCCTCGCCCTGACCCGCCGGGGCGGCAAACTCGACGAACTCGAAGCCGTCGATGCCGAGCGGGTTCTCGAACGTGGTGACCTGCATGCCGAGGTTGGGCTGCGCATTCATGGCATTGTTCTCTGATGGCGGCCCGGCTGATGGGGGACGGACTTCCGGCCCGGGCCAATTCGGAAACGACTTTTATAGTTTCACCTGAAACCATAATCAAGGCATACCGCACCATGAATGCGCGCGACCCCGGATTTCCCAGGCTGGGCCAGACCCTGCCCGCCCACGCCCAGCTGGACCTGGAGCACTTCCTGCCCTACCGGCTGTCGGTGCTCAGCAACCGCGTCAGCGGCACGATCGCGCGCATCTACACCGAGCGCTTCCAGCTCAGCATCACCGAATGGCGGGTCATGGCGGTGCTGGGGCGCTACCCGGGCCTGTCGGCCAACGAGGTGGCCCAGCGCACGGCCATGGACAAGGTGGCGGTTAGCCGCGCCGTCGCGCGCCTGCTCGAAGCCGGTCGGCTGGATCGCGAAATCCACGGCGACGACCGGCGCCGGTCGGTGCTGAAGCTGTCCGAGGGCGGCTACAGGATCTACGACGAGGTCGCGCCGCTGGCGCTGGCCTTCGAGCGCAGGCTGCTGGAGGGCATCGACGACGCCGAGCGCGCCGCGCTGTTCCGCCTGCTGGACCGGCTGGATGAGCTGGAGCTGCAGGCGGAAACCCAGTCGGGCTAGAGGCGCGCGACTGACGCGTCGCGCCGCCTCAGGCGTGCACGATGGCGTTCACGCGCCATGCGGGGAATTCGGAGCCGACCGTCGGCGGATCGATCCAGCCGCACGCCACCAGGCCGTCGTCGCTGCCGGCCTCGCACAGATAGACCGCGACTGCGCCGCGCTGCTGTTCGGTGCGCACCAACGCCCAGCCGGCGGGCAGCGTGCGTTCGTCGCGCAGGTACTCCGCTTCCACGTACGGGGTTGCGTTCGCCTCCAGGATCTCGCGTCCGGCCGATGACGCCAGCGCGGTCACCGTCGCGATTTCCGCGTGCAACTGCGGCGGCACCGGCGGGCGTTCGATCACGAGCCCATGGCCTTCCAGCCGTGCCGCGATCGCCTCCGGTACCGCGTACGCCAACGGGCGGCGCACGATGTGCTCGCCGACGAAACGGCCGATGTAAGGCACGCGCACGCTCACCGCTTCGCCTTCGAGCGTGTACGGATCGCGCGTGAGGATCTCCACTTCCCGGTCGGGGAAGGCGTCGAGCCGGTAACGCACGGCGATATCGTCGGGCGGCATCTCGCAAACGGCGAGCAGTTCGACGATCTCTTCCGCGTGCTCGCCCACGTAAGCCAGCGTGTGACGCAGGAAGGCGTAGGTGGTGTGCACCCGGTCGTAGAAGTCGATGTAGGCGTAGGTTTCCAGCAGCAGGTCGAGGCGGTTCGCCAGGCCGCGGTAGTTGCCGCCGAAGCGCGGATGGTGCGTGTAGGTGATCCAGCCCGTGCCCTGCCCGCCTTCGTCGCGCAGGAAGTTGCCGTACCAGAACGTATCGCGCCCGTCCTCGCGCTTCACCGCGTCCGTCACCGCGGGCAGCAGGTGCTCGCGCATGAAGTCGATCGGCTCGATGCGACCGCTGTGCACCGTGTGCGGGATGTCGTATGTCAGGTCGAAGCGGTGGATGGAACCGTTGGTGGCGTGGCAGTCGATGGTGAGGTGCGGGTTCCAGGCGTGCATCACGTGCGTCTGCAGCAGGCGCATCTCCTCCGCGTCCTGACGCATGTAGTCGCGGTTGAGGTTGATGCCGGCGGCATTCACGCGCGTGCCCACGCCGCTGTCGGGACCGAGCTGGCCGGTGAAGTGCGCGATGTCGAGCGCGCGGTTCGCCGGGTCGATGCGATCGTTGCCGTCGGCGTTGAACAGCGGCACCAGCAGCAGCGTCATGCGATCGAGCAGGTCGCCGTGCGCGCCGTGCAGGATGTCGCGCACGAGCATGAGCCCGGCCTCCTTGCCCTCTACTTCGCCGGCATGGATACCGCACAGCACCAGCACCACCGGCAGGCCGCGGCCGTGCGCTTCCTGCGGGGAACGCGCACCGTTCGCGGAGAGCACGAGCAGCGGAAGCTCGCGGCCTTCCGGCGTCGCGCCGAAGTCCGCGACGTGCAGGCGGTGGTCGCCCAGTTCCTTCAACCCGTGGATGAACGCCATCACGTCGGCGTGGCGCGAGGTCTCCGCGTACTGGGTGCTTTCGGCGCGGGTGAGCAGCGGGGGCTGGGACATGCGGCGGCGTCCGACGGGCGTAGGCGACTACGGTAACCCGAGGGCTTCGCGGCGGGCCTCACCGCTTGTCCGCGCCCCGGCGGCGCCGCAAACGACGACGGCGACCCGAAGGTCGCCGTCGCTCCAGCAAGGCCGCTTCCGCCAGGCGGAAGCGGGCCGGATCGTCACTTCACGCCATGCATCAACTTCTGCACCAGGGGGGCGACCAGGAACAGCAGCACGCCCGCGCCGACCAGCGCCCAGAAGCCGAAGGTGTAGCCCGCCAGCGCCGACGCCGTGGTCATGCCGCTCTCGCCGCTCACGGCACCCGCGAAGATGCCCGACAGGTTGTTGCCGATGCCCGTGGACAGGAACCAGCCGCCCATGCCGAAGCCGACCAGGCGCACCGGCGCCAGCTTGGTCACCATCGACAGGCCGATCGGCGACAGGCACAGCTCGCCGATGGACTGGATCCAGTACACCGCGAACAGCGTCCAGAACGGGATCAGGCCGGCGGCCGTGACCAGCTTGGACAGGGCGAACATCAGCAGCAGGAAGGCCAGGCCGTTGAAGATCAGGCCGAGCGAGAACTTGCGCGGGATCGACGGGTTGGCCTTGCCCATCTTCACCCAGCCCCACGCGATCAGCGGGGCCATGGTGATGATGGCGATCGAGTTGATGCTCTGGAACCACGCGGTCGGGAACACGCGCTCGCCGCTGAGCGTGTAGACCAGGTCGGCCAGGCCGCCGCTGAAGATGTCGCGGTCGACGATCTTGTCGGCGAGGAAGGTGAAGGAGCTGCCCGCCTGCTCGAAGAACATCCAGAACAGGATGTTGAAGGTGAAGATGATCAGCATCGCGATGGTCATGTCGCGCTGCTTCGGACCTTCGCGGAAACCCTCCACCAGCAGCATCGCGCACAGGCCCAGGAACATCACCGTCAGCACGCCCTGCAGCGCGCCGGCGCCCATGGCCAGCAGGAAGTACACCACCGGGATCGACACCAGCGCGCCGGCGAACACGTACAGCACCTTGCGCTTGTCCGTGCTGTTGACCGGCGGACGGCCGATGCCTTCCAGCTGGCGACGGCCGAACCAGAACCACACCAGGCTGATCAGCATGCCCACGCCGGCGGCCATGAAGACCACCTTGTAGGCCGGCATCGTTTCTTCGCCGAAGACCTTGCGGGCCAGGTACTGGGTCAGCAGCGGGGCCAGCATCGCGCCCAGGTTGATGCCCATGTAGAAGATGGTGAAGCCCGAGTCGCGGCGTTCATCGCCCACGGCGTAGAGCTTGCCCACCATCGTGGAGATGTTCGGCTTGAACAGGCCGTTGCCGACGACGATCGTCGCCAGGCCCAGCTTGAACAGGTGCTCGTTGGGCAGCGCGATCATGAAAAGGCCCGAGGCCATGATCACCGCGCCCAGCAGGATCGAACGCTGGTACCCCAGGATCCGGTCCGCGACATAACCGCCGAAGATCGCCGCGGCGTACACCAGCGCCAGGTAGGCGCCGTAGACGCGGTTGGCCTCCGCCTCGCCCGAGGCGTCGCCGCCGTAGAACTGCGCGACGATATAGAGCACCAGCGCCCAGCGGATGCCGTAGAACGCGAAGCGCTCCCAGAATTCCGTCATGAAGAGCATCCACAGCGGCTTGGGGTGGCCCAGGCGCTGCTCGAATGCAGGAATCGCGGCCGTGCCGGTCGCGGGTGTAGCGGTTCCGCTCATGCGGTATCCCCTGTGTGGATCAAGTACTGACAAGAAAGGAAAACCCACGCCGGGCGGCACGGGACCGGGGAGATTTACCGGGTGACGTCCATCACGTCAAACCCGCGTGAAGGCGAAAAGGCCGTGCTGCGACGCAGCATTCCGCCTGAACAGGCGCTCCGCGCACTCAACGGGACAAAGCGGCGGCCCTGACCGCCAAGGCGAGCAAACGCGGGAAATCCGGGTGGGCGTCCACGAGTCGCGCCTGCGCCTCCTCCAGCGCGCACCAGCGCAGCTCCGCGTGCTCGGCCAGCGGGGCCGGCGTGCCGTTCCAGCCCGGCACCAGGTACAGCCGCAGGCGCCACGGCTCCGGCGCCGCGCCTTCGATGACATCCAGATAGGACAGGCCAAGGGGGGCGATGCCGAGTTCCTCGGCGAGCTCGCGCGCGATGGCCTGCTCGCCGCTCTCGCCCGCCTCCACGTGTCCGCCGAACACGTCCCACGCGCCGGCGAGCCAGTCGCAATCGTCGCTGCGCCGTCCCAGCAGGATGCGGTCCTGGCGTACCAGCAGCGCGCCCACGCAGTCGTGCACGCGCCGGTCCATCGCCCTAATTCGCCGGCGGCGCCCCGTAGCCGGCGTCGGCGCCGATCATCGTGCGCACGTCGAACAACTCGGGGAAGAAGGTCAGGTCCAGCGCCTGGCGCAGGAAGCCCACGCCGCTGGAGCCGCCGGTGCCGCGCTTGAAACCGATGATGCGCATCACCGTGCGCATGTGGCGGAAGCGCCACAGCTGGAACTGGCTTTCCAGATCGACCAGGTCTTCGCACAGGTGGTACGCGGCCCAGTGCGCGTTCGTGTCCTCGTAGATGCGCTCGAACACCGGCAGCAGCTCCGGATCGGCGACATGCGCGTGCGACCAGTCGCGCTCCACATGGCGCTGCGGCACCGCGTAGCCGTGGCGCGCCAGGTAGCGCAGCGCCTCGTCGTACAGGCTGGGGGCTTCGAGTACGTCGCGCAGTGCGCCTTCGGCCTTCGCGTCGTGCGCGAACACCTTCAACATCGCCGCGTTCTTGTTGCCCAGCAGGAATTCGATGGTGCGGTACTGCAGCGACTGGAAGCCCGAGGACGGGCCCAGGATCTCGCGGAACTTCATGTAGTCCGACGGCGTCATCGTCTCCAGCACGGACCACATCTCGGTGAGCTGGCGCAGGATGTTCTTGCAGCGCGCGAAGATCTTCTGGCACTCGCCCAGGCGGTCCTCGCGCAGGTTGGCGATGGCCGCCTTCAGCTCGTGGATCATCAGCTTCATCCACAGCTCGGCGACCTGGTGCTGGACGATGAACAGCAGTTCGTCGTGCTGGGGCGGGTTGGACAGGCGCTGCTGGGCCGACAGCAGCGTGTCGAGCTGCAGGTAGCCGGAATAGCTCATCCGCCCTTCGAAATCGGTGTGGATGCTCGATTCCAGTTCGCGCTCGTTCTTCTCGACCGTCATTTCAGGCTCGTGGGGCGCCGGATCGGGCCGGCCAGGGGGCCCAAAGGGTAGCGCATCGGGGGGCGGTCACTCGCGTGAAATACCCGCAACGCAGCATCCGGCACACTCGGCCGGTCCGCGACAGGGGCGTTGGCGGGCGAGGACGCTCAAACAACGGGGAAGACTATGGACAGGTTCGGGGGCCGCTGCGCGGCTGCGTTGTTCTCTCTCGCATTGCTGGCCGGGGCGAACGCCGCCCAGGCGCAGGTGGTCATCAGCCAGGTCTACGGCGGCGGCGGCGGAGGTACGGCGGTCTACGCCAACGATTACGTCGAGCTCTACAACCGCGGCACCGCACCGGCCTCGCTGGCCGGGCTGTCGGTGCAATACGCCAGCGCGACCGGCACCGGCAATTTCAGCGGCGTGGCCGTCCTGCCGGCGGCGACTGTCCAGCCGGGCAAATACTTCCTGGTCGCGATGAGCGGCGGCTCGGCCGGCGCGCCGTTGCCGACGCCCGACGCCACCGGGCCGGCCGCGATGGCCGCCGGCGCAGGCAAGGTCGCCCTGGTGCGCCAGACCGGCGTGCTCGCCTGCAACGGCGGCAGCACGCCGTGCACGGCCGAACAGCGCGCGTTGATCGCCGACCTGGTCGGCTACGGCAACGCCAACTTCTTCGAAGGCGCCGGCGCCGCGCCCACGCTGAGCGCCGCCACCGCCGCGCTTCGCAACAACAACGGCGCGACCGACACCGACCACAACAACGCCGACTTCACCGCCGGCGCCCCGACCCCGCGCAACAGCGGCTCCACGACACCGGAACCCGAACCCGCCACGCCGCTGACGATCGCGCAGATCCAGGGCAGCGCGCTTCGCTCGGCGCATGAAGGCGAACGCGTGGTGACCGAAGGTATCGTCACCGCCTTGAAGTTCAACAACGGTTTCTTCCTGCAGGCTGCGAACGACGACGGCGATCCGTCCACGTCCGACGGCATCTTCGTGTTCACCAGCAGCGCGCCGCCGGCCTCCGCCGCGGTGGGCAACCGCGTGCGCGTCACGGGCAAGGTCGAGGAATTCGTACCGGCCTCCAACGTCAACCAGCTCACCATCACCGAGATCACCGGGCCGACGGTGGAGCTGCTGGAAAGCGGCGTTGCCCTGCCCGCGCCGGTCGAACTGAGCGCCGCCGATCTCTCGCCTTCCACAACGCCGGGCACGCTCGAGCGCCTGGAAGGCATGCGCGTGAGCGTGGCGAACGCGATCGTGGTCGGCCCGTCGGAAGGCCGCATCGACGAAGACGACGCCACCGCCACCAGCGACGGCGTGTTCTACGTGACGCTGCCTGACGTCGCCACGCCGTTCCGCGAGCCG
Source organism: Lysobacter sp. FW306-1B-D06B (assembly GCF_038446665.1). Classification (NCBI taxonomy): domain Bacteria; kingdom Pseudomonadati; phylum Pseudomonadota; class Gammaproteobacteria; order Lysobacterales; family Lysobacteraceae; genus Lysobacter; species Lysobacter sp. FW306-1B-D06B. The sequence continues at coordinate 1,495,539 of NZ_CP151802.1, read as the reverse complement.
GGCATCGGCGTGATGGACGCCGCGCTGGCGTCGCTGCCGCCGGGCAAGAACCCGCCGCTGTTCGACACCAACCCCGAACGCCTGATGGTGCGCAGCCGCGGCCAGGTCGGCGCGTTCCCGCTGTCGGTGGACACCGGCGCCGACATCGCCGGCCTGTTGGGCGTGCTCGACTACTTCGGCGGCACCTGGGCCCTGCTGCCCGACACGGCGACGCCACCGACCGCCAGCGGCGGCCGACTGCCGCAGGCCGTCAACGACGCCGATTACGACGCGGTCACCCTCGGCGGCTTCAACCTGCTGCGCTTCTTCGATGAAGTCGCCGACAACAACGGCGCGCCGACGATCAAGCCCGAAGCGGTCGACAAGCGCCTGGGCAAGACGGCCGGCGCGATCTGCGACTACCTCAAGACGCCTGACATCCTCGGCGTGGTGGAAGTGGAGAACCTGCGCGTACTCGGCCTGCTCGCCGATCGCATCAACGCCACCTGCGCGAACTCGCCGGACTACGTGCCGTACCTGTCGCAGGGCAACGACGTGGGCGGCATCAACGTCGGCTTCCTGGTCGCCACGCGCGACAGCGGCGCCGGCGTGGCGCGGGTGGAAGTGCTCGACGTGGTGCAGTTCGGCAAGGACGCTACGCTCGCCAACCCCGACGGCAGCACCAGCCTGCTCAACGATCGCCCGCCGCTGCGCCTGCGTGCCCGCGTGCACCAGGGCAACGGCGCGAGCTATCCGGTCACGGTGGTCGTCAATCATCTGCGCTCGCTGAGCGACATCGACTCGGTCGCGCCGGGCAGCGGCGGCTGGAGCAGCGAAGGCGCGCGCGTGCGCGGCAAGCGCGCGGCACAGGCCGCGTACCTGGCCACGCTCGTGCAGCAATGGCAGCAGGCGAACCCGGGCGAGAAGATCGTGCTGGTCGGCGACTTCAACGCGTTCGAGTTCAACGACGGTTACGTGGACGTGCTCGGCGTCATCAAGGGCACCGAAGCGGCCGAAGACCAGGTGCTGACCTACGTCGACAGCCCGCTGACGACGCCGCTGATCGACGGCTCGGAGCTGATCGCCGACGCGTCGCAGCGCTACTCCTACGTGTTCAACGGCAGTGCGCAGACGCTCGACCATGTGCTGGTGAACGAAGCGGTCGTGCTCGACGCCTCCGCCGTCACCGTGGAGCATGCGCGCATCAACGCGGGCTTCGGCGTGGACAACTTCGGCGACACCACCGTGCCGCTGCGTGTGTCCGACCACGATCCGGTGCGCATCAGCATCCGCGTGCCGGCGTTCCGCAGCGCGGACCTGTCGGTGGTCGCGTCGGCCACGCCTTCGACGCTGCGCGCGGGGGAAATCGCCACCTGGACGGCGACCGTGCACAACGCCGGCCCCAGCGCCGCCGACGCCACCGCCGTGGCGTTCGCCTTCGACGCCAATGTGGCGCCATCGGTCGACGTGCCGCCAGGTTGGACCTGCTCGGCGCCGACGCACGACGGCGCGACCACGACCGTCGCCTGCACCATCGCCACGCTCGCGACACAGGCAGGCGCGTCGTTCACCCTGCGCACGCCGATGCCGGCGCTGGCCAACGGCACCGCAGTGCGCATGGCCGTGGCCGTGCGTTCGCAGACGCGCGATCCGGCCAACGCCGACAACGACGCCACGGCGCACGTCACGGTGGTCACCGCCGCCGATCTGTCGGTGCGCATCGAAGGCGCGGTGTTGCCGGTGCGCAAGGGCGCGATCGCGACCTTCCTCGTGCCGGTTCGCAACGACGGCCCCGACAGCGCACAGGCGCCGACGCTGACGATCGACGGCAACGTCGCGGTGTCCGCCGCGGCGGTCGCCGCACCGTCGGGCTGGAGCTGCACGCGCGTGGCGACGAGCACCGGCTTCCGGGCGCAATGCGCACGCAGCGGCAGTATCGGCAAGGGCGTGCAATGGTTCGCCTTCGCCATCGTGGTTCCGGAGCGTCCGCGCACCGGCACGGCGCTGGAATTCAACGCGAACGTCGACGCCGACACGCCGGATCCGGATGCGTCCAACAACGCCGACAGCCTGAGCGTCGCGATCCGTCGCTGAGGTACCGGCATGACGAAGAGGGCGCGGTGCGAACCGCGCCCTTCTTCGTTGCAGGCCCCGCGCATTCAGGCGATTCGCGGCCGCGTCCATACCGCTGCGTCGGGCGGCGTCTACCGTCTTTCCCGCAAAGTTGCATGCCGCACCGCGCAACGGCCCTTAACGCGAGCTTGGTTATGATTCGCGCACCAGCGTGTCGGCGCGGCCCTTGATTGGCCGTCTGCCGACACCTCGGAGCCAGGCCGGGCGCATGCCCGACCCAGCCTTCCGAACGGTCCCTGCCGGCACTGGATCCGGGATGCGGCCGCTTCGGGCTCCCCCTGCTTAAAACAGGCACTTTCCAGGCATCTCAGTCAGGACTCCCGCGATGACGGTCGCCGCGACCTTCGAAATCGAATACCTGCAATACCTCGGCCAGGACGGCACGCCCGTCGCCGAGCTCCCCGCCGCGTTCCGCGACCCGAAGGCGCTGCTGCCTGCGTTCAAGCAGATGCTGTTCGTGCGCACCTTCGACAGCAAGGCCATCGCGCTGCAGCGCACCGGCAAGCTGGGAACGTACGCCAGCTGCTTGGGCCACGAAGCCACGCATGTCGGTATCGGCGCCTCGATGCAGCCCGACGACGTGTTCGCGCCCAGCTACCGCGAGTACGGCGCGCAGTTCATGCGCGGCGTGCTGCCGCGAGAAGTGCTGCTGTACTGGGGCGGCGACGAACGCGGCAACGACTTCTCCGGCCCGAAGCAGGATTACGCCTGGTGCGTGCCGATCTCCACGCAGTGCCTGCATGCCGCCGGCGCCGCGCTGAAATTCAAGCTGATGAAGCAGAAGCAGTTGGCCGTGGCGTGCTGCGGCGACGGCGGTTCGTCGAAGACGGACTTCTACGCCGCGCTCAATTCCGCCGGCGCCTACCAGCTGCCGCTGATCCTGTGCGTGGTCAACAACGGCTGGGCGATCTCGGTTCCGCGTTCGGCGCAGACCGGCGCCAAGACGCTGGCGCAGAAGGGCCTGGCCGGCGGCCTGCACTGCCTGCAGGTGGACGGCAACGACCTGATCGCCGTGCTGGAAGGCATGCGTCGCGCCAGCGAACGCGCGCGCAACGGCGAAGGCGGCAGCGTGATCGAGTTCATGACCTATCGCCTGCACGACCACACCACCGCCGACGATGCACGCCGCTATCGCGACGAGAGCGAAGTGAAGGACGCCTGGACGCGCGAACCCATCGCGCGCCTGCGCACCTACCTCACCGCACAGGGCGTGTGGAGCGAGGAGGAAGAGAAGGCCTGGGCCGAGGAATGCGCCAAGAAGGTCGACGTCGAGATCAACGCCTACCTCGAAACGCCCGTGCAGCCGGTAGAAGCAATGTTCGATTACCTCTACGCCGATCCGCCGCCGGACCTGCTGGCGCAACGCGCCTTCGCGCTCGCGCAGGAGGGCCGCTGATGAACGCCGAAGACAAGAAGAAGGTCGAAGCGGCCAAAGCAGCGACACCGACCGCCATCACACTGATCGAAGCAATCACGCAGGCGCTGGCCTACGAGATGCGCGTCGACGACAAGGTGCTGGTGCTGGGTGAGGACGTGGGCGTCAACGGCGGCGTGTTCCGCGCCACCGCCGGCCTGCAGCAGCAGTTCGGTTCCGAACGCGTGCTCGACACGCCGCTGGACGAAACCACCATCGCCGGCCTCACCGTCGGTCTTGCATCGCAGGGCATGAAGCCGGTCGCTGAGTCGCAGTTCGACGGCTTCGTCTACCCGATGGTGGACCACATCATCTGCCATGCCGCGCGCTTCCGTTACCGCACGCGCGGCCGCCTCACCTGCCCGATGGTGCTGCGCGTGCCGTGGGGCGGCGGCATCCGCGCGCCGGAGCATCACAGCGAAGCCAACGAAGCGATCTTCACCAACGTGCCCGGTTTGCGCGTGGTGATGCCGTCTTCGCCGGCGCGCGCGTACGGCCTGCTGCTTGCCGCGATCCGCGATCCGGATCCGGTGATCTTCATGGAGCCCAAGCGCATCTATCGCCAGTACAAGGAAGTGGTGCCCGACGACGGCGAAGCGCTGCCGCTGGACGTGTGTTACGTGCTGCGCGACGGCACCGACGTGACGCTGGTGACGTGGGGCGCGCAGGTCAAGGAATCGCTGGAAGCCGCCGAGAAGCTGGCGGGCGAAGGCATCAGCGCCGAGGTCATCGACGTCGCCACGCTGCGCCCGCTCGACTTCGCCACCATCGCCGAATCGGTCAGCCGCACCGGCCGTTGCGTGATCGTGCACGAGGCGCCGAAGACCGCCGGTTTCGGCGCCGAAATCGCCGCACGCCTGGCCGAGGAATCGATGTTCGACCTGCTCGCGCCGGTGGAGCGCGTGACCGGCTACGACACGCACATCCCGCTGTTCCGCCTGGAAATGAAGTACCTGCCCAGCGTCGAACGCATCGTCGCGGCGGCCAAGCGCACTCTGGCGGCGAGCTGAGGCGCGCCGCGCATGCGCCACGCACGCGTCGTCGTATCGCACCACGCCCCGGACCGCACGCCGGTCCGGGTCGCGCGCGGCGATGCCGTGCACCTGGGCGAACGCGACAAGGATTGGCCGGAGTTCGTGTGGACGACCATCGCCGAAGGCCATGAAGGCTGGGTGCCGGCAAAGCTGTTCAACCGCGAACAAGGGCCCGCAACCGCGCTGGACGACTACGACGCGCGCGAACTCGACGCCCAGGCCGACGAAGTGCTGACCCTGCATTACGAACTCGCCGGCTGGTGGTGGGCGCAGAATGCCCTCGGCCACCAGGGCTGGATTCCGGCGCGCGCGCTCGACCTGCTCGACGACGACGACGGCGAGGACGCATGACCGTCCGGCGCCTGCGGCTTACGTTCAAGACCTGAAAACCCGGGCGCGGCGCGCGTGGCGCGACGGCCCTTCACCGCACTCCAACGAGACACGACCCGTATGGCGAACGCAAAGAAGACCTTCTTCCTCCCCGACCTCGGCGAGGGCCTGCCCGACGCGACGATCGTCGAGTGGTACGTGAAGGAAGGCGACACGATCCGTCTTGACGACAACCTGGTGTCGATGGAGACCGCCAAGGCCGTGGTCGACGTGCCCTCGCCCGTGTCGGGCAAGGTGGTCAAGCTGGCCGGCGGTTCGGGCGACATCATCGTCACCGGCAAGATGCTGGCGGAGTTCGAGATCGATCCGTCCATGCCGCAGCGCGCCGAAGGCCAGGACACCGGTCATCACCACGGCGCCGGAAGCCATGCGCCTGACGACGGCGACAAGGTCGTCGCCTCCGACGAAGGCGGCACGATCAGCGACGCAGGCGAGCCGGCGCCCAAGGGCGAGGCGCGCGCGGATTCGGGCACGGTGGTCGGCGCGATGCAGAGCTCCGATGCGGTGCGCAGCGAACAGGCGGTCGCGGTGGGCGGCGTCAAGGCGATGCCCGCCGTGCGCGCACTGGCGCGCAAGATGGGCGTGGACCTCTCGCGCGTGCGCGCCACCGGCAGCGACGGCGTGGTGACGATGGACGATGTGAAGCGCGCCGCCGCCGACGGTTCGGCCAAGGCCGGCGCCGCGCCGGTCGTACGCGCCGCCGATCGCGCCGTGGCCGCTGCACCGACACCCGCTCCCGCACCGCAGGCCGCGCGCAGCACGCTGTCGCAGGCCGGCAAGCCGATGCGCACGCAGCCGCCGGGCGTGGCCGCCAGCGGCCAGCCGGAGCAGCTCAAGGGCGTGCGCCGCAACATGGCGCGCGTGATGGCAGACGCGCACGCGAAGGTCGTGCCGACCACGCTGTGCGACGACGCCGACCTGCACGCATGGATCGGCAAGCAGGACATCACCGCGCGCCTGGTTCGCGCGATCGTCGCCGCATGCAAGACCGTGCCGGCGCTCAACGCGTGGTTCGACGGCGACACGCTGACCCGCACCCTGCATCCGCAGGTGGACATCGGCATCGCGGTGGACACCGAGGACGGCCTGTTCGTCCCGGCGCTGCGCAATGCCGACATGCTCGACGGCGCCGGCGTGCGCGGCGCGATCCAGCGCCTGCGCGCGCAGGTGGAGGACCGCACGATCCCGGCGTCGGAACTCAGCGGTTACACGATCTCGCTGTCGAACTTCGGCATGTTCGCCGGCCGCTACGCGACGCCGGTGGTGGTGCCGCCGTGCGTGGCGATCATCGGCGCGGGCAAACTCAGCCACGACGTCGTCGCCGTGATGGGCGGTATCGAAGTGCATCGCCGCATGCCGATCTCGCTCACCTTCGACCACCGCGCCTGCACGGGCGGCGAAGCGGCACGCTTCCTGAAGGCGCTGCTGGACGACATGGCATCGCCGAACTGATACACACGTAGCCCGGGGAAGCGCAGCGCACCCGGGTCTCTCGCCGGAAGGCGCGCAACGCCCCGGGTGCGGCTTCGCCTTACCCGGGCTACATGAGTCGCGTGGCTGCGTGTAGTCGGGAGAAGAACGGCTTGCGCCACTGCTGACATGACCCTGTCAGCAGCTGCGTTACAAGGTGCAGTACGTCCTTCCACAGGAGTCTCGCCATGGCCCATCGCAGCCGTCTTGCCGGTTTCATCATCGACTGCAACACGGACAACCTCGACGCCGCGGCGGATTTCTGGGCGCAGGCGCTGGGCGTCACCATCGCCGATCGCAATGCGGGCGACGAAACCTGCGAATACCAGCAGTTCGGCGACACGCCGGGCGATCTGTACATCGAGGTGCAGAAGGTCGACCACCCTTCGCGCGTGCATCTGGACATCGAGTCCGATGACATCGACGCGGAAGCCGAGCGCCTGGTGAAGCTCGGCGCGAAGAAGGTCGCGTTCGTGAAGCGCTGGTGGGTGATGGAAGCGCCGACGGGACAGCGCTTCTGCGTGGTGCGGATGAAGCAGCCGGAGATTCGCTCGACGCCGAACGAGTGGGCGTAGGCAGGCCGCTTGCGCTGCACTGCCGCGCCGCCTGCCTCACCCCAACATCGGCGTGTCGTCCACCACCACGCGATCGCGTCCGTTCGCTTTCGCCTTGTAGAGCGCCTGGTCGGCGCGGTCGAATACCTGCTCCGACCAGTCGCGTGTCGGCTCGCCCGCCGCAAGCCCGATCGACACCGTAAGCGCAAAGGGCAACGGTGCAGCCGCGATGCGCTGGCGAATCCGTTCGGCCACCTGCACCGCCTGCGCCAGGCGCGTGTCGGGCAACAGGATCAGGAACTCCTCGCCGCCGTACCGCACGGCGATGTCGCCCTCGCGTATCGACGCGGCGACGGCGTCCGCCACCGCGCGCAATGCGCGATCGCCGAGCAGGTGGCCGTGGCGATCGTTGACGTCCTTGAAGTGATCGACGTCGAGCAGCATCAACGTGTACGGCGCCTGCTGCAGCTGGCGCATCGCGTCGGGATTCTCGCGCAGTTGCGCCAGTGCGGCACGGTTGAGCAGGCCCGTCAGCGCGTCGTGCGTGGCGCTGTGCTGGAGCAGATCATTGCGGCGTTGCAGGTCGGCGCGCGCATCTTCCAGTCGCTGCGCGAACGCCTCGCGCTCGGACAGCAGACGACGTTGCTCCAGCGCGTACCGGCGCAGTTCGAGCAGGTGCTGCGTCTGCCGCGCCAGCACTTCCAGTCCCTCGCGCTGCGCGTCGGTGAGCGTGCGCGGCTTGTTGTCGAGCACGCACACCACGCCGAGCGCCTGGCCGTCGGGACTGAGCAGCGGCACGCCGGCATAGAAGCGCAGCGCATCACCGTCCACGCGCAGCGATGGCCGCGGCAGTTCGGGATGATGATGCAGGTCTTCCACCACCAGCATGCGGTCGGGCTGGCGGATCGCGCGGTCGCAGATCGCTTCGCTGCGTGCGGTCTCGCGCACGTCCAGGCCGATCTGCGCCTTGAACCATTGGCGATCGTGGTCGATCAGCGAGATCGCAGCCGCCGGCGCATCGCACAACGTCACGGCCAGGCGGACGATGTCGTCGTAGGCCTGCTCCGCCACCGTGCCCACGACCGCATAGGCGTCCAGCGCGGCCTGTCGGCGCGCCTCGTCAGGCGGGGTTGGCGGGAGCAGGCGGAGGGCGGACATGGGCGGCGCCAAAAGGTCGCTCAGGCTACTCTCCGGCCCGGTCGCGACCCGTGACGCGCACCACAACCTGCGCGGCTGCGGCCCGCTTGTTCAGCCTTCCGGGCCGGTTTCAGCGAACCTGAACGGGCCGGCGTGGCGCGGTCTCGCGCGCCAGCCAGATTTCCAGTCCCTGGGCGTTGAGTTCGATGTCCATCGCCAGCAGCTCGGCCGCTTCCTGCGCCGTAAGCGGTGCACCGTGCGCAGTGGCGCGTTCAACGTAGAGGTGCGTCAGCGATTGGACGAGGCGTTCGTGACGATCCGCATGGCCGTGCGCGGCGTGCGCCAGTGCCACCATCGCGTCGATCTGCGCGATCAGGTCGTGCGCCAGACGCGCCACGTCACCGACGCGGCCGTAATGCGTGAGATGCATCGCGACCGGATCGCGCGACAGCATGGCGCGTATGGAGGCCTTCAACGGCTCGGGTTCGAACTGCACCGGCGATGTCGTGGGAATCACGAACGGCTCGCCGCGTGCATTGTCGAACTCGCGATACGAGAGGCCGAAGGTGTCGCCGGTGAACCAGCTGCGGCTGCGTTCGTCCCACACGCACACGTGGTGGCGCGCATGACCGGGCGTGTCGATGCACAGCAGCGGACGACCGGCGAGGTCGACGGTGTCACCGTCGTGCAGCTCGCGCACGCGCGCGGCGTCGACGGGCACGATCTCGCCGTAGCTGCGCGCCATTTCGGCTTCGCCGTACACGGCCGTTGCGCCAGCGACGAGGCGCTCGGGGTCGATCATGTGCGGCGCACCGCGCGGATGCACGGCGAGTCGCGCGTTCGGCAACGCGCGCATCAATGCGCCGGCACCGCCAGCATGATCGAGGTGCACGTGGGTGAGGATGAGCCAGTCCACGTCCTCCGGACGAAGGCCCTGCCACGACAACGCATCGAGCATCGCCGGAAGCGAATGCTGCGTGCCGCAATCGACATAGGCAACACGGCCGTGCTCCACGATCAGGTACGCGGCATCGAAATACGGTCGATGGAATCCGGTGTCGATGGTGACGATGCCGTGCGCGTCATTCATGCCATGCACTCCATGGAGGACGGGGTCCAGTCTAGGTCGCAGGCCGTGGCGCGGCGATGCGGCCTTTGTCGCAGGCCGTCAGTGACGCCGACGCAGCCAGCGGCGGCGCACGAAGAAGGCCACCGTGAGCACCGCCAGGAACACGCCATAACCGACCGCGGTGGCGAGGATCTGCTGCCACATCTTGCCGTACGTCGGATCGGCGTTCTCGTGCGACCAGTACAGGCTGAGCAGGAAGGCGGTGAACGCAAGCAACAGCGCGGTGCAGTCGAAAAGCTTGCGCGAAGCCGTGCGCGGCTTGCGCGGGAACATCCAGTACAACGCGCCCAGGATCGCGAACCACGGCAGGAACAGGATCAGCGCGAGGTTGAGCTCGATGAGCGGGTTCATGCGTCCTCGGCCGCGAACTGCGCCAGCGCTTCGACCACTTCGGTCAGTTCGACGCCCTCGTGCAGGTGAGCGATCAGTTCTTCGCCCAGATGCACCGCGTTCGCCTCGACCTGGCGAAGCGCTGCACCCCCTTCCTGTTTCAGGCGGCCGATGAGCTGGCCAGCGGTGCGCGCCGAATCGAATCCGGCGCTCTGCAGCAGCACGCGGTCACCGTCGACCAGCTTGAAGTAGAAGCGGCCATCGGCCTCGCGGTATTGCTTGAACGTCGGCGCCGCGGTCTTTGCGGCCTTCTTCGCGTGGGTGGACTGCACTTGCGAGAGATCGCGCAGGCCCACCGCTGCACGCAGCGTGTCCAGCGTCGGCCGCGCGTAGCGCTCGCGCAGGCGCTTGGCGCCGTCACGCAGCACGGATTCGATGTGGGCAGGTTGCGCGATCAACGCGTCGTAGCGCTCGCGTAGCGGCGCCACTTCACGGTCGATGCGCTCGAACAGCGCCTGCTTCGCTTCACCCCACGCGATGCCGTCGGCGAAGGCCTTGCGCATCGCCGCGGTTTCTTCGTTCGATGCGAATGCCTGGTAGAGCTGGAAGACGTTGGAATTGTCCGCGTCCTTCGCCTCGCCCGGTGCACGCGAATCGGTGACGATGGAATAGATCAGCTTCTTCAGCGTCTCGCGCGGCACGAACAGCGGGATCGTGTTGTCGTAGCTTTTGCTCATCTTGCGGCCGTCCAGGCCGGGGAGCGTCGCCACGTTTTCGTCGATCACCGCTTCGGGCAGCGCGAAGAACGTTTGGCCCGACGGTTCGCCATAGAGATGGTTGAAGCGCTGGCCGATGTCGCGCGCCATCTCGATATGCTGGATCTGATCGCGGCCCACCGGCACCTTGTTCGCGTTGAACAGGAGGATGTCGGCCGCCATCAGCACCGGGTACATGAACAGACCCGCGCTGACGCCGGCATCGTCGTCCTCGCCCGTCTCGCGATTCTTGTCCACCGCCGCCTTGTACGCGTGCGCGCGGTTGAGCAGGCCCTTGCCCGCGACGCAGGTCAGGAACCACGTCAGCTCCTGCACCTCCGGCACGTCGCTCTGGCGGTAGAACCACACCTTGTCCGGCTCCAGCCCGCAGGCGAGCCACGTCGCGGCGATCTCCAGCGTCGAGCGCTGCACGCGCGCCGGATCCTGGACCTTGATGAGGGCGTGGTAATCGGCGAGGAAATAGAAGCTCTCCACACCGGGATCGCGGCTGGCGGCCACGGCGGGGCGGATCGCGCCGACGTAATTGCCCAGGTGCGGGGTGCCCGAGGTGGTGATGCCGGTAAGTACGCGGGTGGGGCTCATCGAACACTGACTGCGGGAAACGGCCCCACAGTGTACCTGCCGGGGCCCGCGGCGCAGGGCGTCTCGGACGCGCCTTCCCGGACCGTTTTCAGGCGGCCCGACCCGGCACAGCCGCCCTGCGCAGAAGGGCGGATCGTCGGATCCGCCCTTCTGACTTCTCTTCGTACCGGGCAATCGTCCCGGTTGGCGCGTGCCGTTGACGGCCCTTGCCGCCCCGCTGCGGCACGCGCCGCATCGTGCAATCAGTTCAGCGATTTCTCGAAATCGCGAACCTCTTGCTGGGCACGATCGCGCTCCCAGCCGTAGCGCTCCTGCAGCTTGCCGGCGAGGTATTCGGCGTTGCCTTCGGCGACATCGAAGTCGTCGTCGGTCAGGTCGCCCCAACGCGCCTGTGCCTTGCCCTTCAGCTGGGTCCACTTGCCGGCGATGATGTCTTTGTTCATCCGTTGCATTCCTCTTGTGTGGGAGTGCGGTTGCCTCACCGCGTCATCAGCTTCGCAATGCACGCATTCGAATGAGGTCGCGATTACGTTAGGCACTGCTTGATGTCGGTGAACGCGCGCGTAAGCGGGTCGCGCTGCAAGCAAAGAAAAGGGCCGGATTGCTCCGGCCCTTCTCCATCCACGTTTGCGGATCACTGCATCAGCACTTGCCGTCCTTGCAGTCCTCGGCCTTGTCTTCGACCTTTTCGCCGGCCTTCTGCACGTCCTTGCCCGCGCCGGCCATCGTGTTGCAGGCACTCAGGGTGCCCGTCGAGAACAGGGCCAGCAGCAGCAGAGCCATCAGACGCTTCATGAAATTCTCCTCGACCACGTGCACGCCGTTGCGTGCGGTGGCTGCATGAGACGCGAGCGTCCGTGAATGTGGAGTGGAAGTGCGCATGCATGATTCAGCGCGCGGCAAGGCTTCGTCGACGCAAACAAAAAGGCCGGCATGCGCCGGCCTTTCTGCAACACACTGGGCTTGCAGGCGTTACTCGCCCTTCGCCGCGTCTTCCACTTTTTCGCCCGCCTTCTGCACATCCTTGCCGGCGCCGGCGACCGTGTTGCAGGCGCTCAGCGTGCCGACGGAAAACAGGGCCAACAGGAGCAGGGCCATCAAACGCTTCATGGGTATCACCTCGGCTCGATTGATCAAACGCACGTCACGCCGCAGCGTGCGTGTGCATCTGACGCGAGCGGCCGTGAACGCCAAGTGGACGCGCGCCCCGGAAGGCGGACAGCAAAAAGGCCGGCGGATGCCGGCCCCGGACTGCCTGCCGGCGTCAGCGGCTGGCCTTGTCGTCGATCTTCTGGCCGAGCTTTTCCACGTCCTTGCCCAGGCCTTCCATGGTGTTGCAGCCATTGAGCACGACGAGGGAAACGGTGGCGAGCAGGACCAGACTGATGAAACGCTTCATGTGTCTCTCCGGGAGACGCGTGGGTGATGGGGAAAGGATGGCATGCCCGCGATCCGCCCGCATCCGCCCTGCCCCTCCGGGCAATGGCGGGATGTCAGCAGAAGTTCAGGCCCGCGCCGCGCCGCTCAGTCGCGCATCAGCGTGGACTTGCCGAACAGGCTTTCCACCAGATCCACGGCAAGCCTGGCGGTGCGGTTGCGCTTGTCGATGATCGGGTTGAGCTCGACGATGTCCAGCGACGCCATGCGTCCGGTGTCGGCGATCATCTCCATCACCAGCTGCGCCTCGCGGTAATTGGGCCCTCCCGGCACGGTGGTGCCCACGCCTGGCGCGATGCTCGGGTCGAGGAAGTCCACATCGAAGCTCACGTGCAGGTGCGTGTTGTCGTCCACGCCTTCCAGCGCTTCTTCCATCACGCGCTTCATGCCGATCTCGTCGATGTAGCGCATGTCGTACACGTCCAGGCCGTACTCCTGGACGAGGCGTTTCTCGCCTTCGTCCACGGAACGGATACCGATCTGGCGGATCTCTTCCGGCCGCATCGCCGGCCCTTCGCCGCCGAGGTGGGTCAGCGCGTCCGGCCCCAGTCCGCACAAGCATGCGACCGGCATGCCATGCACGTTGCCCGACGGCGTGACCTGGCTGGTGTTGAAGTCGGCGTGCGCATCGAGCCAGAGCACGCGAAGTTGCTTGCCGGCCTGGCGGCAGTGGCGGGCGACGGCGGTGATCGAACCCAGTCCCAGGCAATGGTCGCCGCCCAGAAGAATGGGCAGGCGCCCTTCGTCGAGTTCGGCGCCGACCGCGTCCATCACGGCCCGGTTCCAGGCCACGACTTCGGCAAGGTGCCGATAGCCATCGACCGGCTTCTGCCAGGGATTGCGCGGACCGTCCAGATTGCCGCGATCGATCACGTCGACGCCGCGCCTCACCAGCGCCTCGCCCAGCCCGGCGATGCGCAGCGCCTCCGGCCCCATGCGCGAACCGCGGTGGCCCGCGCCGACGTCAGTGGGTGCGCCGATCAGCGAAACCGGAGGGTAAGTACGACTCATCGAACGACGTCCTCGTAAGGGTGTGGATCCGCCGATGCGCACAGCATCCCGGGAAAAAACCAGGTGGCGGGTTCGGAAGTCCAAGTGTAGTCGAGCCCAGCACACGGCCGTTCGAGACGGCGCGTCGTCGCGGCATGAATGGGACGACGCAATGGCGGCTGGGCGACATTGCCCCAGAAGCGCGAAGGCAGCCCGCGGGCTGCCTCTGCGTGCCTGGATTGGTGCCGCTTGTCCGATTCGAACGGACGACCTACTGATTACAAATCAGTTGCTCTACCGACTGAGCTAAAGCGGCGTTGCGATGCTTCGCGGATCCGGCCGGAGCGACCGGCCCGTCGACCGGGCACGTGCCGGCGACGTGCGCATTCTAGCCTGCACCGCCCCGCACGCCCATGACACCGCCTCTCAGCGGATGCGCGCGCAGTCGAGTTCGCGCGCGGGAACCTGCACGGCGGCCTCGGCGCGCGCGGGGTCGAACTCCGGCTTGGCCACGAGGTCGAGCCAGACCGTGGACGGGCCGCCGTCGCCCAGCGGTTCGGCGCGCACGGCGAAGCCGGCGGCAGCGAGGCTGTCGGCGCGGCGGCGGGCCGATTCCTCGTTGCGATAGCGGCCCAGCGCGATCGAGTTGGCCTCGTTGCCCTGGCGGACGATGAAGTAGTCGCCAAACCCGGCGCCGGCGATGCGTTGCGCGGCCGCCTGTGCCTCGGCCAGCGAGGCCATCGGCGGAAGGTAGACGCGCCAGCCGCGTGGCGAACCCGTGCGCTGTTCGCGCGGCACCACGCGCGATGCCACGGCCATCAGCACCTCGCGCGCACTGTTGGCCGCCGAGGCGTTGGCGAACGGTCCCACGCTGTAGCAGCGCGCGGACGCGGCAGGCGTCGCGGGTGGCGGCGTGGCGGCGATCGCCATGTCGGGCGTGGGCGTGGCAGGAGGCGTGGCCGGCGCCGGTGACGCAGCGGGCAGACCCTGCGCGACCGGAGCAGGCGCGGGCGCGGCCGGCTTCGCACCGGGCTTTTCGCTGACCAACTGCAGCCTCGCCACATCCGACGGCGGCACGAACGCAGGCGCGGGCGCCGGTGGCGCACGCAGCGTCCACCAGGCGGCCACACCAAGATTGAGCACCAGCAGCAGGACGACCAGGGCGCGAGCGAGCATGGGGCGATTCTAAGCGGCGGTCTCGACGCAGGCCCAGCGGGCCAGGCCTTCCAGCACCAGCGTTGCGACTTCGGTCGCGTTCGGCAGGTGGCGGGCCAGCGCATCGGACCCGCCGCCGTGCAGCAGCAGCGCGGGCACCCGGCCCAGGCGCTGCGTCGCGGCCGCCAGGCTTTGCTGGATCAATGCGACGCCCGCGCCTTCGCAACCCGATGCCAGCGCGTCCTCGGTGTCGCGGGCGAAGTCGTCGTACTGGCCGCCGACGTCGGGCAACTGCGGTGCGCGGGCGTGCAAGGCTTCGCGCATCAGCGTGGGCGACGGTGCGATGCGACCGCCGACATGCCGGCCTCCCGCATCGATCAGATCGACGGTCAGCGCCGTGCCGACGCCGCACACCAGCGCCGGACCGCGTACGCGCGCGTGCACGGCGAGCAGGGCAAGGAAGCGGTCCACGCCGAGCTTGCGCGGATCGGCATAGGCAATGCGCACACCGCCGAAGCGCGGCTGCGTCCGGGCGATGGAAATGCGACCGCAGCGCGCGACCAGCGCATCGAGCACCGCCACCCGCAGGCCGGGCTGAGCGACGCTGGCCAAGTAGGCCACGTCGATCCGCGCGGGCAGGTGGTGCGCCATCGCCGCGGCGACATCCTCCTCGCGATGGGGCAACGCGATCGCCTCGCCGATGCCGCCATCGGCATTCAGCGGTGCGCACTTCAAGCGCGTGTTGCCGAGGTCGAACAGCCACGCGCTCATGTATCGGCTCCGCTGCGCACGCTCACTTCGCCGGAATGGAAACTTCGCTCCCCGCCCTCGTCCAAGCGCACGCGCAAGGCGCCATCGTCAGCCAGGCCGAGCGCGCGACCGTGCAGCACGGCGGTGGGCGCATGCACGGTGACGGGGCGGTCCGCCAGCGCGTCCACGGCGGCATAGCGCGCACGGAAAGGAGCGAGCCCGTCGGCATCGAACGCGTCCAGCGCCGGCAGCAGTCGCGCGAGGACGGCGGAGGCTATTGGGTTGCGGTCGACGGACGCCCCCGGTTCGGCAAGGCCGGCGAGGTCGCACCATGGTTGATCGATTGCGGCCGCTGCCGTGGTCGGCATACGCACGTTGATTCCCAGGCCGATCACGGCGCGCACCGGCCCGGCATGTTCACCGCCGCCTTCGACGAGGATGCCGCCGAGCTTGCGCATGGGCCCGCCGGGCTCTGCAACCACCAGATCATTGGGCCATTTCAGCCGGACGGTCGGGAAGCCAGCGTCGTGCAGCGCCTCGGCCGCGGCGACGCCCGCGACCAGGCTCAATCCGCCCAGCCGCGCCAGCCCGCCACCGAAGTGGCGCGACACCGACAGGTAGAGATGCGCGGCCAGGGGCGAGGTCCATTCGCGTCCGCGTCGGCCGCGCCCGCCGGTCTGGCGCTCGGCGAGCAGCACCAGGGCACCCTGCTCCGGGGCCGGGCGTCGCAGGAGTTCGCTGTTGGTGCTGTCGATCGTCCACGCGGTTTCCAGCGCCGCCACCGACGCATGCACGTCAGCCGGCAGCCCGGCCCGGATGACATTCACATCGATCAGATGCACCGGCGTGGCCAGGGCATAGCCCTTCCCCGCCCGCGCCTCGATCGGCACGCCGGCCTCGCGCAGGGCTTCGATGCGCTTCCACACGGCGGCACGGGTCTGCCCGCCCTCGCGGGCCAAGGCATCGCCCGACACCGGCCCGGCGATGAGCCGCTGCAGCAACTGGCGCTCGTCCATCAGCGCAAGCGCCCTGGCGGGTAGCGGGCGGCGGTCATGGAGGATGGGGGGCGGGCATCGGGCGTCATCGCGCGGATTATGCGGGAACGGCACTGGCCGACGAACGGCGCCCGGGCGGCGCACGACCCACGGGAAAGCCCGATACGGGACATCCCCGGGGACTAATCGGCGGGACGGTGGCCGAGCGCGACGAAGCGTTGCAACCCTTTGCGCCAGGAGCGCATCGATAAGAGATGATTGCGTCTGCAAGGCGCCGTCCGGAGGACGCCGCCGCCGGCCCATCCGGCGGCACCGCCCGAACAAGGAGAGTTGCTGCAATGCACCACCCGCCCGTCCGGCCTCTGTCCTGTTTTCGCGCTATAGTCCAGTCTTGCCCGGGGTCTACCCCGGGTCCGTCCGAGGATTCCGCCATGTTCCGGATCTGCCTGTGCCTGCTGATCGTGGTCGCCAGCTCGACCGTGGCTGCGCGCGAGATCAAGCTCAGCTCCGCCAACAGCGGCAGCTGCCCGGAAGCGTCCTCGATCGCACGCGAGAGCGCCCGCTCGAATCCGCGCGCGACCGCGCCGGCACGCGACACCAAGCCCGCCCGCCCCAGCGTCCACAGCGACGCGAGCAGCGGTCGCATGCAGTCGCCGCGCTGGCACAGCTTCCTGCCGGGCATGTTCCGCTGATCAACGCGCGAGCGTCGTGATTTGCTAGGACTGTTCCGGCGCCTGCGGTTTTCGCCCGCTCCGATTCCCGATGACATCTGGCACGCCGCGCATGCGCGCGTGCCTTGGTTGCGCGCGCTCGATCCCGCACGCGATGCGCGCCTGCGCGAACTCACCGCACGCTTCCTCCATGAAAAGACCATCACGCCCGTCGGTGATCTCGTGCTCGACGACGCGCAGCGCTGCACGCTTGCCGCGGTGTGCTGCCTTCCGCTGCTGGAGTTCGGCGCGGAAGGACTGCGCGGCTGGTCGCAACTCATCGTCTACCCCGACGCGTTCCGCGTGAATCGCACGCATGTCGATGCCGCCGGCGTGCTGCACGAGTGGCAGGACGAATTGATCGGCGAGGCCTGGGAAATGGGGCCGGTGATCCTGTCGTGGGCCGACATCGTGGCCGATTGCGAAGACCCGCGCGCAGGCTTCTGCGTCGCCGCGCACGAGATGGCGCACAAGATCGACGTCCTCGACGGCGCGCTCGACGGCACGCCTCCGCTGCCGCGTCCGTGGCAGAAGGAGTGGGCGCGCGACTTCCAGGCCGCCTACGACGCGTTGTGCAAGCAGGTCGATCGCGGACGCGAAACGGGGATCGACGGCTACGCCGCCGAAGCGCCCGAGGAATTCTTCGCCGTCGTCACCGAGTACCACTTCAGTGACCCGCACCTGCTGCGCGCACAAATGCCGCAGGTCGCCGCGCACCTGGAACGCTTCTACGGCCCCTCGCCTTTCGCCTGAGCGTCTTACAAGCCCGGCGGCAAAACCACTTCGAACCGCGCGCCGCCCAGTTCCTGCGAGCGGCTCACGTCGAGCGTGCCGCGATAGCTGCGCACCACGTCCTGCACGGTCGCCAATCCGATCCCGTGCCCCTGCACACGCTCGTCGCCGCGCACGCCGCGCTGCAGGATCAGATCGATCTTGTCTTCCGGCACGCCGGGGCCGTCGTCGTCGACGGCCAGCAGCAGGCCCGGGCGACGGTTCGGCGCGATCTCGCCCTCCTTCACCGTGAGCAACACGCGCGAGCGCGCCCACTTGAAGGCGTTTTCCAGCAGGTTTCCCAGCACTTCCTGCAGGTCGCCCGGCTCGCCGTAGAACTTCACGCCCTCGTCGATATCGAATTCGCAGATCACGCCCTTGGCGGCGTAGATCTTCTCCAGGCTGCGCACGATCTGGTCGGCGTAGGGTTCGATCTCCAACGGCGCGGCGAACAGCACATGGCCCGAGCGCGCGGCCCGCGCCAGCTGATACGACACCAGATCGCTCATGCGGCGCACCTGCGTGTCGATCTCCTCGCGCAGTTCCTGCACCGGGACGTCCTCGCCGACGCGCGCGCGCAGAACCGCCAGCGGTGTCTTCAGGCTGTGCGCGAGATCGGCCAGCGTATTGCGCTGGCGGTCGAGGTTCTCGCGCTCGCTCTCGATGAAGGCGTTGATGCTCTCGGTGAGCGGTTCCAGCTCGCGCGGATGGCGTCCGCTCATGCGCGAGGCCAGGCCGCGCTGCACGCGCTTGAGTTCGTCGATCACGCGCCGCAGCGGGCGCAGGCTCCAGCGCAGGATCACCGCCTGCAGCAGCATCAGGATCAGGCCCGCGCCGCCGAGGTAACGCCACAGGGCCTGGCGGAACACACTCACCTGCCGGCTCAGCGCGGTCGTGTCCTCCAGCACGTAGATCGTGTACGGGAATTCCGCGCGCGCATCGTCGCTGCCGGCACTCCAGATCAGGCCGCGACCGTAGCGGTACGCCTCGCCGGCCTTGCCGCTGATTTCGGTGATGGGCAGCGCGCGCTCGAAGCTTTCCTCGTTGGGCTCGAGCATCTTGCCCGCCGGCAGGATCGGCCCCTGCGCGGAAGTCGAATCCCAGTGCCCATTGGGCAGCACGACCTCCGCGTACAGGCCGCTGCCGGGACGTTCCAGGCGAGGATCGACGGTTTCGTAGGGCGGGATGAACTCGCCGTTGCGTGCGAATTCACCGCCGGCGACATACGCGAGCGCGAGGCTGCGCAAGCGCTGGCGCATGTTGCTCTCGGCCGTTTCCAGGAACGCGCGGTCCAGCGCGTAACCCGCCAGCGCGAGGAACGCGATCAGGCCCAGGCTCGCCGCCAGCAGCTGGCGGGCTTGCAGCGAACGCGGCTGGCCCCAGCTCATGGGCGACCGGCCAGGCGTCCGGCGTGGAAGGAAAGGATCGGCGACGGCATCGCCGCCAAGGGTACCCACCGCGCCGCGCGTTGACGATGACTCGCCGACGCCCGGCGCTGCTGGCTCATCGAATCCGTGCGCTGGTGCTTATTGCTCTCCGCTGCGCGCGATGGCGAAGCGGTAGCCACGGCCGCGCACCGTCTCGATCGGCTTGAGCGAGCCATCGGGATCGAGCTTCTTGCGCAGGCGGCCGATGAAGACCTCCAGCACGTTGGAGTCGCGGTCGAAGTCCTGCTGGTAGATGTGCTCGGTGAGATCGGCCTTCGAGACCAGTTCGCCGGCATGCATCATCAGATATTCGAGCACCTTGTACTCGTAGCTGGTCAGGTCGACATTGCTGCCGTTGACGCTCACCGTCTGCGCGGCGAGGTCGAGCACGACCGGGCCGCACTCCAGCGTCGGCTTGCTCCAGCCGGCCGCGCGGCGCACGAGCGCGTTGAGGCGGGCCAGCAGTTCTTCGATATGGAAGGGCTTGACGAGGTAATCGTCGGCGCCCTGCTTGAGGCCCTCGACCTTGTCCTGCCAGCTCGAACGGGCGGTCAGGATCAGCACGGGGAACTTCTTGCCTTCGTCGCGCAGGGCCTTGATCAGCTCCATGCCCGACATCTTCGGCAGGCCCAGGTCGATGATGCCCAGGTCGAACGGGACTTCGCGGCCCATGTACAGGCCTTCTTCGCCGTCCTGGGCGGCGTCCACGGCAAAGCCTTCCCGCTTCAGGCGGGCGGCGAGGGTTTCGCGCAGCGGAGCTTCGTCTTCGACCAGCAGAATTCGCATGTTGACTCCAATGTCTGTCGTTCTGTCCCGGCCGTAACCGGGCTCCGGAGAGCGTGGCGGGTCAGTCGTCGTCGCGGCGTGTAGGGGGTTCCTGCTGCGGGCGATCGCGCGACTGCGGATCATCCATGTAGATGCGGACCCGGCCGCTGGAATCGACCACCTTCACACGGTTCACGTCACGCCCGTCATAGGGCACCCGCTCCGCGCTCAGGACCTGGCCGCCCGTGCGGCGTTCGACCCGACGCACCGAATCGGACAACGCCTGCCGGTCGTTTCCGCGCTCGTGTCCCCGGCCGCCACGATCATGGTCACCCCGATCCTGCGCCCAAACCATGCCCGCCGTCGCCATGAGCGCGGCAAGCAGAAGCAGGGACATCGGACGGGCTGACGGCATCTTCATCGAGGTTGGGCACACAAGCGAGGCAATATCGCACGGCCGTGCGACAGTGTGCATTCTCAACCGAAGCGGTGAATCCGGTCTGAACTTTTCCGATTGCCCATGGCCGGCATTCAGACCCTGCCGCGTGGCGACCCTGCCTGGGCGCGCTGGACTAGTAGATCTCGCCCACGCAGCAGCGCAGGGATCCCCCGCCGGCCTCGATGGCATCCAGTCCCACGGTGCGCACCTGAAAGCCCGCAGCGGCCAGCACCTCCCGATTGCGCGGAGCCAGGGCGTCGGCGGCCCGGGCGCTCATCCACACCGTGTCGCCCGACAGGGCAATCGCATTGCCGACCAGCGCCCGGTGCTCCCGCTCCGACAGCTGCACCACGTGCGGGGTGTAGAAGTCGGCGATGGCGCGTGCGATCGCCGGGTCGGCGAAGCCCGGTTCGCTGATGATCGCCGCCCGCCCGGCCAGCACCGACAGGACCACGTTGGTGTGGTACTCCCCCGGCGCCAAGTCGAACAGCAGCGTCGCGCGCAGGCCCAGCGCTTCGTGCATCAGCCGGGCGCCGGCTTCATCGCAGCGTTCCGATAGCCCGCATAGACCCAGCCCGCGGGCCCGGTCGATCACCAGCGCGCCCGTCAGCTCGCACGGGTGCGGCTGCAACGACAGGTCGATCTCGGCGTAGTCGAGGACTCCGCCGAAGAAGCCGCGAATGTCGGCCCGCTCGGCCTCGCGCTGCCGCACGGGGTGGCGCATGCGCCCCACCACGTAACGCCCGGCCGCGGTGGCGAAGACGTTATTGGGAAAGACCGCATCGGGCGTGGCCGGATCGCCGGGAAAGCACACGGTCGGCAGCACGTCCGAAAGCGCGCGGTGCAACGCGTGGTGCTGGTCCGCAGCGCGTGCGGCATCGAACCCGGCCGCCTGCGCCATGTAGCGGTTGTCCTGAGCGGACTGCTCGGCCAGGCGGAAGCCGTCGGGCGCCACCAGGAACGCGGCTCGCGCCGTCGCCGGGCCGAAGTCGTGCGCAAGCGCCTGTGCATGCGCGAAAAACGCCTGCGCATCACGCGTGATCATGCTGCGTCCATCCGCTCGCCGGCAAAGGACTCGGTGACCTGCAACGCATGTTCGACCAGCGACCAGTCCGCCCCCGGCTTGTGCGCGCCTTCGCTGAGCACCTGCCGGAACGCACGCCCGCCGCGCTCGCCGGCGAACAACCCAAGCAGGTGGCGCGTGATGTGCTTGAGGAAAACACCGCGTGCAAGCTGATCCTCGACATAGGGACGCAGCGCGCGCAGAAGATCGCCGCGGCTGCGCAATTCGCCGCCGAACCAGGCGACGTCGAGGCGATGCAGCAGGTAGGGATCGTGGTACGCCGCGCGGCCGAGCATCGCACCGTCGGTATGTGCCAGATGCGCGGTCGCCTCCTCCTGGGTGGCGATACCGCCGTTGACGACGATCTGCAGATGCGGGCGTTCGCGCTTGAGCTGGTACGCCCAGTCGTAGCGCAGCGGCGGGACCTCGCGGTTCTCCTTCGGAGACAGCCCCTGCAGCCACGCATTGCGCGCATGAATCACGAACATCCCGCAGCCCGCCGCGGCGACGGTGTCGACGAAGGTGAGGAAGCGGCCCCAGTCGTGGTCGTCGTCCACGCCGAGGCGGCACTTCACGGTGACCGGTACGTCGCAGCTTTCGACCATCGCCGCGACGCTTTCGGCGACCAGCTGCGGCTCGCGCATCAGGCACGCGCCAAAGCGCCCGGCCTGCACGCGATCGGAGGGGCATCCGCAGTTGAGGTTGATCTCGTCGAAGCCATGTTCGGCGCCAATGCGGGCCGCCTGCCCGAGCAGCTCCGGCTCGCTTCCACCCAGTTGCAGCGCGACGGGATGTTCGACCGCATCCATCGCCAGCAGCCGCGCGCGATCGCCGTGGATCACCGCGTTGGCATGCACCATCTCCGTGTACAGCCGTGCATGCGGCGCCAGCAGCCGGTGGAAGACACGGCAGTGGGTGTCGGTCCAGTCCATCATGGGCGCAACCGACAATCGGATAGCTTGCGGATTCAACAATTTCTGTTTACTTACAGTCACTTATGCTGCTCGATTGATCCTGCACATTCCCGAAAATTCCCGTCATCTCCCAGCCTTTGTGTACCATTCGTGTACCACCTTCACCTGGCACAACGATGGCGACCTTTCAGCAGCGCGGCGATCGGTGGAGGGCTATTGTCCGCCGAAAAGGCTTTGCGCCCAAATCGCGGACCTTTCCGACGAAGAGTGCAGCCCGCACCTGGGCGGATCGAATTGAGCGCGAACTAGCGGACCAGGAAGCTCGAGGTGTCGCCGAGCATGACGGAGCCACCGTCGCGGAGCTCGTGGATTGGTACAGCACGTACGTCGGCCAATTGAAACGAATCAGCCTCACTCAGCGGGGAAATCTGTCGAGGGTCAAGGAGGGACTTGGGGACAAAGTGGCCAGCAAGCTCACAGCTGCGGACGTCATCGAGCACACGCGGAAGAGGCGCCAGGGCGAGCACATCAACAAGGATGGGCACCGCGTGCCAGCCTGCGGTGGCGCCACTATGAATGTCGAACTGGGCTACCTGTCCGAAATGCTCAAGGTGGCCAAGTCGATGGGCAAGCTCACCTTGCCCCACGACCCAGTGGCCGAGGCACGGCCTTCGCTGCGCCTAGTAAAACTGGTTGCCAAGTCGGTCAAACGCAACCGACGCCCAACCCCCGAAGAGCTTTCGAGATTGAAGGCGCATTTCGAGGCCAATGCTTGGCGAATGAAGCTGCCAATGGCCGACATAGTCGACTTCGCCATCGGAACCGCCAAGCGCGAGGGCGAAATCACGAGACTTCTTTGGGAAGACTTGGACGCGCCTACCAGAACAGCAGTACTTAGAGATGCAAAGCACCCGCGGGCGAAAGAGGGGAATCACAAGCGCTTCCCCTTGCTCGCCGACATGTGGCCCCTAGTCGATCGCCAGCCCACGAAAGATCGACAGAGAATCTTCCCATTCAAGCCCGATTCGATCGGGACAGCGTTTCGGCGCGCATGCATCGCTCTTGGAATACAAGATCTTCACTTCCACGACCTTCGGCACGAAGCGACGTCCCGCTTATTCGAACAAGGGTACAGCATCGAACAGGTCGCCACAGTCACGTTGCACGAGAGCTGGCAAGAGCTGAAGAGATACACACAGCTACGCCCGGAGAGCCTGCATAGGGACTGATTGTCGCCGGTGGCTGCTTCCAGTCGGGCACTCCTTCGTCAAGCATAGAACGATTAAGGTCGCCCTTCGGATACCGGATATCCGCTTCGAGTCGAAGACGGACCTTACATTGATTCGTCGTGCCTCCGCGCCCAATGCCCGCTATCGGCCAGAAGCGGACATTGCTCAGAGATCCGCAGCGTCCTCAGCGAGTGACCAGTCCTTCATGTCTGGGAGCACGCGCGCCCTGACAAATTCGAACACGTCTTCGTAGACGTCGCTAACGATGTTCCACGTACGGGGCGATGCCTGATTGCTTTCGCCAAAGACTGGATGAAAGTAAACGACCTGATCTGTGATCTGGCCATTCACCACCAACAGCCCCGCAAAGTCGTCGCAGTCCTGCTGACTGGCAAAAACAAAGACTTCGCCGCCGCTTACGTCTTCGCGCTGGAAAGCGCGGGCCGCGAACTCAAAGTCCGAGGCGTCGGAAAAGAAATGCCATGGCGTGAACTTGGCCAAGCCCTGATTAAGGAACCAACGCAGGGCGTTTGGCCAGGTCGGATCAATCTTGCTTCGTTCCATGACGTTGCGTGGTCCGTATGTCCGCTATGGGTCGGAAGCGGACATTAGCAGCCCGGCCGCATGCCGTCCTGGCCGAACGTCCGGTATCGGCCAAAGCGGTCATTCAGGCCGACTTCGATTGCTGGTTCAGAGGATGGAACGAAACGTGCCGCCTTCCACCCGGACCGCGGCGCCGTTCGATGCGGCGCCCAAGGGACTTGCAAGCAATGCCACCATCGCCGCGATCTCGTCGGCTTCGATCATGCGTGCGATCAGCGAGCTGGGACGGTAGGTCTGGAAGAAATGTGCTTCGATCTGCGCGTCGGTCATACCGGGACGCGGCGCGGTCTGGCGCAGGTATTCGACGATGCCGTCGGAGCGGGTGGCGGACGGCAGAACGCTGTTGACGGTGACGCCGGTGCCCTTCGTCAGCTCGGCCATGCCGCGCGAGACCGCCAGTTGCGCCGACTTGCTAACGCCGTAATGCACCATGTCCGGCGGGGTGAACGCACCGACTTCGCTGGAGACGAAGATCACACGGCCCCAGTTCCGTTGCAGCATGCGCGGGAAGTAGTGGCGCGACAGGCGCACACCGGACATCACGTTCACCTCGATCATGTGCAGCCAGTCCTCGTCGCTGATCTCGGCGAAGGGTTTGGCTTCGTAATAGCCCAGGTTGTTGATCAGGATGTCGGTGTCCTGCTGGGCTGCGATCAAGGTGGCGGCGCCCTCGGCATTGGCGAGATCCGCGACGATGGTGGCGACGTGGCGGTCGGGAACGTCCTTGGCGATATGCGTGGCGGCGCTGTCGAGTTTTCCCGGATCGCGACCGGTGAGCGTGACGGCCGCGCCTTCGCGCGCCAAGGTGCGAGCGATGGCCAGCCCGATGCCGGCGGTGGCGCCGGTGACCAGAGCGGTTTTTCCGGTGAGCTGAAGATCCATGGTGGTTTCCTTGGGACAAGGCGACGGCGTGCGCGCATCCACGGGGGCGCGCGGTCGATGTAGAAGGTCCAGATGGGCCGTCAGCTCGAGCGACACGCGGCGCTACTTCAGGCGCTTGAGCAGTTCCTGCGCGACGCCGAGCGCGGAGGCGGGGTTCTGGCCGGTGATCAATTCACGGTCGACGACGACGTTGGACGTCCAGGGCGCCTTGTTGCTCCGGTACTGCACGCCAGCCTGTTCCAGCGCGTCCTGCGGGTAGAACTTCATTTCGCCGCCACCCAGCTGGGCTTTGGCTTGCTCTTCTTCCTGATTGCTGATGACCGTGACGCGGTAACCGCTGTAGATCCAATGCGGTGCGCGGTTCGGCTGGCCGGACTCCAGCGCGGCCACGAATCCGTTGCTGTCGGGCAGCGTCGACAGCAATGCAATAGGGCCGTGGCAGACCAGTGCGGTGGTCTTGTTGCGCGCATGGAAGTCTGCCAGCAGGCGACCTAGCGCCGCGCTTTTCAGCAGGTCCTGCATCGGCGCGTGGCCGCCGGGAACATACACGGCATCGAATTGCCCATAGCCTTGTTGTTCGATGCGGGCGAGGCTCACGACGGGGGATGTTTGTTTCGAGGTCAACGCAAGTTGATCGAGCAGTTCCTGGTGCACCTTCAGTTTCGCGACGTCGTTGCCGAAGTACATCGCGTCGATAGAGTTCGCATCGACCGTCGGTGCCTGCCCCGTCGGCGTGGCGAAGGTCACCTGATGACCGGCATCGAGCAGCAGCTTGACCGGTTGCATCAGTTCGTTGAGGTAGAAGCCGGTGGGGAAGACCTTTCCGTCATTCAGGTCCAGATGATCGGAATCGGACAGTACGACCAGCACGTGGCCGGCCTGGGCCGTGGAAGCCGCAAGGCTCAGGGCCATCAGGATCGCGAGTTTGTGCATCAGCTTGTTCATTGGGGACCTCTTGGAGATTTCATCGGGTGGCTTCGCGTTCGCCGCGAAAGCGGCCCGTTACGCATGGCTCGACCGGCACCGGTGGCCCTGCGTACGGCGTGGGAGGCCCACTGTATTGAGGCTATTCGCGGCGATAAACTGGCCCGCGGGAAAAACATTTGTTCCATCAAGGACAAGATGAGCCGGAAATTCGACTACCTCGGGGACGTGGAGGCCTTCATCGCCGTGGTCGAGCACGGCTCCTTCACCGCGGGGGCGGTGGCGCTATCGACGACGCCGTCCGTGTTGAGCCGGGCGATCGCCAGGCTGGAGGCGCGCCTGGGACGTCAGTTGCTTCAGCGGACCACGCGTCGCCTTGGCCTGACCGAAGCCGGTAGGCTGTACCTGGAACAGGCACGCTCGGCCTTCGCCCTGCTCGATGAGGCCGAGCGCGACGTGCAGGGTCAGGAAGGCGAACTCACCGGACGCGTCCGGATGAGCGTGCCGACAACCTACGGGCACTACCGCCTGCCGCCATTGGTGGCCCGCTTCGCACGGCAGTATCCGCGCGTCCAAATCGAACTGAACATCACCAACCGCAATGTCGACCTGGTGGCGGAGGGCTTCGATCTGGCCATCCGACTCGGTCATCTGCCCGACAGTGGTCTGGTTGCGCGCAAGCTTCAGGACGAATCGCTGCTGTTGGTCGCATCGCCCGCCTACATCGAGCGAGCCGGTGCACCGCGGACGCTGGAGGACTTGCGGCAGCATGTGTGCCTGCCCTTCGTCATGCCGCGGACCGGCCGCCTCGCGCCGTGGGTATTTCGGGATGGCGGGCACGACGTCGATTGGCTGCCGACCTCGCCCATCGAAATATCGGACGACGTTCTGGGCGTGGTGTCGTTGGCCGAGCAAGGCGTCGGCATCTGCCAGAGCTACGAGTTCATCGTTCGCGACCGGATGGACCGCGGCCAGTTGGTTGAACTGCTGCCCCAGCTGCGCGGACGCACCCGGCCGTTCTCGGTCGTTTAC
Source organism: Lysobacter sp. FW306-1B-D06B (assembly GCF_038446665.1). Lineage (NCBI taxonomy): Bacteria > Pseudomonadati > Pseudomonadota > Gammaproteobacteria > Lysobacterales > Lysobacteraceae > Lysobacter > Lysobacter sp. FW306-1B-D06B. Next base: position 1,468,525 of record NZ_CP151802.1, on the reverse strand, counting down.
GCTCCGCATCGCCGGCAATCCGCAGCGGCGCGCGCCATGATCGAGCTGCTGACGGAGGTTGATAATGCGGCTTGATCCGACGAGGGGCACCTCGAGCCTGACTCTCGTACGCAGCGCGCACCCGCGCCGTTTCCGACGTCCGCTATCGTCGCACGCGAACAATAGTCTTCCGGGCAGTGCAGGTTTCTATTAGGGAAGTTCTCGGACTGAGGTCGTTTGCACGGCTGTTTGCCTTCGAGCATGTACGAATGTTCGGGTCATATTCTTTGGTGGTCAGAAGAGCCGAGGGTAGAACGCTCGGCTGACAGTAGAGCTGCCGAATACCGGCGTCTCCACGCGCTATCGATGAGGCGCCTGGCCGAAACCGGAGAGCCTGCCCGAGCGTCCGTCGGGCAGACAACTCCAGCGTCAACTGCACCGCAGCAGCCCGGGGACGCTAAACACTGTCAGCGAATCCTGTTCACGCGAGCTTTTCGGGAGCCAGCTGCTTCAGGAGCCCGTAGAAATCGAAGTACGAGTCGGCCCGCATGATCTTCCCGTCCTTGAGGCGGTAGACGTCGCAGAAGTTGACCTGCATCGACTTGCCGCTCGGCTGCAGCTCACCGGCCGGCGAGTTAAAGACGCCCCCGTGCGTGCCGCGGCCGATGCCTTGCGCGATGACATAGTCCTCGAGTGCGACCAGGCTGCGAACCTCGCAGGTGGCGTCCGGGAAGATATTGAACCAGCTCTTCCACGGATCGATGATGGCGTCGACGCCATACGTGGTGTAGTTGAACGGCACATCCAGCCACTCGCTCTCGGGCGCGCCGAAGTCGGCGATGGTCTTCAGGTCCTTCTTGTTCACTGCCTCGTACAGGCCGCGGATCAGTGCTTCGTTGGCGATGTTCGTCATGACACTCTCCTGGTTTTTTGGCGGAATGATCTCGCCGCGCGAGACCGTGAGTGCATGCTAGGCCTACGACCTCGCAGTGCTAATGCCGGTTAATTTCGCCTCTTTGCCGATTCCTCTAAGAGGCCCGACGGCCCGGCAGACGTCGGCAGAAAGCGGGGCGGGTCACGTCGAGGGTTCACTGCGCGTTCTGCCCTTCTTGAACGAAGCGGTCAGGGAACAAGCACCATCGGCCCGAACGTGTGCCGGGCGGCAATATCGGCGTGCGCCAGGGCGGCGTCCTTGAGGGGATAGGTCGACGCCTTGTAGTCGCCGAACGTGCCGTCCCGATATGCGCCGAACACCGCATCGATCGCTTCGCGCGTCCGGCCTTGGAGATGCTGCGCCATCGGGCCGGCGACAACACGAACGTTTCGCCGGGACAGGGCGCCAGAGTCTGGCTCTGGCTGTCCGGAGGCGGCTCCGATGGTCGCAATGGTTCCGCCGTCCCGCACGGCGGCGACCGACGTGTCGAAGGTGGCCTTGCCAACGAACTCGTACGCGACGTCCGCACCCGCCGGCGCGATTGCTTTGAGCTGCTCCACGATCGAAGCGTCGGACGACAATAGGGCGTAATCGACGGAGCCCCGGATCGTCTCTAGCTTCTCCGGCGAGCTGGTCGTACCGATGACACGTGCACCGCGTGCGCGGGCCCAACGCGCTACCAGCAGTCCCACATTGCTCGAAGCGCCCTGCACCAGAACGGTTTCTCCCGCATGCAACTTGTAGAAGCCGTTCACCGCGGCCCAGGCCGTCAAGCCCTTCGTGAGGATCGTGGCGACTTCTACCGACGTGATGTCTTCGGGCGTCGCGATCAGGTCAGCTGCATTGATCAGGCGAACTTCTGCGTAGCTGCCAGGGGAAAGGAAATAGGCCACACGGTCGCCGACCTTCAGGTCGACGCCGGGGCCTGTCTCCTCGACAATGCCAGCGCCCTCGACGCCGGTTACACCGGGCAGCGGCATCGGAAAGATGCCCCGCCTGAAGGCGGTGTCGATGAAGTTCACGCCAATCGCCTCGTGGCGCAGGCGGACCTGTCCTTCGAGAGGACGGCCTACTTGCTCCTCCTCCGGGATCAGGACTTCAGGGCCGCCGTACTGGTGGAATCGGATCGTGGTGGTCATGGCGTGCCTCTAGTCGGTCAGGGCGAAGGGGAAGTGCTGTCAGCCTAGGCCGCTCATTGCGGACGCAGAAGCCAATGTCTCTCGATGCATTCCATCGTCCGTGTCGATGGATCGCGTTATCACCGGCCGGGAGTTCCTACAGCACCCTGGCGGTGCCTCGCGTCCACGCTGATAGTGCCCGGCCCGAACGCGGCAATCTGCAGGAATCCACCTGCCATGGTCAGATTCTTGAGGAAGTGGATGAACTGGTTCTGGTCGTTGAAGGCAGTGTGAAAGCTCAGGGCCGTGACGACGCAGAACAAGGCCAGCACGCTCGCGACAGTGCGCGTGCGATATCCCACGATGAGCGCGACGCCGCCCACAATTTCGATCAGGACCGCAACGATGAGGGCTGCTTCCGGTGCTGGAAGACCGGCGGAGGCGATATAGCCGGCGGTTGCCTCAGGGTTCGCCACTTTTACCGCGCCCGAGATGATGAAGATCGCCGCCATCAGCATGCGACCCAACAGACTGAGCATCGGCACGTAGCCAGCCGCCTCGTATCCACGATCAGCGATGGAAGGTGTAGACATATCGGAACTCCAAGGAAGGTAGGGATCGATTCCGCGAGCGCTCACAGCACCGAGAGCAAGCCGCCGTCCACGAGCAAGGGAGTGCCAGTCACGTAACTGGACATATCCGAGCCCAGCCACACGACGGCGTCGGCAATCTCCGAAGGTTTGCCGAGGCGGCGCAGGGGCGTTCTCTGACGAAACCCTTCCGACGCTTCCGCCACGCCCGGCGTATTACGCAACAGCGCTGTGTCGATGGTCCCGGGGCAAACGGAGTTCACGCGAATGCCAGAGGGCCCGAGCGCATCGGCCAGTGCCTTGGCCATCAGCACGACGCCGCCTTTGCTGGTGGAGTACGCAACCGTCATGCCTGCGCCGGAGATGCCACCCATGCTGGCCATCAGCACGATGCTTCCTGGCTTCGACAACGCCTGCATCTGGCGGGCAGCCGCCTGGGCGCAGAACAGGACGCCATCCAGATTCACGGCCATGAGGCGGCGGTAGTCTTCTTCCGCCACGTCCGCACCGTCCGAGCGCAGCGTAATGCCGGCGTTGCAGACCATGACGTCCACGCCGCCAAGGGAGTCGGTTGCCGCGATGAGGGCATCCACTTCGTCGCGCTTGCTCACGTTCGTTTGCACGAAGCGGCTGGCAACTCCCAAGGCGTCGATCTCGCTTGTCGTCGTCGCTCCTCCCTCGCGGGGTGTTTCGACCACGTCAGAGACGATCACGGCCTTCGCGCCGTGCTGCGCGGCGCCGATCGCGATCGCGCGTCCAATGCCGCTCGCCGCGCCAGTCACCACGACTACTTTTCCCGACAGCAGCTTGCTCATTTGCTGTCACCTTCCTTCGGAGCATCCAGTCCCTTCTGGAACGACTGGAATGCGGACTCTTTCGGCTTGGCCGTCAGTTGCGCCTGGAAGGTCGCGAAATCGGCGACCTCCCAGTGCTCGGCGAGCTTTCCGCCCTCGATGCGGTAGATCTGGAAGGCTCGGAAATCGACCTTGTTGCCCGTGGCCTTGAGCCCGCCGAAATCATTCAGCTGCGTGCCGGAGACGCGGTTCATCACGGCGACGCGATCGCCCTCGGCAACGATCTGCTCGATCGTCCAGGTGAAGTCGGGAAAGCTGGCCTTCAGCCCCTGCAGGTAGCTGCGGATGACGTGGATGCCGGGCGCCTGCCCTTCGAGGCGATCGCCATAGTCGCCTGTCACGATCTCGTCCAGATGGCTGAAGTCGGCGCGATTGAAGGCGTCGAAGTAGCGGCGCACTACAGCCTTGTTGGCCTCGATGTCGCTGTCGGGCTGCTTTGCCATGACCGGCTGGAACACCGCCGACATGAGCACGACCATCAAGGCCAGTGGCATGGTGAACGTTGGGACGCGCATGGGAGTCGCTCCTTGCTTCAGGAAAGTCGTCAGGACACCGGCGGCAGGCCGCCGAGCTGCTGCATCAGCGAGAACAGGTTCGCCACGCCCCAGTGATCGGTGATCTTTCCGTCGCGGACCCGCATCGCATCGACGGTTTCGAACTGGATCTTTCGCCCAGTCGGTGCGATGCCGAAGAGAGCGCCTCGGTGCGTGCCGTGATACGTCTTGAACGTCGTGACCACATCGCCGTCCACGGTCTGCCAGTGGATGACCGGATTGAAGTCGGGAAACGCCTCGCGCAAACGGTGGTAGAGGACACGAACGCCGTCCTTGTCCGGAGTGGTCCCTGGCTGGGGCGTGTGGTCGACGAAATCGTCTGCGAACAGCTGTTCGAACAGAGCAAAGTCGCCCTGTCCCTGCACTTGTTCGGTATTCGTACGGACAATGGTCTTGGCCTCTTCAGAGGCGATGCTGCTGGTCATGGCTGGCTCCGGGGAGAAAGGCGGGCCGTCTGCGGTGGCTCAGTGGGGGAGGATGAGTCCGCGCCGGCCCGTAACTGGTTAGTCGAAGAGTTTTGCCGCGGTGCGCGCGACCAGTTCGCCCTGGTGTCGGGCGCCGGCCAGATCGATCGCAGTGGGCTGTCTCGAACCGTCTCCACCAGCAACCGTGGTCGCGCCATACGGCGCCCCACCAACGACCTCGTCGATACTCATTTGTCCCTGATGGCTATAGGGAAGTCCCACGATCGTCATACCGAAGTGGAGCAGGTTCGTGATGATCGAGAACAGCGTCGCTTCCTGCCCGCCGTGCTGTGTCGCCGTCGAAGTGAAGGCGGCGCCTACTTTTCCGTTGAGTGCGCCGCGAGCCCAGAGGCCGCCGGTCTGATCGAGAAACGCCGCCATCTGCGAGGCGATGCGGCCGTAGCGGGTGCCGGTTCCGATCACGATGGCGTCGTAGTTCTCCAGCTCCGCGACGGTAGCGATCGCGGCCTTCTGGTCGAGCTTGTAATGGCTCTTGCGGGCGATTTCGTCCGGAACGGTTTCCGGAACGCGGCGAATGTCGACCGTCGCGCCTGCGGTACGCGCGCCCTCGGCAACGGCCTCGGCCATTTGCTCGATGTGGCCGTAGGAGGAGTAGTACAGGACAAGGACCTTGGCCATGGGATTCTCTGGTTGTTGTTCGCAAAGGTGGGCACTTGGCCGCGACGTGCAGCCATGCAGATATCAGGCGTTAGACGCCAGCGCCAGGCTTGCCGGCGAGCAACTGGAATTCCCAGGCCAGGTTGGTAGCGGTGGCTCCGCCATGCTCGAGGAGTGCGGGAATGAGCTTGGCTGCGGACTCCTCGCGGGCCCAGTCGCGCTGAAGTTCCGATGCGAAGACGATCCACGTCATCGGGACCGCACCCGCTTGGACCATGCGCGCGATGCCCATCTCGTGTGCCTCAACGCTGGTACCGCCGGACGCATCGGTCACGAAGTAGACCTCGTAACCATCGCCAAGCGCGTGGATGACCGGGAACGCCAGACACACTTCGGTCCAAAGGGCGGCAATCACGACCTTCTTTCGTCCGGTCCGCTTTACCCACTCGACGCACGCCGGGTCTTCCCACGTGTTGATCGTGGTTCGATTGATCGGCTTCTGCTCCGGAAAGACATCCAGCAGCGGCTTCACGATGTATCCGCCGCGGTCCTCCACGACGCTGGTGAGCAGCGTGGGAACCTCGAATACCTTTGCGGTCTTGGCGAGGGCAACCACGTTGTTCATGAGCAGCGCGGCGTCGATGTTCTTGACTCCGCTGAACTGGAACGGCTGATGATCGATCAGCAGAAGCACGCAGTTGTCGGGCGTCAGAAGGGCTTCCTTGCCGATCTTGCCTGCGGTGGAGTTGCTCATACGTGCCCTCATCTCTTCATGGAGTGAAGGTCACGTTAGGGTTTGTTCTCTGCGACTGAAATCCGCCGTCGGCGTAGATTCTTCCTACGTCTTTCGGATAGCTGCCAGCGAACACACTGATCGCAGCCCGGAGTCTTCGCGGGCGGCGAATGCTACGCGAGGTGAATGATCCCGCGTTTGAGCGCAATCACCACTGCTTCGGTTCGGTCCTGCGCGTGGAGCTTGTTCAGCACGTGCAACACGTGAACCTTGACCGTCGCTTCCGTTCGATGGATCTGCGCGGCGATCTCCTTGTTGCGAAGCCCTCTCGCCATCAGACGCAGAACCTCCAGTTCCCGATCAGTAAGCTCGACACGCGGAACGTACTCGGCAAGTCGTCGCGCCACGGCATCCGGCAAGATCCAGCCTTGACGCGAGACGGCGCGTATCGCGTCGGCAACCTCGTTGCGGAGCACGTCCTTGAGGAGATAGCCCCGCGCACCTGCCTCCAGGGCCCGGTGGATGTCCGTGTCGCCCTGGTAGGTCGTGAGCGCGATGATTCGCGCAGAGGGGAATTCCTCCACGATCCTTGCAATGGCATCCACCCCGCTCATCACGGGCATGCTCAGATCCATCAAGGTCACATCCGGTTGCCAGGCGCGGTAGGCGTCCACGGCAGCTGCTCCGTCGCCGGCCTCTGCGACCAGCTCCAAGTCGGGATGCAGTTCCAGCACGGCGGCCAGGCCATCCCGGTAAATGGGATGATCATCGACCGCCATGACGCGGATCCGCTGGGTCGCTCCATTGACGTCCAGGGGCTGCTTTCTATTGACGGACATAGTTCCAATGGTCGTCCTGTTCGGTGAGGCGCGACAATCCACCTATCGGCTTATTTTTGGGGCGACGTGACGGCTGCCCGCCGAGTGAAGCCCGGCACCAGTCTCAGCCAGCGCCAACGCGGGACTCTGACGCACACCTGAGTGCCGCTCCCCGGCTGGCTGTTCAGCGCGACGGATGCCCCGATGCATCTGGCTCGCTCTTGTATTCCCTGGAGCCCCCAATGGCCTCGGCGCCTGGCAACCTCTGAAACGTCGAAGCCCCGGCCGTCATCCCGCACGGAGATGCGCAAGTGGCTCCAGGTGTATTCGAGTTCGACGACCACCGTGGCTGCGTGGGCGTGCTTGTGAACGTTCACCAGGATCTCTTCCACGATCGAGCGGCACTGGGCTTTGACCTCCGCCGGGAGTTCGAAGGTGACGCCCGTGGCGGAGACGATGTTCACCGCGACGCCGCTGTCGGCGAGGATGCGGTGCGCGCTGAGTTGGATCGAGGCGGCAAGATCGTCCGCCTCACTGGGCTGGCGAATGTCCCAGACCACCTTTCGTGCGTGGGTCAACGTGCGATCCACTAGGGTAAGGATGCGGTCCAGGCTCGCCCTCTCGGGCGAGTGCGCGCCCAGTCGCTGATCGACCGCATGCAGCTGCAGCGCGATGCCACCGAAACCTTGCAACAACGAGTCGTGGATATCCCGGGCCAGACGTGTGCGTTCATCGAGAATGGCGGCACCGCGAATCCTGAGGGCAGCGCGGTGATACAGCCACAACAACAATGCGATGGTCAGAATCGACAGTGCGATGAACCAACCTTTCAAGTAGAACGGCGCCAACGCCTGGATCGTCACGTCGGACTCGATGGGAGACCATTGCCCTCGAACATCGCGCGCGGAGACGCGGAACCGATACGTCCCAGGGGCCAGGCGCGTGTAGGAGGCGACGCGTTGGGTTCCTGCATCTATCCAATCCGAGTCGAAGCCGTCCATGCGATAGCGGAAACGCACGTCCGGTCCATGCGACAGATCAACTCCGGTGTATCGGATGTCGATGCGGCGTGTCGCGGGATCCAGGACGATTTTGTCCCGGTTGCTCTGCCTCACCCCGTCGGCGGTGATTTCATCGATGTAGACCTTGGGGGCCGCACCGATGGGCTTCGCCTTGAGAGGGTCTACCGACACGATGCCGTGGCCCATCGCAAACCAGAGCATTCCGCCCGAATCCTTGAAGGACCAGGGATGCGGCCATGCCGCTGGGTCTCCGCCCGGCAACCCATCCAGTGGCTTGAAGCTGCCCACATCGATCAGGTCGGGAAGTTTGCCGTCGGCTACCGCAGACAGTTCTGCGAGACGAATGCGAGTCAGGCCGCCGAGCTGACCGAGCCAAAGCCTTCCCGCATCATCCACCTCGCCTGCGCCAACCCAACTTTCCGGCAGTCCCTCTTCCACGGCGACGACGGTCGGCTTTCCGCCGGCAACTCGGACGAGCCCTTCGTCCGATCCCACCCACACGGTTCCCTTGGGTGCTTCGAACATCACGTTGGGCCTGACACCGGTCTGCTTCGGCGTGGGCCAAGCGACGAACGTTTGATCGCCTGCCACGTCGATACGAGTCACGCCTGTCAGGCTGGCAACCCACAGCGCGTCGCTCGAATCCTTGAACAGGCGGAAGATGAATTCGTCCTTCTGCTGTATGCGCTCGAGGCTCCCACCTCTGCCACGAAAGAGGCCTCGCCATGTCGCGATCCATAGCGAACCGGTGCGGTCTTCCAGCAGGTCGGTGACGGGGGGCAATCCGCGGTAGCCGTGATCGGCCGTGGCCTGCCCCTTCTCGAAGCGGGAGATGATCCCATTCGGGCGCCCCACCCACACGCCGCCACCTCGCGCCGGCGCGAGCGAAAGCACCAGGTCGGCAGGGCTGCTGCCAACTCGCGAGAATGACGTGCGGGACGAGTCGATATGGCCGTAGTACAGCCCTCCAGTGGGAGGCGCCAACCACGTACCGCCGTCAGCGTCGCGCACCATGCCGCCAGGCATATCGCTTGGCAGCCCCGTACGCGCCGTGAAGGCTTGCACCTGCAACGGCTGGAATCTGTTCAGGCCATCACGCGTGGCCACCCATACGTTGCCTTGCTGGTCCGGAAGGATGTCGATGACGCGGTCATCGGATAAGCCATCGGCACGCGTGAATGACTGGAACTGCTTGCCGTCGAACCAATGCAGGCCGGCCCCGTACGAGCCCACCCACAGCGTGCCCGACGCGTCTTCCGCCATTGCGGTAACGGCACCAAACCCCTTGGTGGCCGGTAGTGGGAAATGCTCGATCTGCCCATCCTTCCATCGCGCGATGGCCGTGTGCGTGCCGAACCAGATCGAACCATCGCGAGTCGCGTAGACACGGCTCGGGTTATGCACTTGGGCACCTTCCGGAAGTGCGATCCGGCTGAGCTTCCCTTCGCTGATCCGATACACCGCACCTTCGCCTGCGGCGATCCACATATCCCCGTTGTTGTCGACGGTCATGCTGCTGCCGGAGTAGCTGACCAGCGTGCCGCGAAGCTCCCGCTGACGACCGTCGCGATCGATGACGACGACACGGCCGCTGCGCGTCACCGCCCAAAGACGATCGTGGGTGTCGACGGCGGCGGCATTGATGATGTCGGCCTTGAACGATTCATTGGTCGCGCGCAACGTCACCTGATCGCCCGCGACGCGAAACAGCTCGCTCCCGCTCCCCACCCACAAACCGCCCTCGTGATCTTCGGCGAGCGGGATGGTGATCAACCGAGTGCGGCCGCGCAGAGCCGGCGAGTTGTCGGCGTTGAAAGCCTTGAAGCGAACCCCGTCGAATCTCACCAGGCCCGACTGCGACGACAGCCAAAGGTAGCCGTCTCGGGTCTGGACCAGGTTGGAGGTAAACGCGAGCTTCACCTCCTCATGGGAGCGCCAGGTATCCACCTTGTAGCGGCCATAGACCACGGATGCCTGCTGTGCGACCACGCTATGCGGAAACGTGGCCAACAGCAGCGCGGCTAGGAGGCAAAAAGGAAGCAACGTCGGACTTCGGCTGCTCATGTGCAATGCCCTGCAAACGGCCAGTCCGTTGCCTTGGGGGAGAGGGTGATCATGAAATTTCGTCAGTGCTTGAGCGCTTCGATGAAGGCGCGCCCCACGGGTCCGGGTGGTGTGTCCTTGCGATAGACCGCCTGCATCTCCAAACCGGCACGCGTGGTGGCATTGGCGTGCGTCCGGATTTCCACCAGCTGGCCCTGATCCAGATCACCCTGGACCATGTGCACAGGCATGTGTCCCCATCCAAAACCTGCGCGCAGGAAGGCATGCTTCGCGCCCAGATCCGCCAGCCGCCACGTGAGCGGTGAGATGACGCCAAAGTTGCGTCCTGAAGATAGCGAGGTGCGGTCGGTGAGTATCAGCTGTACATGCTTGCTAAGCTCTGCGTTCGACAGGGGCTTCCGTGCCTTCGCCAGTGGGTGCTGCGGAGCGACCACGGTAGCGAACGGCACCACCACCAGCGGCTCTGCCACGAGCTCGTCTGGCACCGTTGGCAGCGAGCCGATGACGCCAATGCGACAGGAACCATCCAGGACCGGCTGCACAACACCGCCCAATGCCTCCACGTAAAGACGTAAGGGCGTGTTCGGATAGAGCTCTCTGCATCGCCCTACCGCGTGCGTAATTGCCGGCATCGGATACATCACGTCCATCGCCGCGGACAGTTCAGGCTCCAGTCCTTCGCGCATGGAGCGGGCCCTGGCCTTGAAATCATCCATGTGGTCGGCGACTGCGCGGGCATCACGCAGAAGTGACTCGCCCTCTTCGGTCAGTTGCGGGTAGCGCCCACTGCGCTCGAACAACGTAACGCCGAGCTGCGCTTCGAGATTTGCAAGCGTGTGGCTGACTACCGACTGCGCACGACGCAACTTCCTCCCCGCTGCGGAAAAGCTGCCTTGCTCCGCCGCCGCAATGAAGGTGCGGATCTGGTCCAGCGTGACTCCGTCGAGCATATATCTATCCTTTCGATGGATATCATCGATAAATATAGGCTATCAAGATATGTCTGGCGAACCTACTTTGGTCGCACCTCCCCAGAGATGCCGCCGTGACCCGCCTCACTCAGAAGCTTGCAGAACCGGAAACCTTCGTCGCCTCCCGCCGCATCGTGTTCCAAGGTCGTGGCGCCACGCGCGGCCCCATCACCCGCCTGGTCAACCCTTCCGATCTGGGCCAGCTGATCAAGCCGTTCGTGTTCCTGGACCGCGGCGAACTGCCGCCGACCGGGGACACCTTCTTCGGCATCCATCCGCACTCGGGCATCGCAACGCTGACGATCGCGCTCAGCGGCGGACTGCAGTACGAAGACACGACGGGCCAATCCGGTCAGGTGCCTGCGGGTGGCCTGGAATGGATGAAAGCCGGCGCGGGTGCCTGGCATGACGGCCGCGTCTATACCACCGAGCCCCTGAAGTTCTTCCAGCTCTGGTTGGCGTTGCCGGCGGAGCTCGAAAACTCCCCTGCCGAAGGCCAGTACATCCCGCCGGAGCAGGTCGAGAGCGATGGTCCTGTCAGGGTGGTGCTGGGTCGTTATGGCAATGCGCGCAGTCCGATCCGGGCACCGGAAGGCATCAACTACTTCCATGTTCGCCTGAAGGCCGGCGAGACGTGGCGCTACCAGCCTCCTCATGGACATACCGTCGGTTGGATCGCGGTGTACGAGGGAGTCGCTGAAACACCGAACGCCGTCGCCGCAGGCGAGATCGCGGTGTTCGATGAATCAGACGCGGCGCTGGAGTTCACCGCACAAGGGCCGACCTCTTTCGTGATCGGCTCGGCCATCAAGCATCCGCACGACCTCGTGACCGGGTACTACTCCGTTCACACCACTCCCGATGCGTTGGAGCAAGGCGAAGCCGAGATCAAACGAATCGGAAACATCCTCCGCGCAGCCGGGCGCCTTCGCTGATCCGGCGCGCATTCCCGCAGCACTCACCTTTACACATCACCATTCAGGAGATTTCCATGTCCACTATCGCAACGACCGCCGCTCCTTCCACGACCAACGTGGCCCGCAACAGCGCCGAGCTTCTCGGGCGCGTCCTTCTCGTCGCTCTCTTCCTCATTTCCGGTCTGGGCAAGATCAGCGCCTATGACGCGACCGCCGGCTACATGGCGTCCGTAGGCGTCCCGGGTATCGCGCTGCCCGCGGTGATCGCGCTCGAAGTGCTGGGTTCCGTCGCGATCATCCTGGGCTTCCAGACCCGTCTCGTCGCCGCCGTGCTCGCCGGCTTCACTCTCGCCACGGGAGTGATCTTCCACAACAACTTCGCCGATCAGATGCAGATGATCATGTTCCTGAAGAACGTCTCGATCGCAGGCGCCTTCCTGATGCTCGTGGCCAACGGCGCGGGCGGTTTCAGTATCGATGTGAGAACTGCCAAGTAAGCCCGTCGATACCGGTGCCGAGGCGTGCTGTCACGCCTCGGCGATCTCCCGCCTCCGATGCGGCGTCAGACTCAGCTCCCTCCAGTCCAGCTCTTCCTGCAGGATCCGGAATGCATCCTCCGGGACCCTTCCTTCAAGAAGCAGGGACTGGAGCGTCCTGCGCTGCGCAGCCACCAAGACACGTTCCGCTTCACGAGACCGCGGCAAACAGAAGTTCGCATCTTCAGCTGGTTGATCGACCGCCACGGCATCCAGAACTGAGCGCGCGGCCCTGACGTCCCGATCCAAGGACAAATCCTTCGGAATCCCGAGCCATTTGATGAGCGGGGCTATCGTGGCTCCTTGCAGGATCAATGTGCCCAGCACTACGGCGAAAGCGCTTAGGACGATCAGGTCGCGCCCGGGGAATTGCGCCGGCAACGACATGGCAGTGGCCAAGGTCAGAATGCCCCGCATCCCACACCAGCCGACCAGAAGACGGGTTTGCACCGTGCCAGCGGGAGGCTGGCGAAGAGACGGCAGAACCGGGCTGAGAAGGCATCGATAACTCAACACCCACGCAATCCTGACCACGACGACGCAAACGAAGACCAGCGCCGCAAAGCCCAAGGCATTCCAGACTTCGGCACCCTGTAACTGCGAAAGGATCGAGCGCGTCTGCAGTCCCATCAGGAGAAATGCAGTGACATTCAGCGCGAAGACCGTTGCATCCCAGACTGCAAACGAGTGAACACGGTCGCCCGCAGTCTGCCGTCCGTGGGCAAACCGAGCCACCCACATGGCGTATGCCACCACCGCCAGAACGGGAGATACGTGCAACCTCTCGGCGATCAACCAGATCCCGAAGGTCGAGACGAACTCGATGAGCGTCGATCCCAGCGTGCCGGACCAGAAGGGCCAAAGGGCGACGAATGCTGCGCCCGCAATCACACCCAGAACGACACCGCCAGGCACGGCTAGCGCTAGCGAGGGCGCGAGGTCGGCCAAAGCGTCGCCGGACGTCACCGAGCCCACCGCGGCAGCGAAAATCAGCAGCGCAACGGCATCGTTGAACAGGCTCTCGCCTTGGAGCACAGTCAAGGTTCGCCGTGGCAACCCCTGGCTGTTCAGTACAGCCTGCGCGGCGGCTGCATCCGGCGGCGCCACGATGGCACCCAGCGCGATCGCGGCCGCGATCGGAAGACCGGCAACTTTCCACCCGATCCACGCCACTGCCGCCGTGGTGAGGACGACGGCGAACAGCGCGAGCGCGACCAGCGCAGCCCAGTGCCGGCGCAACTCATACGGCGATATGTCGTAAGCCGCGCTGAGGATGGCAGGAGCGACGAACAGGACCAAGGCGAGATGCGGGTCAATCGCAATGACCGGCGCCCACGGCGTGGCCGCCACCAGCGCTCCCGCAAGCGCCAGCATGGTTGGATACGGCAAGCCGATCCTGCGCGCCAAGTGAAGCAGGACGCAGGAAATCAGCAGCAACAGCACCAAGGATTCAAACAGAGCCATCTCGCACTCCGACCTAAACCGCGGACAGGCCTCGTTCCACGAAAACTTCCCTCGCGGCGACCAATCCATTGATCGCAGCTGGGAACCCGGCGTATACCGCCATCTGCAGGATGCATTCGGTGATCTGCTGCGGCGTGCAACCCACGTTCAGACCACCGTGAATGTGGACCTTCAGCTGCGCGGTGGCGGTCCCCAATGCCGTCAGTGCGGCGATGGTGGCGATCTGCCGAACGGGTTTATCGAGGCCCGGACGAGACATCACATCCCCATACGCGAACGCCACGATCCAGTCGGCGAAGTCGGGCGCGATGTCCTTGAGGCTCTCAACCACCGCCTCACCGCTGCTCCCCGTGATGCTCTGTAACGTCGCAACACCTGTGGCGTAACGGTCTTCAGGAGTAGCCATCTTGGAATCTCCGGTAGAGGCGGACATTCAGAGTCCGCCGAACGCGACCAGGTCGGTATGGGCGCTTGCCTGGCGCATCGCCGCCAGCGGCGCGTATTCGGGCGATGTCAGCAAGCCACGAATCGCAGACATGTTTGGAAACTCGAGAAGGATCATATTGCGCGGGATCCAGCTTCCCTCGACGTACACCGGTGTTGCGTCGATCACCAACGCCTTTCCGCCGTACTTCTCGACAAGCGGGAGCGCGCGGCGGCGGTACTCTTCGATAGTGAACTCGTCTTCAATTTCAACGTTGCCGACAAGATATGCGGCCATGATGGTTTCTCCTGGGTGATTCGGAGGGCGCTTACCACTGCCGGTAAAGCACCATTCCTGCGTGGTAAAGGACGCCGTCCACGAAGTCGCCGTCCGCCGTGAAGCCGGTGTCGTCGACATACTCGATGTGGTCGCCTGTGAGCACGTAACTGCCTTGATACGCGCTCTGCTTGCGGCCTCGCGCTTCGTCGTACCGACCGTTGGCAAGAAGTTCGTGACGAATGTGACCGTCGGCTGTGACCCACATGCCAACATACGGATGAGTGTTCATCTGGGATGCTCGCTTTAATCAGTAAGGGCTTGCCGTCGGACGAACGATCAATTCGCTGACGTCGACGTCGTCTGGCTGCTCGATCGCATAAGCGATCGCGCGCGCGATTGCTTCAGGTGCCAAGGCCACCCGACGGAAGGCCTTCATGGCGTCGCGCGCTTGCGCATCGGAGATTGAGTCGGCGAGCTCGGATTCGACGACGCCAGGCGAGACGACCGTTACCCGAATTTTGTCCGTCTCCTGCCGCAGGCCATCGGAGATCGCACGCACGGCGTACTTCGTTGCGCAGTACACGGCGGCGGTAGGCGACACCGCGTGGCCACCGATCGACGAGATGTTGATGATGTGCCCGCGCCCGCGCGCCTCCATGCCGGGAAGGGTCGCGGCGATTCCGTGCAGGACGCCGCGAACGTTGACGTCGATCATCCGGTCCCACTCGTCGACATTGAGCGCGTTAAGTGGGGAGAGCGGCATGACGCCGGCGTTGTTGACGATCACGTCGGCAGGGCCATACGTGGCTTCGGCGAATGCAACGAACTCACGCACGTCGTCCAGCCTGGTGACGTCCAGCGAGCGGAACGCGACCTGACCGCCTGAACTGCGAAGCTCGTCGGCCAAAGCTTCGAGTCGATCGGTGCGTCGAGCGCCCAGAACGACACGGTGCCCTTGCTTGACGAGCAGACGTGCGGTGGCCTCGCCGATGCCGCTGCTGGCGCCGGTGACGAGAACGACTTTGGAAAGTGTGGTGGTGTTCATGTGAGGAGGTCCGATCAGTGGGTTTGCGCCGCTTCGGCACGCAAGACGAGAGCGCGGAAGGCGACTAGAGCGAGGGAGATGGCGAAGCGACTCATATGCCCTCTTTGCGTTTCTTGAATGCCTGGTCGACTCCAGGTGAGGCCATGCTAAGAAGCGGGGCCCGGGCCGCTAAGACCGGATCGTCTGCGGCTTTTGCCTATTTCTCTCGTGGCCTACACAGGCCGGTTTGCCTGTGGTGATATATGAGCAGGCCCGTAACCGGACAGACCCCAATGGGCGCATCTTCTTCTCAACCAAAAGGCGTAGACCGGCGTTCCCAGATGGTCGAACTGATCGGCCAGCTCGCTCCTTCCGACGGCTATACCAAGTCGGCGCTGGACGGCGTAACGCTGATGCGATCCAACCATGCACTGGCCAAGACGCCTGCGCTGTACGAACCGAGCATCGTCATCGTCGCTCAAGGCAGGAAGCGTGGATTCCACGGTGGCGAGACCTATGTCTACGACGCGCAGCACTACCTGGTCCTGGCCGTGCCGCTCCCATTCGATATCGAGACAGAGGCCAGTCCCGAGGAACCCATGCTCGGACTCGCGCTTCGGATCGATTCGACGGCTACTGCGGAGCTGGCACTTGCTCTTGACGAGGAGGCGCCCCACGAATCGTCACCGCCGCAGACATTGTTCGCGACCCGATTGGACGAACGAATCGGCGATGCCACCGTGAGACTTCTTGAAGCACTCACGTCGCCGGCGGACGCCCGCGTACTCGGGCCGGGCATCGTGCGCGAGATCACTTACCGGGTGCTCTCAAGCGAGCAAGGCGGCAGCCTGCGCGCTGCGTTGACACAAGGAAGCCACTTCGCCCGGATCGCGAAAGCGTTGCGGCGCATTCATGACCATTACGACGGCGACCTGGACGTCGCCACGTTGGCGAGCGAGGCCAATATGAGCGTCCCGGCCTTCCACATTCATTTCAAGGCGGTCACCGCAACCACGCCTATCCAGTACATCAAGGCGATGCGGCTCCATCAAGCTCGACTGCTGATGATCCGGAACGGGCTGAGTGCGAACACCGCCTCGGAGCGCGTCGGCTATGAGAGCGCGTCGCAGTTCAGCCGAGAGTTCAAGCGCATGTTCGGCCGCAGCCCCCTGGAGGAAGCCCGTCACCTCAAGGATGTGCTTAGCCTCGCGCCTCCGGTGCGCCACGCCACAAGCGAGCGCCGCGTGCTCGCGTCCTAGACGATCGGATGGTAGCGATGACCGCAGACGTACGTCATAGTTCCTCCGAAGCGCTCGACGAGTTGGTTCCTGGCACGCGCGTAGCCGCTGCCAAGGGCCGGGCGTGGAATGACCTTCTCGCTCAAGTCTTCGAGCGGAATCGCGTTCAGGACTGCCTGCTTATCCCGGCAGTTCCAGAGCCACTGATTGTGTGGATCCTGTCGGGGAGCGCTGTCGTGGAGGAGCGTGAACTGGGTGGTGAATGGGTCGCGAACCGCGTCTGCGCCGGTGACTTCTTCCTCACGAACGCACCCGAGCCCTATGAACTCAAATGGACAGCCGAGGGCGATCGCCCGTTCTCGGTCATGCACCTTCACCTGGGTCTCCAGCTGCTTCAGCGCGCTGCTGCCGAGGTCCTGGGGAAGGAAGTGCAGCTTGAGCTGCAGGATGTTTCCGGCGCTCAGGACGAGATACTTTCAGCGCTTCTTGAGCCGCTTCGCGTTGAGCTGATGTCGTCGAGAGAGCCCAGTGCCATGTTCGTCCAGGGGCTGGCGCAGAGTCTGGCCATCCACCTGGTTCGCCGCTATGGTCGCGCTCGCGAAACGGAAAGCCGGCCTCGCGGCGGGCTGCCTGCCTTCAAGCTGCGGCGTGTTACGGAATTGATGGAAGCGCAGCTCGACCAGGAGTTTCACCTGGCCCACCTGGCACGGGAAGTCGGACTCAGCGAGTTTCACTTCGGACGCGCATTCAAGAAGAGCACGGGCTACACGCCATCACACTTCTTCATTCGATTGCGGATGGAGCGCGCCCGCCAGATGCTGCGCGAGACCACGCGGCCCATCATCGAAGTGGCTCTTGACGTGGGCTACACGAGCGCGAGCCACTTTGCGCAGGTGTTCCGCCGGGAAGTCGGCGTGACGCCGCGCGAATACCGCGGCGAAACCTGATAGCAGAATCGCAACAGCGGCGGCAAGATCGCCGGAGATCCACCTTAGCGGAAGGCGCAACCTACGCTCCGTGCTGAAGCCGAACCCTCCCCGTCGGCGGCACTTCTCAAGGTGAATCTCATGAATCTCAACGGAAAAATCGCTCTCGTCACGGGTGCATCCAGTGGTATCGGCGCTGCGACTGCCCTCAAGCTGGCCGCCCAGGGCGTGAAGGTGGGCCTTGCCGCCCGTCGCATCGATCGTCTGCAGGAGCTGGTTTCGCAGATCAAGGCCAACGGTGGTGAAGCCGTCGCCATCCAGATGGACGTCGTCGATCCCGCGTCGGTGCAGGCCGGCGTCGATGAACTGATCACGGCCTACGGCACGATCGACATCCTGTTCAACAACGCCGGCCTGATGCCGATCTCCGACATCGAGACGCTCAAGACCGACGAATGGGCGCGGATGGTCGACGTGAACATCAAGGGCCTTCTGAACAGCACGGCTGCGGCCCTGCCGTACATGCAGAAGCAGCACTCCGGCCACATCTTCAACACGTCGTCGATCGCCGGCCGCAAGGTGTTCCCGGGTCTGACCGTGTATTGCGCCACCAAGCATGCGGTGACTGCCTTCTCCGAGGGTTTGCGTCTGGAGGTCGGCAAGAAGCACAACATCCGCGTTACCTGCATCCAGCCGGGCGCTGTCGATACCGAACTCTTCGAGCACGTCTCGGACAAGGGTTATCGCGACCAGATGGAAAGCCTCCGTGGCCAGATGGCCTTCCTCAAGGCCGACGACATCGCCGACACGATCCTGTTTGCCTTGCAGGCCCCGGACTACGTCAACGTCGCCGAGCTGTTTGTTCTCCCGACCGACCAGCCGTGGTAACGGCCCATTGATTCAGCTCATGCGGCCGCCGCTGTCAGGCGGCGGCCGCCTTCTGGAGATTGCACATGGCCATTGTCAGCAAGATTGCGTTCTTCGCGGCACGCCGCGGCCAGGAGGAACGACTCGGCGAGAGCCTGCTGGCGCTTGTGGCGCCTTCACGGGGCGAGGCCGGCAGCTTGCGCTATGAAATCTTTCAGGACGCAAGCGACGACGGGCTTTGGATTGCCGTTGAAGACTGGCGCTCGAACGAGGCCTATGACTCGCACATGGAGACCGAGTATGTCCGCGCTTTCCTGAGCATGGTTCCAAGCCTGTGCGACGGCGACCCCGACATTCGCACCTATCGCAAACGTTCAACGACTGACTCGCGCCCTGCGCCGAACCGCGAGGATTGACGAGTCTGTCAGAGAGGAGAGACACATGAAGACGTACGAGAAGAGGAGCTTTCCGCTCACCCAGGTTCGGCAGCTTCTGGAGCCGGGCCCGATCGTTCTGGTTAGCTCGCGCTGGAAGGGCGAGGACAACATCATGGTCATGGGGTGGCACATGATGCTGGGCTTCTCGCCGGCGCTGTTTGGCTGCTACATCTGGGAAGGCAACCATAGCTTCGAGATGATCCGACGCAGCCGGCAATGCGTGATCAACCTCCCCACCGCAGACATGGTGGATACCGTAGTGGCCGTAGGCAACTCCAGCGGCGCCGAGCGCATCAACAAGTTCGGTACATTTGGCCTCACGCCCGGGCGTGCGCAGATCGTAGACGCCCCGCTGATCACGGAATGCTATGCGAACTTTGAATGCAAGCTAGCTGACGATCGTCAGATCGACGAGTACGGACTTTTCATCTGGGAGATCGTGAAGGCGCACGTGGCCACTTCACCGAAGCGTCCCGAGACCCTGCATTACCGTGGAAACGGGGAGTTTATGGTTTCCGGGGGGCACATCAGTAGGCGCTCGAAGTTTAAGCCGCAGAACCTGTGAAGCGATGGCCCGGACTCGGGTTCAGTGGTCGTTGCCTGGACAGCGTAGTGAGAACTGGTCCCAGTCGGGTTGTAGGCCAGGGGGCCGTAGTTGCGGAAGCCATTCTTTTGCTCAGCCCCGCGTCGGAGGCGACATCGATGCCGGCGTTTACACCTCGCGCTGGCGGCATGCTGGCTGCGATCGTGTGCTGCGGCCGCAAACGCACCATCGCTATCAACGACGCCTGAAGAAAAGAGCAAGATCGCGACAGCTTCCACCAAAGCGCGGCAGATCTTCTCCCGCCATGCCGCGACTATTTGGCTGTGGCACTAACAACTTAAGGAGAACAGAAATGACTGAACTTACCAATGTGGCCTACTTCACGGCAAAGCCGGGCCGCTCACGGGACCTGGGTGATGAACTCCTTGGGCTCGTCGCTCCGTCCCGCGAAGAAGAAGGCTGCTTACGCTACGAGATCCACCAGTCCAATGACGTTCCTGACGTGTGGATGGTGATCGAGGACTGGCGGCACCACTCGGACTTCGACCTGCATATGAGTACGCGTTACGTCAAGGCTTTCATGGCGAAGGTCGCCGACTTGTGCGTCGAAGACGTAGAAATATGCGGGTACCAGCAACGATCCCCGCAGGCCTGAAATGGAAAGGAGTACTTGAAATGAGCACGCAAAACCCTAAAGTTTGGCTTGTAACCGGATGCTCGACCGGCTTCGGTCGCTGTATCGCGGAACACCTGCTGGAGGCCGGTGAAAAGGTTGTGGTCACAGCACGCAAAACTGACAAGATCGCTGATCTTGAACAGAAAGGAGATGCCCTGATCCTTCCCCTCGACGTTAGCGACAGGGAGCAGTGTCAGAAGGCTGTCGACGCTGCCCAAGCACGCTACGGTCGGATCGACGTGTTGATCAACAATGCCGGCATCGGTTTCTTTGGTGCTATCGAGGAAACTGAAGAACAGAATGCCCGCCGCCTGTTTGACGTAAATTTCTTCGGCACCGCGAACGCGATCCATGCAGTCCTTCCGCTGATGCGGAGTCGTCGAAGTGGCACGATCGTCAACCTGACATCGATCGGCGGTCTCGTCGGCTACACAGGCGTGGGCTACTACTGCGCCACCAAATTCGCGGTGGAAGGCCTATCGGACACGCTTCGGAAAGAAGTGGCCCCCCTTGGCATTAGCGTCATGACAGTAGAGCCGAGCGCCTTCAGGACTGAATGGGCAGGTTCGTCGAGTGAGGTCGTCGCGTCCATTGACGACTACGCTGACACAGCCGGCGAGGCACGCCGTGCTTACCATGCATCGGTCGGAAAGCAGGCTGGCGACCCGGCGCGCGGGGCGAAAGCCATCCGGGAAGCCGTGCTGGCGCCACAGCCTCCGCAACACCTTCCGCTCGGCAATGACGCCGCGGACGCTGCCCTGAAGAAGGCGGATGAGCTAAAGGCGAACGTCCTCGCCTGGGAAGCCTTGTCCCGTTCGGCCGACTTTCCGGCGAGCTAATCCATCCCGCTAAACCTATAGAGCAATCGTAACTGCGGCGGCGCAAGCCGCGCAGAAGGAAGGAGTGTGTGTCATGTCAAAGCGATTTGAAGGAAGAGTGGCTGTTGTGACCGGCGGTGGTTCCGGTATCGGCGCCGCCATTGCCACCCGGCTTCTCGAGGAAGGAGCATCCGTGATGATCTCCGGAAGAACCGAGAAGCGGTTGTCGGATACTGCCTCAAGAATGCCGGCCGACCGCGTTGGCATCTTTGTCGCCAATGTTTCCTCACGGCCGGACTGTGACGCTCTCGTCGCAGCGACCGTCGGGCGGTTCGGCCGTATCGATACTGTCGTCAACGCCGCCGGCATGAATCTCGTCGGCACTATAGACGAGACGAGCGATCAGGATTGGGACGAGTGCATTGCTTCAGACCTTTCGGGCGTCTTCTACATGAGTCGTGCAGCAGTTCCGCATCTCAAGGAGACCAGGGGTTCGATCGTTAACATCGGTTCCGTTTCATCCCTTGGTGGGGGCTGGAGCCATGCGGCCTACAATGCAGCAAAGGGCGGCGTCGCAAACCTGACCCGCTGCGCCGCCTGCGACCTCGGCAAGTTCGGCGTCAGAGCAAATACAGTTGCACCTGGACTGACTGTCACGGGCATGGTCGAAGCCATCATGGATGATGACGCGCTTCTCGAAAAGGCCTGGGACCGTATTCCGCTGAGACGGGCAGGCCGACCTGAAGAGATTGCCTCGGCGGTCGCTTTTCTTGCTAGCGACGAAGCTGCCTGGATCACCGGGATTGTCTTGCCGGTTGATGGGGGGCAGACCTGCACGGATGGGGGTCCGGAGTGGGGCAAGTAGGGGCGCGAGAAGCCCGGACCATCGTCCGGGCTTTTCGTTCGATCGAGTGCTTTGCTTTGTGATGACAGGCCCTTGCAACGGAGGGTCGAACGCAAGCAGGCCTACAAGGACAGCGAATGGGCCAAGGAGAACGTTTTGATCGCGGTGGCCGGTGCATCGGGCGCCGGTACCAGCAATCAGGCATCCGCTATCGGCCAGGAGTCGACTCTTCGGGCTTACAGGTACTTCGCCTTGAAGTTCCGGCGCCAGGTGCGCCATCGGCGTCCGCCCCAAAAGGAGAGCCGGCATCCACCAGCCAGGTCACGCAGCCCCAGGCCGCGGCCGACATCGCGGGGATACCGCCCGGAACGGTGATGACGCCGGGCTTTGTCGAAGCGGCAGGTCGGATGATGGCGCGACCATCAGCGGCGGCCAGACCTTCGTGCTCGCGGGTGCGCTGGCGCAAAACAGCGGCAACACGGCGATCGACGCGCTGGTGCTCGGCATCAGCACGGACCCGCTGGGTCAGCCCACCAACGGCACGCTGCTCGTATCGGGCGGCTCGCTGACGATCGACACCAGCCTGACCATCGGTTCGTTCGGCGCCATCGGCCAGGTGAACCAGAGCGGTGGCGACGTGCGGATCTTCGCCGGCTGCGGCGATGTTGCGCGATGCGCTTCGTTGAACATCGGCAACCAGGGCGGTACGGGCACGTACACCATCTCCGGCGGATCGCTGGTCTTCGACGGTCCCGGCTTCGTCATCCTCGGCCGCAACGACGGCGCTAACGCTAGCACCGGCATCCTCAACCTCAGCGGCACCGGGCAGGTGACGGTGAACCAGGGCCAGATCGTCGTCGGCAACAACCTGGCCGCGAGCAATCCCGGCAGCGGCACCATCAACCAGACCGGCGGCACGTTCACCGTCGCCAACGCCGCGAACCTCTTCCTCGGCGGCAGCGGCACCGGCACCTACAACCTGGCCAGCGGCACGTTGCAGATCGGCGGCTCGTCGCTGACACACAGCTACCTCAACCTGGGCGGCAGCTACGCGTTCAATCTCAGTGGCGGCACGGTGCAGGTCATCGGCTCGACGTTGAACACCAGCGTCGATGCCACGCTGCTCGCCGGCACCACCTCGACGATTGATACCAACGGCTTCGGCGCTAACTGGTCGGGTGTGTTGTCGGGCGGTGGTGGCCTGACCAAGACAGGCGTCGGCACGCTGACCCTGACGCAACCGATTGGCTACAGCGGCCTCACCACGATCTCGGCCGGCACGCTTGCGTTGACCGGCGCGAGCCAGGTGTTCAACGGCGGCGTCCTGGTCGATGCTGCGGGCATCTTCGACATCGCTGCGGTGACAGGTTCGATTCCTCCGGCGTTCCCCGGACCGGCCATCGTGCTGCCGAGCCTCACCGGCACCGGCACCGTCAACGTCGGCACCACGTCGCTGGCGTTGAACCTTGCCAGCAACGAAGCGTTCGGCGGCGCGGTCAATCTCGGCGGCGAAGGCTGACTGCCCGCGCACGGACTGTTCATCAAGACCAGCGCGGGCACACTCACCGTGGACGGCGCCACGTTCAGTGGCGGCCAGACCCTGGTGATGGATGGCGCGTTCTCGCAGTCGAGCGGCAACACCGCAATCGATGCACTCGTGCTCGGCCTGAGCATCAATCCAGTGACGGGCCTGCCCTCGGCAGGCACCTTGACCGTGAGCGGCGGTTCGCTGGCGGTGGACACCAGCCTGCAAGTCGGCTCGTTCGGCGCCACCGGCCAAGTGACGCAGACCGGCGGCGATGTGCGCATCTTCGCCGGCTGCGGCGACATCGCGCGATGTGCTTCGCTCAACATCGGCAACCAGGGTGGCACCGGAACCTACGACATCTCCGGTGGATCGTTGACCTTCGACGGCCCCGGCTTCTTCATCCTCGGCCGCAACGACGGCGCCAACGCGAGCATCGGCACCTTGAACCTCGGCGGCACCGGCGTGGTTGCGGTGAACCAGGGCACGCTCGTCGTGGGCAACAACCTTGCCTCCAGCAATCCCGGCAGCGGCACGATCAACCAGACCGGCGGAACGCTCGCCATCGACAACGCGGTCACGATGTACCTGGCCGGCAGTGGCAACGGCACCTACAACCTGCTCGGCGGCACGTTGCAGATCGGCGGCACGTCGCTGGCGCACAACTACCTCAACCAAGCCGGCACGTATGCCTTCAACCTCGGCGGCGGCACCGTGCAGGTCGCCGGCACGGCGCTGACGACGGACGTCAACGTCACGCTGCTTGCGGGCAGTGCGTCGTCGATCGATACCAACGGTCTGGGCGCGACCTGGTCCGGCGTTCTTTCCGGTCCTGGCGGACTGACCAAGGGCGGCGCCGGCACGCTGGCGCTGATGGCCGTCAACACCTACGCCGGCCCCACCGCCATCAACGCCGGCACGCTGCAGTTGGGGGTCGATGGTGCATTGCCCACCGGCACCGCGTTGGTGGTGAACAGCGGTGGCACGCTGGACATGGCCGGCTTCGATACGACGGTCGGCGATCTCACCGGAAACGGCGCGATCGCCAACGGCGGTGGCACGCTCAGTGCGGGCGCGGCGGCTGACACTACCTTCGGCGGCGTGATAAGCGGCGCGAGCGGCTTCATCAAGCAGGGAAGTGGAACCCTGGCGCTTTCGGGTGCCAACACCTACAGCGGTGGCACCACGGTCGCAGCCGGGACGCTGCAACTGGGCGCCGGCGGCGCCAGTGGCTCGGTCGTCGGCGACATTGTCAACAACGGCACGCTGGCGGTGAACCGATCCGACACCTTCACGCTCGACGGCACGATTTCCGGCACGGGCGCCCTCGTGCAGCAGGGAACGGGAAGGACGGTTCTGTCGGGAGTGAACACCTACAGCGGCGGAACGCAGATCAACGCCGGCACGTTGTCGGTCGCCTCCGACGCCAACCTTGGCGCGGCGATGGGGCCCATCACGTTCGATGGCGGCGCGTTGGCCAACACGGCTGCATTCGTGCTCTCACGACCGATCACGCTCGACAACGGCGGCGGAGCCTTCGACACGGTTACCGACCTCACCGTCAGTAGCGCGATCACCGGACCGGGCGCATTGACCAAGGCGGGCAATGCCACGCTGATCCTCACCGGAGACAATACCTACACCGGTCCGACCAGCGTCAACGCCGGCACCCTGCAGGCCGGCGCCGCCGGCGCGTTCGGCGCGACCTCGCAGATGACCGTGGCGGCGGGCGCGACGCTGTTCCTGGATGGCATCAGCCAGACCTTCGCCAACCTCGACAACGCCGGAACGGTGCAGCTGGCCGATATAGGCGCCACGCCGGGGACCAGCGTGACCATCACCCACAACTACCTCGGTCGCGGCGGCGCAATCGCCCTGAATACCGTGGTCGAAAGCGACGACTCCCCCACCGACAGGCTCGTGCTCGACGGGCCCGATGCCAACGCCACCGGAGCCACGCGACTGTTGATCACCAACGTCGGCGGCGAAGGCGCCATCACCGAAGACAACGGCATCGAAATGGTCCACGCCCACAGCACCACCACATCCAATGCGTTCACGCTCGGCGCGCCCGTGTTTGCCGGACCTTACGAGTACACCTTGCAACGCAGCAGCTTCGACGACAGTGCGCCGGAGAGTTGGTTCCTGCGCTCCACGATCGACT
This sequence comes from Lysobacter sp. FW306-1B-D06B, assembly GCF_038446665.1. NCBI lineage: Bacteria > Pseudomonadati > Pseudomonadota > Gammaproteobacteria > Lysobacterales > Lysobacteraceae > Lysobacter > Lysobacter sp. FW306-1B-D06B. The sequence continues at coordinate 1,443,123 of NZ_CP151802.1, read as the reverse complement.
GCAACGCGCCGGACGCCCCATCGTTGCCGTGCGACGACGTCGAACCGGGGCCTGGGCCTTCCCCACCGCCACCGAATTATCGCCGCGAGGTCTCGCTGTACGCGGCGCTTGCGCCTACCGCGCTGCAATACGCACGCACCCTGCTCGACACCCTGCATGAGCGCACTGGCGAGCTCGACCAACTGCGCGGACGTAGCGACCTCGGCAGCGGCCCGGGCCTGGAAGGCAGCTGGGGCAGGCTCATCGGCGTGGACGGCGAACGCGAAGGCCGCGACGGCATTTATGGCGAAGGGCCGACGTACGACTACCGCTTCTTTGCGTTGCAAAGGGGCGTCGATCTGCTGCGTCGCGAGCGCGATGGCGGCCACAGCGATACCGCGGGCGTGTACTTCGCCCTGGGACTGGCCAAGAGCGACGTGAAGCACTACGACGGCACCCTCGCCGGCGACAACTTCATCGAGGGTTACAGCCTGGGCGGCTACTGGACGCATTACTGGCCCAACGCCGCCTACCTGGACGGCGTCGTGCAGGCGACGTGGGTCGATGCGCGATCGAATTCCTCGCGCCCCCTGCCATCACTGGAGAGCGATGGCTGGAGCGGTGCGGTGTCGCTCGAAGGCGGGTACCCGTTCGGCATGGGTGGCAGCGGCTGGATCATCGAGCCGCAGGCACAACTGGTGTACCAATCGATCGACATGGACGACGTCGCGGTAATCAACACGCAGGTCCGCTTCGACGACGTGACTTCGTTCGCAGCGCGTCTTGGCGCACGCGCCGCAAGGAGTTGGCAGCGGGGCGACGCCACCGAGCCGCTGCAGCTTTCCGGCTGGGCGCGATTGTCGGCCTGGCATGACTTCGAGGGCGAACCCGAAACCGAGTTCTCAACTGCGATCGGTTTCGCCGCATTCCCGACCGACATCGGCGGTAGCTGGGGTGAGTTCAAAGTGGGCCTCACCGCCGAAATCAGCCGCAACCTTTTCATATTTGCGAGCGCCGGCTACCAGCAGTCGGTCGATGGAAGCGACACGCATGCGTGGGACGGAAAACTGGGAATTCGGGCGAACTGGTAGCGTGACGAGCGCTCCGCAACGTTCGTCTGGCCGCACCTCATTCGAGGCTGTCCACTCCTTTAGCTCGCATGCTCGCAGGTCCCCTGTCGGCCAGAATGAGTCATTCGCCAGCGCCTGAATCACGCCGCGCGAAGCGGAGTCGGCTTGGATGAATCTCCGTCTTCCCGGGCGAGATCTACCGCGCGCCCGGGACGTGGACCGAGCATGCGCACCCAACGCTGTGCTACTTCGACGAAGTGAGCAGGAGAGGTCACTTCGCCGCGTGGGAACAGCCCCATCTGTTCAGCGCCGAACTCCGTGCGGCCTTCTACCCGTGGCGCAAAGCTTCGCCGGTCAGCCCCACGCCCGTCGTATCGGAAGGCGTCGCAACGAACTTGTGATGCATTGGCTTACAAAGCGGCGGCAATGGCGACATCCGCCGGATACACCGCAGGCGCGTAATGGTCCAAAGCCAGCGGATCGTCTGCTGGCTCCATCCAAAGGACTCGAACATGACGAACCTGCCCTCACAGACCCCAAAGGCCGCGCTGGTCTTCGGGGGTTCGCGCGGCATTGGCGCCGCCATCGCCCGCCGCCTCGCCCGTGACGGTTACGCGGTGGCCATCACGTACGCGTCCCGTGCCGACAAGGCGGCGGAGGTGGTCGATGCTATACAGGCCGATGGTGGTCTCGCCATCGCGCTGCAGGCCGACAGTGCGGACGCGGAGGCAATCACGTCCGTCGTGCGTGGAGCGTCCGCCCGGTTCGGTCCGCTCCATGTGGCCGTGGTCAACGCCGGCATTTACAAGGGAAGCCCGCTACAGGAGTTCTCGCTCGACACCCTCGACCAGATGCTGGCGATAAACATACGTGGCGTGTTCCTGGCGATCCAGGCGGCGGCTGCAGGCATGGCCGAGGATGGGAGGATCATTACCATCGGCAGCAACACCGCCGTGCGCGGAGGCGTCGTGGGCAGCAGCGTATACGCGATGAGCAAGGCGGCCGTCGCAACGCTGGTGCGTGAACTCGCCTTGGACCTAGCGCCGCGTCGGATCACGATCAACAACATCCAGCCCGGCCCGATCGAAACCGACATCACCGCCGACTTCCTCGAACCCCTGATCGCGCGAAACCCGTTGAAGCGGGTTGGCCGGCCGGACGAAGTCGCCGCGCTGGCTGCTTTCCTCGCCAGTGCGGACGCCGGATACATGACCGGCGCGAGCCTGACGATGGACGGTGGCTACTCGATCTAGCGAGCGAAAGCCTCGTCACGCGCCCGCATGAACCGAACCGGCCGGACACGTGGGCGACGTCATCGATCTCATCGGGTCTTCCAGCCTCCGCCCAGCGAAATCCGCTTCGGGGCGAAAGCACCCGCTAGTACTCCACTTCGGCTCTGGCCGAATGTCCGCTATCGGGAAGCGGACATTCGCCACGCCCCGTGACCTCCGGCACCGATGAGGTGCTGCCTCGTCAAGTCGAACTCATGGGATTGGAAGGAACGCACTCGGCAACCCGATAGGTTTGATTCCAGTCTACTGGTTGAGCGCGGATCTGCTCGGGCGACGTCATCAGCAGCACCCTTTGGCCGCGCGATTTGATGCGCCGGCTTACCTCGCCACTTCCTGAGCCTTCTGCTGCGGAGGGTCTGGTTACTGCTCCACGACTGCAGCGGGTTCATCGCCCAGCGCGTGCCGGGGGAGGTCGATGGTGAAGACGCATCCGATACCAGGCACGTCACGCACGCTCAGCACACCGGAGTTGGCTTCGATGCTGCTGCGGGAGATGGACAGTCCCAGACCCAAGCCGCTTCTGTTCTGGCCTCTCTGGATGAAGGGCAGGAACATCTTCTCCGCATCGCCTGACGGCAGGCCACCACATTGGTCTTCAACGTCGATGAGGATGCGATCCGCCACGGCGTAGGCATTGACGCTGATCTCGCTGTGCGGGCGCGAGAACTTGAAGGCATTCTGCAGCAGGTTTCCGGCTGCCGAGAGCAGCAGGTCACGATCCACGTCGACGGCCAGCAAGGGATCCACGTCGGACACCTTCAGCGTGGCCCACGCACGTTGGCCTCTAGCGAGGCGGAAAGCTTGAGCTCCGCCAGAAAATCGCGGACGGAGAACAATCGGCTCTGAAGTGGCAGGCCGGCTGTCATCCGGACCTCAGCCAGGGAGCGGTCGATCAGGTTGCCCAGATTCACCAGAGATCGCTCGAGTACGCCGCCGGTGGCACCGGTCACGCCCACGCTGCCATTCCTGATCGCAGAAAGTGCCAGCGTCGCCGTCGCCAGCTGGTTACGCAGTTCGTGGGCGAGAAAACCCAGCCGCGCGTTCAGATCGTGCGCGTGCTGGTCCGCGACGACGATATCGCGTTGGTACCCGAATTCGGTGACCGCATTGGCGATCGCGTTGTCCAGGCAGCGATTGAGAACCCGGAACTCGTCCACTTCGATCTGCGCATCCAGCTCGAATGCCAGATCGGTGATGGCCTGGCAAAGGTCGCCGTAGTCGTGGACCACTTCCTCGACAGTGAAGCCATGCTGCATCAACTCCTTGCCGTGCTGGGCCGCCGTGTCGCCTATCTCCGATAGGGCCGGCTTGCCGCCACCGGTGCGCCCAGAAATGCGTCGGCTCTGCCGCGGATCTGAGGTCTGCTCCAGTTCCAGCGTCCTGATGACCTGTTCGAGAAACACAGATATTCCGTGTTCAAGCTCCGCCCCGGACACGCCACGGGCCGACCTCGCCTTGACCTTCACCCTGCATCGAGCAGCCAGTTCGTCCCGATTCGCGATTAGAAAGCGGTGCATCATCACAGCACCATACCCCTAGCGCGCAATCGCGAAGCGGCGGAGCGATCTACCGTCTGTCGGCGGAACCGCCTGTGCAAGCGGCAGGCGAAGGCCGCTGCGGTGAGGACCGAACACATTCTCAGATCCTTTGGGTCATGAGTGACATTGGCCGCGGCGCCGGACACTTCCGTCGTCGCAGGTACCAAGCGGAATGGCGAGCGACGCTGCCGTGCGTTCTCACGGTGGCGTCATTGGAGCGAGGTCCTTCCCTCATCCGCGTCGCGCGTCACCAGCCATGCAGCGCCAACACCAGCAGGGCCGCAATGCCTGTGATCGCCGTAATCCAGTATGCGAGCAGCATCAGGTCGCGATGGTGGCCGCAGTAGCGAATGCCGTCCCTGTCCATGCTGTCCAGGTATTCCCGGTTATGCAGATAAAGCATCGTGCTGCGCGCGCTTAACAACGTCCTGTGCTGCCAGAGGACCGGCTGGGAAGCATGCAGCCACTGCTGCGGGTGGCGAGTCCTGAGGCGGTGCAAAAACGCTACCCACACCAGCGTCTCCACTGCCATGGCGAATGCAAACGAAACACATGCGATGACCGTTACCTTGTTCATGACCGCACTGCAGCAATCTTGCTGACCGTTGTTTCTCGTGCGCGCGCGCGTCTGACACGGGTTCGGACGACCATTTCTTCGTCAACCCGCCCGCACGCCCGTCGCTCCTTCCATGCCCGCTTGGTGCGCAACATTTAAGTGCCTCGCGCCGGGCAGGCAGCGCCTGGCGACTCGATCTCTGGCACCTGTCGCACTCCTGCCGGCTCGACGCGTCCGGCGGTATGGCCGTTGGATTCGCGTTTCTTGACTGCGTCCCGACCGACACAAAGAACATTGGCGAAGCCGCGAAGCTTCGCCAATGGCAAAATTCGACTCGAACCGCGAATCTGGCCGGTCGTTCTGGCCCGCTTCAGCACCAACATCAACGGGCTTTGGACTCCGCCGATTAACCGCGTGGCTTCACTTCTTCTCGATGCTGCGCCGCGTGACGTGAGCAAGCTGTTACGGTCTCAGGATCGCATGCCCTTCAGGGCAGTGCTTTGCGAGGCATCCGGGACGACCGAAGTCACGCAGGCTTTGTGTAAGGAGCCGGACGGGCTGCGATCATCGGTAGCCGCCCTCCACCCCGGGTCGGGCGACCACAGTGGAAGGGGTGTTATCAGGGACCTGACTGCATCCGACAGCGTAGACCAGAGCATCTCGACGATGGTTTTCATATGCGTATACCACCCCTGGGTGAGCCTCCATAGGAAGGTCACAGGGGCGCGAGGGGCTCGGCGCATCTGCGGCTTTGACGACGGCTGGTCGTGAGCCCTCACACTATGGGCGTCCTTGACATGCGTACCTCGAATCTGCGGAACGCGGTTCATCTCGCGTACCCGCAAGTGCGCAGGCCACCGCAAGGGGCAGACGGCCAGGTACCGAGATCGCAACGACTGGTCTTTCGGAACGCGCACTCCGGGGGCCCGTCGTAGCCGGGCTGCAGTGGAGAAGTCCGCGAGCGCTTAAGGCATTGCCGACTCACGTTGAGATCACCCGGAATGGCGCAGCTTGAGTACGCACTACGACGCAACGTCGTAATGGCTGTTCAGCCGCGCCGCCCTGCCCGTCCTCTCCGCATAGAGCCCGACGCTCTCCTGTCACCCGACTTGGGCGGCGATCTGCACAGCAGCGCGGCCGGTGCCTCCGTCGTGGACGCTACCCATCCCGACGACGTCTCCCGTCTCAAGCAGAGCAGCCGCTCGACCGAGAACATCATGAACGCCTCCAGCAGCCCCTTATTCACCGACCCCCTCAAATCGATGCCCGGATTCTTTGGCATCCGACTTGATACCCAACCTGCGTATCGCATCGAGGATACTGATCTTAGCGCGCAAACGTTAGCGCTTGAGTACGATATCGCCGTGCAACGCGCTGAGAACGAAGGTCTGGCGATCCAGACGTTTGGGAGGGCTGAGAGTCCGAGCCTTTTTGCTCGCATATCGAAGTACGTGAGGAAAGATTTCGACCCGGCCGCCAAGGAGCAGGAGCGCACCCTCGAGCAGCTTCTTGTTGATCTCAGGACTGCGACGAACTGCGATACGCAGCTGCGCATGCGATCAGCCCCGTTGATGGCCTTGATGGCATCCGATCTTCGGGACGCCAGGCGCTTCCCTACCGAAGGAGCCCTCTCGGCAAGGCCGATGCGGGCATGGCTCCAGCGCTACAACGGAATTGAGTTCCTTCAAGCGGCGAAGCGACACCACGCTCAAGTAAATGCGCAAGCATTGCGCATGGCATGGCTGGCTGCCACGCGGCGCATACGGGCTGGCTGGGCACGTTTGGACTATCTAGTTCCTCCGACCCGCTAACGTGCCGATGAGATGTCCGCTATTGGCCAGGAACAGACATCGAACAAGGCAAATCCTTAGACTGGAACGCTTCGTGAATCGCGGTTTCGTAGATTCGCAGCTGGATAGGCCTTCAGTCTGCTTTTCGGCAGATCGCTCGACGACTGATCAACGCAGTTCGTCGGGAAGCCCCTGCGGACTCCCCGACAGACCCTGTGGGCAGGATTACTTCGCGGCTGCGCGCGCTGCCTCGATAATCACCTTCGCCACCGCTTCCGGGCTCGACACCATCGGCACGTGGCTAGTCGGCACTTCGGTGGTGGTGGCGCCGATCTTCTTCGCGAGCGCACGCTGAGCGCCCGGGTCGATCATGCGATCCTGGCCGGCGACGATGTACCACGACGGCTTCGCGGTCCACGCGGCCACGGTGACACGCTGTTCGAAGTTCGCACCGCGCACCGGACCCTGGGTGGCGTGGATCAGGTTGGCTTCGGCGGCGCTCACGTCCTGAGCGAAATCGCGGGCGATGGCGTCGGCGGGCAGAGTGAGGAAACCGTCGGCGTCGGCGATGAAGTGCGCGAAGCCCGGAGGCGCCGGGAAGCCGGTGGTGTCGGCGGCCGAGTGGGCCCCGAGCGTCGGCGCGAAGGCCGCGACGTAGACCAGCGACTTCACCTTGGCGTTGCCGCCGGCCTGGGTGATGACTGCACCGCCCCAGGAATGGCCGACCAGCACGACCGGACCTGTCTGGGCGTTGATGATGCGGTTGGCGGCGGCGACGTCGTCTTCCAGCGAGGTCAGCGGGTTCTGCACCGCGACTGCGTTCAGGCCCTGAGCCTGTAGCAGCGGTATGACCTTGTTCCAGGACGAACCGTCGGCGAAGGCGCCGTGCACTAAGACCACGGTCGGGCGAGTGTCGGCGATCGGGTCAGGGGTCGCGGCGGTGGCGGCGGCGCTCAGGCCGAGGGCGGAGGCGAGGACCAGCGGGGCGAGCAAGTTCATGGCGGAGTTCCTTAGGTGTGTGTCGGCCGGGTCGTTCCCGGTGAGGCCACTATCCCGGAGTCGCCCGCACGTCATGTGTTGTAAAGTCCAGAAAACTTGCCATGGAGTCCAAACATGACCGACAGGCTCGATGCCCTGCTGGGGAATTTCTCGGTGCGGGCCACGGTCCGCAACACCGGCACCATCTGCGGCACCCATGAATTGGCGGCGGAAGACGGCGTGGGCCAGCTGCATCTGGTCAGGCGCGGCACGGTGGTGGTGCACCACGCCGTAGGCAAGCCGATCACCATCGATACGCCCAGCCTGCTGCTGTACCCGCGGCCCTGCGGCCACCGCTTCGTGGTGGAAGGTGAGGATGGCGCCGACTTGGCCTGCGCGGCCCTGGTCTTCGAGTCCGGCACCGAAAATCCGCTGGTGTCCGCGCTGCCGGCCTGCCTGTGCCTGCCGCTGGACCAGCTGATGGGCGCCCGCCTGCTGCTCGACCTGCTGTTCGAGGAAGCCTTCGAGCAGCGCTGCGGCCGCCGCGAAGTACTGGGCCGCCTGTTCGAACTGGTGCTGATCCAGGTGCTGCGTCACCAGATGGGAAGCGAGCAGCTGCAGACCGGCCTGATGGCGGGCCTGGCGCACCCGCGCCTGCGGCGCACGATCACCGCGATGCACGAACGGCCGCGCGAGGAGTGGACGCTGGAAGCGTCGGCGGCGGTGGCGGGCATGTCGCGTAGCTCGTTCGCGCAGACATTCCGCACCACGGTCGGATGCACGCCGGGCGAATACCTGCAGCGGTGGCGGATCCTGCTGGTGCAGAAGGGGTTGCGTGGCGGAAAGCCCTTGAAGTTACTGGTCGACGACGCCGGCTATGCCAGCGAGTCGGCGCTGTCGCGGGCGTTCAAGGCGCAGGTGGGGGTAACGCCCAGGGAGTGGAGGGGGCGAAATCATGTGCAGCGCAGGCCTGACTAGTCCGCTATCGGCCAGAAACGGACATCGTCAAATACCGACTTCGCATCACCTGGCGTAAAAAGCTCGGTTCGTTAGACCTCGGGCGAGGACGCATGAACACGCTGAAGAACTGAGCACACTCCAGCCGCAACTAACAGCGTCGTTACGATGCGGATCCACGCAGGGCTCAGTACGCTCTGCCAGCGCTGCCGACAGCGTGCGGACATCGCGCGCCTGCGGTTGTAACAGGCGCCAGCGCCTTGTATCCAGACGGTGCTGGCGTGCGACATCGGCCAGGACGGCCGGCGTGTCGCGCGCCGGATCGATGCTGATCATCGCGAAGTCCAGCCGCTCCTGCTCACCGGCGGTCAGCTGCGTCTGCAAGGACTTTCCGCTGCCGATGATCAGCGGGCACATCACATGGCAGCCGGCATAGAACATCGAAACCACGGTCGGTCGGCCGCGCAGGGCGTGCCAGGCGAGATGGCGCCCGGACTGGTCGGTCATCGTCGCCTGCACTTGATAGATCGAGTCGCCGGGCAGCGCCCGCTGCGCCAGTGCCGGCATCGCCGACAGCAGCATCGCGGAACCCAGTACCAGCGCATGGATTGCGCGTCTCATGAAGCCTCCCGCACACAATGAAAGCCCAGGTTTCCCAGCGTGCTGCGCGGCGCCATCGCCGACAGCAGCGCCACGCGCTTGAGGACCGCGTAGTCGTCGCGATCGGCGAACGACAGGCCCGTTGCACCGCAGAAGCGCAGGCGGTCGCCATCGTCGGAACCGCGCTTGTCGGAGTCGCCGAGCAGGCTGGCATGGTCGCCGACCCACTCCCAGTTCGCGCCGTGCAGCCCCGACACGCCGTAGGCATTGGCGGGTGCGCCGGGACGCGCGTCGATGCCACGCGGCGTACCGTCGTCGAGCAGACGCGCGCGCCAAGCCGCATCGCCGCGCGCGTCACGGCGTGTGGCGTCGGCGGCGGCGGCGAACTCCCACTCGGTCCAGTCGGGCAAACGCGCCCCGATGGAAGCGCAGTACGCGTCGGCTGCGAACCAGCTCACTTGTGTCACCGGGGTTTCGGGAGCCTGCCCTGCTGCATCGGCCTGGCGCCAATGCGCCAGATACGCCGAGTCCGCCAGCAGCGATGGCACCCGATCGCGCCGCCACTGCGACTGTACGCGCACGAAGGCTTCGAACTCGCGCACGGTCACGGCCCGCCGCTGCATCGCGAAACCGTCCACGCGACGAAGGCGCTCGTCGCCCTCGTAGCGCACGGTCGAACGGTACATGCCGCCAGGCACAACGGCGAAGTCGGGCGGCGCCGTTGCGGGCGCCGCCAGCAACCACCACAGCAGTGCACTGGTCAGCACGATCGCCTCAGTCTCCCTTGGCGGGCGCGCGGGCAGGTTCGGGGAACTCGTCGGTGGACTGCTGCCCGGTGTAGATCGAGGGATTCTTTTCCCCGTCCACCTTGAGGATGCCCAGCGTGCCCTTGTGGAACGTGCGGAAGATGCTGTGATCGACCAGGACGAAGTTGCCCGGCACATCGGTCTTGAACTCCACGATCGCCGAACCACCCGCCGGCACCAGCGTGGTCTGCACGTTCTCCTGGTACTTCGATCCGCCCTCGCTGTAGACACGATCGAAGATCTCGCCGATCACATGGAAGCTGGACACCAGGTTGGGCCCGCCGTTACCGACGAACATGCGGATGCGATCGCCGGCCTTCGCGGTGAGTGCGTTGTCGCCGGTCAGCGAACCTTCCGAACCGTTGAAGACCACGTACGTCGGATGCTCATCGATGGCCTTCTCCAGACTGAAAGGCTGCAGGCCCGGATCGCCGTGCTTGCCTTCGGTGTAGAAGTCGCCCTGCATGACGTAGAACTCCTTGTCCACTTTCGGCAGGCCTTCCGGCGGCTCGACCAGGATCAGTCCGTACATGCCGTTGGCGATGTGCATGCCCACCGGCGGCATCGCACAGTGATACACGTAGAGCCCGGGATTCATCGCCTTGAAGGTGAACTGCGTCTGGTGCCCCGGCAGCGTAAACGTCGCCTCGGCCCCGCCACCGGTACCCGTCACTGCATGCAGGTCGATGTTGTGCGGCATGTGCGAGTCATGCGCGTTCTTCAGCTTGAACTCCACCGTGTCGCCCTGGCGAACGCGGATGAAGCTGCCCGGCACCGTCCCGCCGAACGTCCAGAAGTTGTAGGTGACGCCGTCGGCCAGGCGCATGTCCTTCTCGATGACTTCCAGCTCCACCAACACCTTGGCCGGCGCGTTGCGCTGGATGGGCGGCGGCACCATCGGCGGCGCCGTGAGGATGGCCTTGATGAGCGCGCCTGCCGGCTCGGATGCAAAGACAGCGGGTGCGCTGATTCCCAGGGCGACGACAAGCGCGTAATGCAGCACGTTGCGGGAGGCGCGGAGCATGGACTGTCTACCTTGATTGGGCCCGAGGCCGATGCGCGCACGTTAGGGTTCGCAGGTACGTACCCGCCTTGACCTATGTCAATCCCATTCAGCACGACTGCAACTTGATGCAAGACGGCATATACGGATTTGATCCGGATCATTTTTTGCGCACGGCGATGTCGGCCGCATGGCGTTGCGTGTCGATGCATTCGACCCACTCGCGCACGCCGCTTCCCCGATCCGCAGCGGCATTGACCTTCGTCAAGGAATCGGCGGCCGCATCCACTAGCCTGAGCGCCGCACGATTCTGCATTCCAGCCCACTCAAACGGATACCGACCATGATCTCCGCCGTGAACCCGCATCTGCACACCGAACGCGAAGCCGCCATCACCCGCGCCCTGCGTACGGCCGACCCGGACGCCGTGGTGAACATCGACCGCGAAAGCGGACGCCTCAGCGTCCACACCGTGCTCGATGAACGTCAGGTGCGCGCACTCCTCACCGAAGCAGGCGTGGAAGCCGCCCCTTCCCGTGACGAGCAATGCAACGACGACGCGTCCGGCGGATGTTGCGGCAGTTGCGGTTGATTCTTGCCGATGTAGACGCTTCACATGAATGCGACCGGCCCGCGTGGCGCGGCCTCTCCCGACGGGGCGAGGCCGCGCCGTCGGCGCTGATGCATTGCCCGGTCGAGGGCTGCCTGCGTCGCTTTACGGTTCGGACGGCACGTCGTCGTCCGCCGCGCCCGCCAGCGTGCTCAGTCCCGCGGCGTCGAGCGCCTCGACCACAAGCGCGAAGGCGGGCGATGCCGCTTCGCAGGTGTCGCTCCAGTGAGCCATCGTGTCTCTTCCTTCATGCCAACAAGTGGATGAGTCCCAGCGGGTGATGCGAGCGCGCGATGAAGTAGATCTGCGCGTAGACCAGCAGCGCCGCGACGAACGCGGTGATGCGCACCAACCGACTGCGTACTCGATGCAGCGCGAAGTAGCCCAGCACGATGTACGTCACCACCAGCATCACCTTCACCGCGAGCCAGCCATTGGCGAACAGGGCACCCGGCAGGATCGTCAGCAGCATCATCGCCGCGGTGAGCAGCACGGTGTCGATCGTGTAGGCGAGATAGCGCGCGGGGGCGGCCGTCGGCCAGCGCATGCCCGCCAGCAGCGAAGCGCCGCGCAACAGGAACCATGCCCCGCTGCACGCTATGGCCAGCACGTGCGCCAGCTTGATGTAGGGATAGAAGGCGATCATTGCGGCCTCAGCCCGGCTTCCCGTCGGCGCGAGGCGTGAGGTAGATCCAGCCCAGACGGCCGACCCACGGCAGGAAAGCCAGCAGCCATCCGATCGCCGCGGCGACATGCCAGGCGTACGCGTCCGGCATGACCTCCGCCATCACGCGCATCAGCGCCACCACCTGCACCGCGACGAAGGCGAACCATGCCACGGCGTACATCACCAGCGGCCGTCCCGAATGTCCCTGTGTCACGCGCGTGACCATCGCCACGAGCAGGCTGCCGAAGAAGCCGATGAACAAGGCGTGCGCCGGCGCGCGGCCAAGCTCGAAGCGGTCGGTGACGGCGAAGATCAGACTTTGCGCCGAATACAACGCGAACGTCACCGGTAACCACGCCATGCCGATGAAGAGCACCGCCAGCAGCCCGGGCATGCGCCCGCGCGGCCACCAGCGCCACAGTGCCCACAGCGAAAGCGCCAGCAGCGGCAGGTCGGCGACCCACAGCCACGCGTATGCGTGGGCCAGTTCAAGCAGCAGGTGCAGGAACAGCAGCGCCCACGCGCTCGCCAGCCACCCAAGGGGACGCCACACGACATACCCGGGCACCGTGTTGCCGGCGAAGAACGGGAACATGCGATGCGCCACGGTGAGGTAGATCGGCAGCAGCAATCCCACCGTGCCCAGGCGGATGCTCAGCATCACCAGCACCGGCGGTCCGCCGAGCACGTAGGCGAGGAATGCCAGCAACCCCACCCATCCAAGCACCAACGCCAGGAAACACGAACGCGCGTGCCAGGTCGTGCCCGACTCGCGCAGCAACAGGCGGCCGAGGAAACACAGTCCCGCGGTCCAGCCGGCGACGGCCATCAGCACGCCGATCACGATGGCCGCTTCCAGCCCGCACGCGCCCAGCAGCAGGGCCAGCTGACCGCCCATCAGTCCGACGCCGACGGGCACGTAGTGCCAGCGCTCCAGTGCCGGCAGCCCCATCCAGCGCGGGAACACGGTCAGCAGGAAGCCGAAGATGAAACTCGGCAGCACGAGGTACTGCATGATGAAGGCATGCAGCCAGCCGGCGGGAACCGAAGGCTGCGACGCGCCGAGCAAGTCCGGCCAGCGCGTGGCCGCGAGCCACAGCGCCCACCAGCCCATTGCCAACAGCACGTTGCCCGCGCCGGTGAAGAACATCAGACGATGCGGTGCCTGCACGAGGTGGCGCGCGGAGGCGTCGTTGGATCGGATGGCCTGCAACATGGGCGCAGTGTAGGAATCGCACCGGTGGCAGGGCCTTGATCTATGTCAGATGCGATGCAGACGCGCGCCGGACAGAGAGGGAGACGGAGACGGCAAAGCCCGACCGTTTCCGGCCGGGCTTTGCGCGATTGCCGCGATGATGATCAGGCCTGAGTCGGAAGTCCCCGCGGCACCGCCACGCGCCGCGGCGCCACCCACAGCCGCAACACGAACCACGCCAGCGACACGGCACCGACACTGAAGATCGTGTCCGACGGCACGCGCATCCACACCAGCAGATCGACGATGGGCTGCTGCATGAACTCGGCCGAACGCGCGTACCAGTAGCCGTGTTCCAGCGCCGCCTTCAACTGCAGGATGCCCAGGGGCAGCAGCGTGAACAGCGCCATCCCCGCCAGACCGATGTTGAACGCCCAGAAGCTGGTGCGCAGCACGTTCTCGTTCCACTGCACGTCCGGCTTGAGGCCACGCAGGCAGAACAGCATCAGCCCGATGCCCAGCATTCCGTACACGCCGAACAACGCGGTGTGGCCATGGGTAGGCGTCAGATTCAGGCCCTGCATGTAGTACAGCGACAGCGGCGGGTTGATGAGGAAGCCGAACAGCCCCGCGCCCACCAGGTTCCAGAACGCCACCGCGATGAAGAACATGATCGGCCAGCGGTAGCGCTGCATCCACGGCGTCGCCTTGCCCATCTTGTAGCTGTGGTACGCCTCGAACCCCACGTAGGCCAGCGGCACCACTTCCAGTGCGGAGAAGCTTGCGCCCAGTGCGATCACCGCCGTCGGCGTGCCCGCGAAGTACAGGTGGTGCAGCGTCCCCAGCACGCCGCCGGCCATGAAGACGATGGTGGCGAACAGCACCGCCGTCGTCGCCGTGCGCACCTGCAGCAAGCCCAGGCGCGTGAACAGGAACGACATCACCGCCACGGCGAAGACTTCGAAGAAGCCCTCCACCCACAGATGCACGACCCACCAGCGCCAGTACTCCACCATCGACAGCGAGGTGTGTTCGCTCCACATCAGGCCGGCCGCGTAGAACAGGCCGATGGCGACGGTGGACAGGAACAGCAGCACCACGATCGAACGCGACTCGCCGCCATTGCGGATCGCCGGCCACAGCGCGCGTCCCACCAGCGTCAGCCACAGCACCAGGCCGATGAAGAGGAACCACTGCCAGAAGCGGCCCAGGTCGACGTATTCCCAGCCCTGGTGACCGAACCAGAAATTGTGCTGGAGTCCGAGCTTCTGCATCACCGCCAGCCATTGCCCGGCGAACGCGCCCACGACGATGACGATCAGGCACGTCCACAGCAGGTTCACGCCCAGTCGCTGGAACCTCGGCTCATGCCCGGAAATCGCCGGTGCGATGTACAGGCCCATGCCGAGCCAGGCCGTGGCGATCCACAACACCGCCAGTTGCGTGTGCCAGGTGCGCGTCAGCGAATACGGCAGCACGTCGGCCAGTGCGAAGCCGTACGCCTGCTGGCCTTCGACCTGGTAGTGCGCGGTGATCGCACCCAGCAGGATCTGCGTCAGGAACAGTGCGATCACCACCCAGAAGTACTTGGCGGTGGCCTTCATCGACGGCGTGAGCCGGATCGCGGCCAGCGGGTCGGTGCGCGGCAGCGTCGGGGCCATTTCCTCGCCGTGGTTGACCGCATAGTGCCAACCCAGCAACGCGATGCCGGCAATCAGGAACAGCACGCTGAAAACCGTCCAGAGGAACGCGCCCGACGTGGGCCGGTTGCCTACCAGATCATCGGCCGGCCAGTTGGCCGTATAGGTGATGTCGGAGCCCGGTCTTTGCGTGACCGCCGCCCACGCAGTCCACCAATAGAACGCGGTGAGCTGCCGGCGATGCTCCGCATCGGGCACGGTGTCGTTGCGCATCGCGTAGGCCTCGCGCAATCCGGCGGTGGCCGGATCGGCGCCGAACAGGCTCTGGTAATGCGTCGCCACGGTGGCGATGGCCGCGACGCGGTCCGCGTCCAGGCGAATCGTCCCCGTCGCTTCGTCGTAGGTATTCGGACGCAGCAGCGCCTGCACGCGTGCGCGATACGCGGCCTGGGTGTCCGGGCCAAGCTTGCGGTAACTGTCGACGCCGTCCTCGCGACGCGCCCAGCCGTCCAGGAGGGCTTCGGCTTCGCGGTGCAGCCAGTCGGCGCTCCAGTCCGGCGCGACGTAGCCGCCGTGGCCCCAGATGGAACCCAGTTGCTGGCCGCCGATCGATTGCCACACCTGCCGGCCCGTCTGGATGTCCTGGCGGGTGAAGACGACTTCGCCGGTCGGTCCGACGACCCGCTCGGGCATCGGCGGTGCCTGGCGGTGGATCTCGCTACCGACCCATAGCAGGACGGCGAACGAGGCGATGAGCAGGACCGCCAGGCCTGCCCAAAGCTTGCGAGTGGAAGTCATGTCTGCGCTCCTGTGAATGCGCAGGCATCTTCCGGCCGGGTGACCACCCGCCTCCATGATTTATGTCAAGGCGAAACGATCTGATTGACACGACTCGACACCGCATCAGTGCCGTAGCACGGCCCGCGCCATCGCCTCCAGGCGGGGCATGTCGAGGATTTCCACGTCGCGGTGCTTGATCTGCACCAGGCCGTCGCGCTCGAACCGCCGCAGCACGCGGCTGACGGTCTCCGGCGCCTGGCGCAGGTAGTTGGCGATGTCGGTGCGCGACATCGTCAGCTGGAATCGCCGCGGCGAGAACCCGCGTTGCGCCAGGCGCCGCGACAGACCGATCAGGAACGCCGCCATGCGCTGGTCGGCCGAATGGTCGCCCGCGAACAGGGAGGCCACGCCGATGTCGCGGCTCATCAGGCGGAACAGATGGCGCTGCAGATTGGGAAGCCGCGCGGCCAGCGTCGCGATGCGCGGGAACGAGAACCGGCACAGCATCACCGTGTCCAGCGCCACCGCGTTGCACGGGTAGCGGTCGTCGTGGATGGCGTTGAGGCCGATCACCTCGCCGGGCAGATGGAAACCCAGCACCTGCTCGCGGCCGTCGGCATCCACCATGTAAGTCTTGACCGTGCCTGCGCGAACCGCGGCGATCGCGCCGAACCCGTCGCCTTCACGAAAAACGTGTTCGCCCGGATGCAGCGGACCGATGTGTTCGACCAGCACGTGCAGATCCTGCAGCGCCGCCTTGTCCATGCCCTCGGACAGACAGGCCTGCGAGAAGGCGCAGGTCGAGCAGAAGTGAAATGTGTCGCCGTCGTCCGCGAGCACCGAGGCGTCGGTGCGCGGAAACACGATGCCCTGATTCATGCGGCCGCTCGCTCACACCATCCGCGAGAAGGGCGCCGGCCGTTCCCCGGGCGGTGCCGCGAGGTAACGGTCGAAACAGGACGCCAGCACCCGCAGCAGCAGGCGACCTCGCTCGGTCGCGCGGATGCAATGCGGACCCACCTCCACCAGTCCGTCTTCTTCCAGCGGCTTCAACTTCGCCAGGGCCTGGGCGAAGTAGACGCCGAAGTCCATGACGTGGCGGCGCTCGGTGGCCGTCACGTCGATCTCTCCCAGGCACATCAGCTGCTGGATGACGTCGGCGCGGATCACGTCGTCGTCGTCCAGCTGCATGCCGCGCCACACCGGCATGCGTCCTTCATCGATAGCGCGCTCCCAGCTCGGCAGATCGCGTGGATTCTGGCTGAAGCTGCTGCCGACGTGGCTGATCGCGCTGACGCCCAGGCCGAGCAGGTCGCTGTCGGCGCAGGTGGTATAGCCCATGAAATTGCGGTGCAGCTCGCCGCGTCGCTGCGCGAGCGCCAGGTCGTCGCCCGGCAGTGCGAAGTGGTCCATGCCGATGTGGACGTAGCCCGCTTCGCCGAGGCGTTCGATCGCCTGCTGCAACAGCGCCAGTTTGGCCTGCGGCGTGGGCAGGTCCGCCTCGTTGATCTGCCGCTGCGGCCGGAACAAGGTGGGCAGGTGCGCGTAGCTGTAGATCGCCAGGCGATCGGGTCGCGCACGCAGGGTGATGTCGAGCGTGCGGTCGAACCCGGCCATCGTCTGCCGCGGCAGGCCGTAGATCAGGTCGACGTTCACCGAGCGGAAGCCGTGCGTGCGGCAGGCATCGATGATGCGCAGCGTTTCCTCCACGCCCTGGATGCGGTTCACGGCCTGCTGCACGTCCGGGTCGAAGTCCTGAACGCCCAGGCTGGCGCGGTCGAAGCCCGCTGCGGCCAGTTCGCGCACATAGGCTTCATCGACGAAGCGCGGGTCCAGCTCGATCGAGCACTCGCGCCGGCCACGCGCAGCGAACCGGAAGTGATGCCGGACCACGTCCACCGCCTCGGCGAGTTGCTCGGCTGACAGGAAGTTGGGCGTGCCGCCGCCGAAATGCAGCTGCACCACTTCGCGATCGCGATCGAACATCGCCGACGCCAGTCCGATCTCGCGATACAGCCGCGTCAGGTAAGTCTCGCCGCGTGCCTTGTCGCGCGAGATGATCCGGTTGCACCCGCAGTAGAAGCAGGGACTGGCACAGAACGGCACGTGCACGTAGAGCGACAGCGGGCGTGGAATCGGATCGCCGTTGCTCGCCGCCGCGGCCTGGCGCAGCTGCGCTTCGCCGAATCCGGGCTTGAACTGCGGCGCCGCCGGATACGAGGTGTAGCGCGGCCCCGGGCGGTCGTAGCGCCGGAGCAGCTCGGGATCGAAGACAACACGCGAGGTAACCATGGCCGGCATCGTCCGTGGCCCGGGCCGGTTCCACCTTGATTTTTATCAAGCAGCAGCACGCATGCACCCCTGGCGCACCTGTTCGCGTTCGGCTTGACCCATGTCATACCGCGCCGCCGGCCGTCATGCGCGAATGGCATGCACTCCACCAGTCATGACACGACGATGAACCAGTACCCCTTCGACGCGCGCGGCATCAGCAAGCGCTTCCGCCATGCCTCCATCTTCGGCGCGCTGGACGCACTGACGCCCGGCGAGACGATGCGCTTCTTCAACGACCACGATCCGGTCCCGCTGCTGCAACAAATCGCGCAACGCTACGGCGAAGGCATCCGTGTGGAATACCGGCAGCGGGAGGTCGGCGTGGTGATCATCGACTTCACCGTGACCGACAGTCCGGCCTGAGCGGTCAGTCGCGCGGCTGCCTAACGAGGCTCCGCAGGTTCCCACACCATGTACACGTCGGCCCGCACGTAGTGCGAACCCGGGCGCGGCGCAGGGTGATGGCGGAAGCCCACGCTCTCGTAGAGCGCCAGCGCCGGGCCGAGCTTGCTGCTGGACTCCAGGAACAGCTCGCGGCCGTTGCGCGCGCGGAAGGCGTCGAGCGCGCCCTGCATCAGGGCGCGGCCCACACCGGAACCGCGCGCCTCGGGGGCGACGGCCATCTTGGTCAGTTCGTACACGCCCTCCGACTCGCGCTTGAGCGCAACCGTGCCGATGGCGTGACCGTTCCCGTCGACAGCGAACAGCACATGGCCGCCGTCGGCGAGGATGTGGCGTTCGGGGTGTCCCAACACTTCACGGTCGATCGGCTCGACCGTGAACCAGCGTTCGAGCCATTCGATGTTGAGGCGGGCGAAGTCTTCGCGCCAACGCGGCGCGTAATCGACGATGCGAAGGGTGGCGATGTTCATGCCGCCATCATAGGCCGCACGACGGCTCAGCCCTTGCCCTTGTCCTGGCCCTTCGCCTTGCCGCTGTCCTGGCCCTGGCCCTGTCCTTTCGCCTTGCCGCTGTCGTGCCCGTTGCCGTTGCCCTTGCCCTTGCCCTGTCCATTGGACTGACCGGCCGGCGCAGCGTGCTTCTTCGCCGTCCCCGTGGCCTGGCCTTTCGGCCGGGCGGGCTCCTTCGCACGTCCCGGGAAATCGCGGGACAGCTCATTGTCGAGCGTGATGCCCCGCCCCCAGCGGTCGTAGCTGGGAACGAAGCCCTTCTTCAGCCGGTGGAACTCCGGCGAACCGGGCTTGATGCCCAGTCCCTGCGCGACGGCGCCCCAACCTTGCGCATGGTCGCGCTCCCACACATCGGCCACATAGCGGCACGGACGGCCGAGCACCGAGGCGATCGCGCAGGCGAAGTACACATCGCCCGGCGCCCAGCGACGCTCTCCGAGCAGGTCGTTGACCAGGTCGCGGGGCGCGCCGTAGTAGCGAACCATCTCGTCGACGAACGGATCGCGATAGCGCGCGCCGTAGCGGTTCATGTCGGACAACCAGGTGTCCACCCATACATCGCCCGTGCGTGGATTCCAGCCGAAGGTGTAGTCCTGCGCCGAGGCGGTGGTGCCCCACCCCAGTGTGGCCGCGGCCGCCACCAGCAGCGCGCCCATCCGTGCTCTCCAGGTCATCGCCATCGGCAAGCTCCCTTCGTCATCGAAGGAACGCCACGCGGGCGTTCCGTTGCGGTCCACGGCCATGATCAGTCGTCGCGGTCGTCGCGCCAGCGGCGATCGTCCCGGTCGCGGTGGTCGTGGCGATCATACCGGCGGTCGTCCCAGCGGCGGTCGCCGTAGTAATACGCGCGGTCGTCGTGACGGCCGTAGCGGCGATCGTCGTAGCGGTGATCGTAGCGGGCGTCGTAGTAGCGCGTGGTGCACTTGCCGTGCTTGTTGCAGTTGCCGCGCGGGGCGTTCCAGTAGCCGTAGGCGTTGCCGTAAGGCGGGCCCGCCCGGTAGACGCGGCGGTAGTAGGTCGGGGCGCCGCGATAGTCGTGCACGACGATCAGCCGGTCGCGATAGCCGCGGTCGTATCGGTAGTACGGATAACCGCCGTGGTAGATCACATCGGCGACGCTGACGATCACGCGCGCCCAGTCGTCGTCGGCGCGCGCGGGCGTCGGGGCCATCGCGGCCGCGCCCACACCCACCGCCAGCACCACAGGGGCGAACCATCGGGTCAGGACAGTGGCCATGTCTGCGCTCCTTGTTGGCCCGCACCCTGCGGGCCCCGGAGCCAAGATGCGACCGGCGCCATGAACCATTTTCTAACCCAGCCGGGGTCTGCCGGGAGCGCTCAGCCGGCGTTGGGGAACCCGTTCAGCCGGCTTGCGCGGCGAGGGCCTTCACAGCCGCCGGAAGCTCGTGCGCGCTGCCGATGCGGCGCAGGCGCGGGGCGGCATCGGCCACTTCGGCCTCGTTCTCGTGGGCCCAGGTGGTGTGGTACGGAACGTGGATGCCCCACCCGCCCAGTTCCAGCACCGGCGCGATATCGGACCGCAGCGAGTTGCCGACCATGACGAAACGCTGCGCCGGCAGGTCGAACTCTTCCAGCAGCCGCGCGTAGGTCGCCGTGTCCTTCTCGCTGACGATCTCGATGCGGCGGAACAGATCGGCGAAGCCGCACTGGCGCACTTTCGCTTCCTGGTGGAACAGGTCGCCCTTGGTGATCAGCACCACGTCGAAGTCGGCCGCGATGGTTTCCACGGCCTCGCGCACGCCCGGAAGAAGCTCCACCGGATGGCGCAGCAAGCCCTTGCCCAGTTCCACGATGCGATGCACGTCCTGCGCGGCGATACGCTGGGCGGTGATGTCCACGGCGGCCTCGATCATCGACAGCACCATGCCCTTCACGCCGTAGCCGAACAGCGCGATGTTGCGCTTCTCCACTTCGTACAGGCGGTCCTGCACGCGCGCATCGCGCAGGTCGACGTAGGCACCGACGATGCGCTCGAACTCAAGCTGGGCTTCGTCGAAATAGTCCTGGCTGCGCCAGAGGGTGTCGTCGGCGTCGAAGCCGATCAGTTGGATTTCGCTCATGTGCCTAGTCTATTCGACGCCGCGCGCGGGGCCGGACACAACGAAGCAGGGGCGGCCGAAGCCGCCCCTGCCGGAGTCCAACAATGCGCAGGTTGGACGGGATCGATGACGCGTGTGCGGGTTACTTGCCGCCGCTGCCGCTGCCCGAGGCACCGGTCTGCACCTTGGCGACGTAGGCCTTGTATTCGTCGGCGGTCAGCGCACCGTCGGCATCGGCATCGGCCTGGTCGAACACCTGGCCCAGCGCCGGCACGCTCGAAGCTTCGGACTTGCTCAGCGACCCGTTCTTGTCGGTGTCCACGTCCGACCAGCTCTTCTTCGCCGGTGCGCCCGATGCCGGCTGCGCGGCCGACGCGGCGGCCGGATCCTGCGACTGCGGGGTGGCGGACTGCGCGAAGGCAAGCGGCGCTGAAAGGACGGCCACCAGGGCGGCGGCGGCGATGAGCGGCTTGCGGTTGCGGATGGTCATGCGGTGTCTCCTGGAATGAAGGAAGTTCTGCGCGTGCCTGCCCCAAGGCGTGCCGCACGGATCGACCTTGCCCACCTCCGCATGAACGTATCGGCGCGCGCGAGTGTTAACGCAACGTTGCTTTAACCACCGCGCCCGGCGCTGCCGGTAGGCGCGAGGCCGATTGTCGATGCGATCGGCCCGGGAATGTGACGCGCACCGAAGTTAAGTTGCCTGCCCTCGCGTGCCGCAACTGAACCGAACACAACCTTCACCGGCGACCGAAGTCAACGCGCGCCGAGCGGAAACGTTTTCCGCGCCCGCTCACGCCTCGTCTTCGCTGCCCACGTCGACGTCGATCGCCCCCTCTTCGTCGATGCGCACGCGCACCACCATCGGCCGGCAGCACACCTGGCAATCCTCGATGTAGGTCTGCGCGCCGGCGGAGTCGTCGATCAGCAATGTAAGCGGTTCGCCGCAGTACGGGCACAGGACTTCGACGGCGGGCAGCATGGTCATTTCTCCGGTGCGGCGCTCGGCAGTGCCTCGCCCGGAGCGGCGGTCAAGACGATATCCACGGGCTGCCCGGGGTTATGGCTGCGCAGATGCAGCTCGTTGGCGTCGAGCTTGAGGATGTCGGTCGGATACGCGATGCCCTCTTCGACCATCGTCAACTTGCCGCTCTCGAAGCTCCACTTTCCGTGCATCGGCGTTGCGTTGGGCGAATCGATCACCAGCGTGCCGTCACCGAGGAAGGCATACACGGTGTCGGGCTCCACCGAACCGGACGACTTCACCTTCCACACCTTGTCGGCGAATGCCGCGGGTGAAATCGCGGGCGCGACGGTCGGTGCGTCGGTCGCGGGCTGATCGGTCGAACGCGCCGGCTGCTGCGAGGTATCGGCAGTGACCTGCGGCGCGGCAGGCGCGGCTGGCTCCTGCGCGGGAGGCGACGACGGCTGGCAGGCGACGAGCATCCCGCCCGTCAACGCGGCGAGAAGAATGGAGGAACGCGCGGAAGGACGCATTGCAGGCTCGCATGTGCGGAAGATGCGCGCACCTTAACACCGCCATGTGCAAGCCCGCGTTCATCACGTCCCGGTAACTCCGGCGCGGCAAAGCTTCGGCCATCGCGTCGCCATGAATCCGTGCGGGAGGGAGCGATGAAGGTTCGCCATGTTTTCAGCACGCCCGATCTGGCCACGGCGCAGTCGGTGATGAACGCAGCGCGCGGCGCCGGCGTGCGCGACGACGACATCCTGCTCGTCGCGCGATCGGACATCGAGCTGGAAGAGATCCCCAACGACCGCAAGGAAGCCGATACCGACCTGATTCCCGCTGCACTGCGCGGCGCGGGTTATGGCGGTGCAGCGGGACTGCTGGCGGGACTGGCGGCCATCGTCATCACGCCGATCGGCCTCACGCTGGCCGGTGCCGCGGCCGCGGCGGTGGCGGGCGCGCTGGTGGGATCGTGGGCATCGGCGCTGGTGGGTTCATCGCTGCCCGATCCGATCCGTCGCAAGTTCGACGAGGAGATCCAGGCAGGCCGCATCCTCGTCGTGCTCGATGGCGACAAGGAATTCCTCGACGGCATCGAATCGCAACTGGCAACCGCAGGTGCCGTGCATCTTCCTTACGAATCGACCAAAGCGATGGCGTAATGCGCCGCCGCTGCGCTCGCTAAGGAGAAGCCCATCCGCGCGCGGACTGTTTTGCGAGCGGCTTGCCGAGCGCATCGCGATAGCGGCCGTGGAGCGTGCGTACCTTCACCACATAGGCCTGCGTTTCGGCATACGGCGGAACGCCGCCGTAGCGCGTGACCGCACCGATGCCCGCGTTGTAGGCCGCGGCCACCATCGTCATGTCGTTGCCGTAACGTCGCATCAGCGCGCGCAGGTGACGCGCGCCGGCCATGATCGACTGCTCGTACGAGAACGGATCGGTGACGCCGTACTCGCGGCCCGTCTCCGGCATGAGCTGCATCACGCCCTGCGCGCCCTTGGGCGAAACGGCGGCGGCATCGAAGTCGCTCTCGGCGTGGGCGATCGCGCGCAGCCAGGCCTCGTCCACGCCGGTCGCTTTGGCGGCGGCGCGGAACTGCTTCGGATATCGGTCGAGCCTCGGCGGTCCCAATCGGCCGAGCCCCTCGTGCGCTGGTTCGCCCGGCGGTGCGGGCACGGTGAAGGACAGCACCTTCACGGCGCCCGGCAGCTTGCGCGTGCCGTAAACGGGCTTGCCGTCCTGCATCCGTTCGTAGAGCACGCCGCTCACCGCCTCGCCGGTGCCGAACAGGTTGGGCACCGCGGCGGCGTTGTCGTCGATCTGCTTCGGCGTGCAGCGCGAGCCCGGCTCGGGCGCGGTCGACAGGCTGACGGTGCCATCGCGCACGCATCTATATACGGTGCGCGCCTGCGCCTGGCCGATCGCACAGAGCACGAGCAGCACGCAGAGCAGCACGACGGCGGGAGCGCGAAGCCGGGCCATGGCGCGGATTCTAGGCGCCCCGCCCGAACGGCGATGCAACGCGGGCGCCCGTTCATCGGGGCGGGCGCGGCCTGAACCACCACGGTCGGAAGCGACTTGATTCAGGTCAAAGCGACCCGCGACATGCTCGATAGGCTGCGCGCCATGCCCACCCTTCCGCCCTTTCCGACCGAACTGCTGCGCCGCTACGACCGGCCGGGGCCGCGCTACACGTCCTATCCCACCGCACCCCAGTTCAGCCAGGACTTCGGCCCGGCGCAGTTGGTCGACGCCGCCCAGGCGAGCAACGGCGATCCGATTCCCAGCCGCCTCTCGCTCTATGTGCACGTTCCCTACTGCACGAGCCCCTGCTTCTACTGCGGATGCAATCGCATCATCACGCGCGACCGCTCGCGCAGCGAGCCCTATCGCACGCGACTGGCGCGCGAGATCGGCATGATGGCCGGCCTGTTCGATCCGGACCGCGAAGTGGTGCAGCTGCATTTCGGCGGCGGCACGCCCAACTTCTTCACTCCCGCGCAGCTGCGTGCGACCGTGCAGGACCTGCGCGACCACTTCCGCTTCAGCGATGCCGCCCACCGCGACATCTCCATCGAACTGGACCCGCGCGAGCTCACGCCCGACGACATCGCCGAACTCGCCGACGCCGGCTTCAATCGCGCCAGCCTGGGCGTGCAGGATTTCGACCCGGACGTGCAGCGCGCGGTGAACCGCGAGCAGGACGTCGCGGCGACGCTGGCCATCATCGACGCGTGTCGCCACCACGGCATGCGCTCGGTCAACGTCGACCTGATCTACGGCCTGCCGTTGCAGACCCTGGACGGGTTCTCGCGCACGCTCGACACCGTGATCGACGCGCGCCCGGAGCGTCTGGCCGTCTACAGCTATGCGCATCTGCCGGAGCTGTTCAAGCCGCAACGGCAGATCCGCGCCGAGGACCTGCCGTCGGCGGATCTCAAGCTTGATCTGCTGCGCCTGGCGATCGAGCGCCTCACCGCCGCCGGCTATGTCTACATCGGCATGGACCACTTCGCACTGCCCGACGACGAACTCGCGCTGGCGCAAGCGCGCGGCGGCCTGCATCGCAATTTCATGGGCTACACCACGCATGCCGATTGCGACCTCGTCGGCTTCGGCGTGAGCGCCATCAGCCACATCGGCGACAGCTACAGCCAGAACCCGCGCGATCTTCCGGGCTGGGAACAGGCCATCGACGCACCGCGCCTGCCGGTGTGGCGCGGCCTGCGCCTGAGCGCCGACGACCAGCTGCGCGCGGACGTGATCCAGCGTCTGATGTGCCAGGGCGAAGTGCCCATCGACGCGATCGAACGCGCGCATGGCATCGACTTCACGCACTACTTCGCCGACGCCCTGCGTCGCCTGCAGCCACTGCAGGACGACGGCCTGGTCTGGGTGGAGCCCGAACGCATCGTCGCCACGCCGGAAGGCCGCCTGCTGCTGCGGGTGATCGCGATGTGCTTCGACGGGTATTTGCGCCAGCCGCAAGCGGCACCCGCGCGGTTCTCGCGGACGGTATAGAGCAACGCAACGAAAAGCCCGCGCGCGCCCCTCTCCAAGCAGCAAAGGCGCTAACCGATCGGTCGCGCCGTACGCGCCAGCGCCCCGAGCGACTCCAGCGCCGACTGGCTGCGCGCATCGAACGGATGCCCGAAATTCAGCCGCAGGCAATGACCGAAGCCGCGACTGGCGGAGAAGATCGGACCCGGCGCGATGCTGATCCCCGCTTGCAGCGCGCGACGGTGCAGCGCCAGCGCGTCGCGCCCGTCGGGCAGTTCAATCCATGCGAAGTAACCGCCCGAGGCACGGGTGACACGCGTGCCTTCCGGAAAGCAGGCCGCAACGGCCTCGATGTACGTCGCCTGCTGCGCGGCGAGCGTGGCGCGCAGTCGGCGCAGGTGGCGGTCGTAGCCACCGCCCTGCAGGTAGCGGCTGATCGCGTGTTGCGCCGGCACGTTGGTGTTGAGTGTGGTGGTGAGCTTGTTGCGCGCGATGGTCTCGCGGAACCGGCCCGCCGCAACCCAGCCGATGCGGTAGCCCGGCGCCAGGCATTTGGAGAACGAGGAGCAATGCAGCACGCCGCCCTCGCGGTCGTGCGCCTTGGCCGGCAGCGGACGCTGGGCGCCGTGGTGCAGCTCGGCGTAGACGTCGTCCTCGATCAGCGGGATGCCGTGTCGCGCGAGCAGCGCGACGAGATCCCGCTTGGCCGCATCGGGCATGGTCGCGCCGAGCGGATTGTGGAACGTCGGCATGAGCCAGCATGCGCGCGGCGAATGGCGCAGGATCGACCGCTCCAGAGCCTCCAGGTCGACACCGTCGCGCGGATGCGTGGGCACTTCCACCGCACGCAGGCCGTTGCGCTCCAGCGACTGCAGCGCGGCGTAGAAACAGGGCGATTCCACCAGCACCGCGTCGCCGGGACGGGTTATCGCGGCAATGGCCAGATTCAACGCTTCCAGCGCACCGTTGGTGACGATGATTTCCTCGGCCGGCACCTCGATGCCGTCGATCAAGTAACGCAGGCTGATCTGGCGGCGCAGTTCGCCCAGTCCGGGCGTGAGGTCGTCCACGGTGCTCCACGGGTCCAGCTCCTGCGCGGCCGAGGCGACGGCACGGCCGAGGCGGGCCAGCGGAAACAGCAGCGGGCTGGGGAAGGCCGAGCCGAATGGCACCAGCTCGCGCCGCATCGCCGATTGCAGCACCTCGAACACCAGATCGCTGACGTCCACCGGACGCGAGTCCCCGTCCGGTCGCGACGCGGCCTCGGGCTCCGGCGGCAGGCGCGGCGGGTGGGCGGCGACGTAGTAGCCCGAACGCGCGCGTGACTCGATCAGGCCGCGCGCCTCCAGCAGGTAGTACGCCTGGAAGACCGTGGACGGGCTGAGCCGGCGCGCGGCCGTGGTCTGGCGCACCGACGGCAGGCGGTCCCCCGGGTGGAAGACGCCGGACTGGATCGAGCGGGCCAGATCGTCGGCCAGGGCTTCGTAGCGCTTCACCGGGAGGCAACTGATACGGTTTTTCTGTCGAATTCTGATTCTACTTCAACTGATACGGTCGCCCTAGACTGCGGCCACTTCCCCCGCCCGAGCCTGCCGTGTCCGAAGGCGTCCAGCTGCACCTCGCCCTGATCCTGTTCGCGCCGTGGTTCGCGGTGCTGTCGGTTTTGTTCTGGCGCTATCCGCGACAACCGCGCGGCCCGGCCCGCTCGCTGTTCGACACGGTTGCGCTGACGCTGGCAACGGCCGCCGCTTTCGGCGGCATGTACTGGGGCATGGCGCACGCGGACGCGGGTTTCGGCCCGATGTGGAAGCAGGTCTTCGCCACCTCGATCGCCTATGGCCTGTACCTGGGCGTGATGGCGGTGGCGTTGGTCGCTCGCATCCGCTGGCTGGCGCGCGCGTCCTCCCTCTCTCCTACCTGATGGGCTGCCCATGAAGACCCTGATCGTTGTCGGATTCCTCGCCCTGATCGTCTACAACCTCGGCGCCGCGCTGTTCTACATGCTCACCGACCGAGGTGAGAGCAAGCGCGCGGTCAACGCCCTGACGCGTCGCATCGGGTTGTCCATCGCCCTGATCGCAATGGTCGCCGTCGGCATCGCCAGTGGCTTCATCCAGCCCCACGCGGTCGGCGCCTGACAGCCGCCGAACGGTCCTCCGCGCGCGCGCGGTTGCGTTTGAATGGCGTGGCCGGCGCTTTGATCGAGATCAAGCGCCCAATGTGAACGGGTTCCTAACATGCCGCCGACCCCGGCCTACCGCTCGGGAGTGCCTACCCATGCAAACCCAACCCGAAACTTATAACGACAAGATCGTGCGCCAGTTCACCGCGATGACGGTGGTCTGGGGCATCGTCGGCATGCTGGTAGGCGTAATCATCGCCGCCCAGCTGTACTGGCCGGCGCTCAACTTCGACCTCCCATGGCTCAGCTACGGCCGACTGCGACCACTGCACACCAATGCGGTGATCTTCGCCTTCGGCGGTTGCGCGCTGTTCGCCACCAGCTACCACGTCGTCCAGCGTACGTGCCATGTGCGCCTGGCCTTCGACAAGCTGGCAGCCTTCACGTTCTGGGGCTGGCAACTGGTAATCGTCGCCGCCGCCGTCACCCTGCCGCTGGGCCTCACCCAGGGCAAGGAATACGCCGAGCTGGAATGGCCGATCGACCTGCTGATCGCCGTCGTGTGGGTGAGCTACGGTGTGGTCTTCTTCGGCACCATCGTCAAGCGCCGCGTCAAGCACATCTACGTGGCCAACTGGTTCTACGGCGCGATGATCATCACCATCGCCCTGCTGCACATCGTCAACAACCTGGCGATGCCGGTGGGCGCGTTCAAGTCGTACTCGCTCTACACCGGCGCGGTCGATGCGATGGCGCAGTGGTGGTACGGGCATAACGCGGTCGGTTTCTTCCTGACCGCCGGCTTCCTGGGAATGATGTACTACTTCGTCCCCAAGCAGGCCAATCGCCCGGTCTACTCGTACCGGCTGTCGATCGTGCACTTCTGGGCGCTGATCGCCATCTACATGTGGGCCGGCCCGCACCATCTGCAGTACACCGCGCTGCCGGACTGGGCGCAGTCGCTGGGCATGGTGTTCTCGCTGGTGCTGCTGGCGCCCAGCTGGGGCGGTGCGATCAACGGCGTCATGACGCTCTCGGGCGCATGGGACAAGCTGCGCACCGATCCGATCCTGAAGTTCCTCATCGTCGCCGTGTCGTTCTACATGATCGCGACCTTCGAGGGTCCGATGATGTCGATCAAGACGGTCAACTCGCTCTCGCACTACACCGACTGGACCGTCGGCCACGTCCACGCCGGTGCGCTGGGCTGGGTCGCGATGATCTCCGTCGGCGCCGTCTACTCGATGCTGCCGCGCCTGCTGGGTCAGGAGCGCATGTATTCGGTGAAGGCGATCGACCTGCACTTCTGGCTGCACACCATCGGCGTGGTGTTCTACATCGCCTCGATGTGGATCGCCGGCGTGATGCAGGGCCTGATGTGGCGCGCCACCAACCCCGACGGCACGCTGACCTACAGTTTCGTCGAAGCACTCAACGCCACGTATCCGTACTACCTGGGCCGACTGGCCGGTGGTGTGATCGTGCTGAGCGGCATGTTCGTGATGGCCTGGAACGTGATCCGTACCTGGCAGCAGGCGCGTGACCTCGTCCCGACGCCCGTGCTTCCGCCCGACACTGCGAACGCACACGCCTGAGGCCGCCCAGATGAGTCATTCTCACGAGAAAGTCGAAACCAACGTCGGCCTGATGGCGGTGCTGATCGCCGTGGCCGTCTCCTTCGGTGGTCTGGCGGAAATCGTCCCGCTGATGCACCAGGCCGAAGCCATCGAACCGTTGCCGGGCGTGAAGCCCTACCCCGCGCTGCAACTCGCCGGACGCGACGTCTACGTCCGCGAGGGCTGCTACAACTGCCACTCGCAGATGGTGCGCACGCTGCGCTTCGAGACCGAACGCTACGGCCATTACTCGCTCGCGGGCGAATCGGTCTACGACCGTCCGTTCCAGTGGGGCAGCAAGCGCACCGGGCCCGACCTGGCACGCGTCGGCGGCCGCTACTCCGACGACTGGCACCGCGTGCACCTGCTGAACCCGCGCGATGTCGTGCCCGAATCCAACATGCCCGGTTTCCCGTGGCTGGCGAAGAACACGGTCGACGGCGCGCAGGTCGAAGACCGCATGCGTGCGCTCAAGACCATCGGCGATCCGTACACGGCCGCCGATATCGCCGGCGCGAAGGCTGCCGTCGAGGGCAAGACCGAACTCGACGCCGTCGTCGCTTATCTGCAAGGTCTCGGTCGCCATGCGCCGAGGGGAGGCTGAGATGCTGTCCGGAATCGTGACAACCGTGCTGCTGGTGCTGTTCGTGGCCGGCTGGATCTGGGTGTGGAGCCCGAGACGAAAGAAAGAATTCGAAGCGGCGGCGCGACTGCCGCTCGATGAAAGTAAGGAGATGCCGCAATGAGCGCCGGCTGGTCGTGGTTCGTGATCGCGCTGGTCGCGATCAATATTCTGGGTTGCGTGTGGCTGATCTGGTGGACCGGCAAGCGCCGGCCGGGCGATCCCGCCCCCACCGACACCAGCCATGTGTGGGACGGCACCCTCACCGAGTACAACAAACCGATGCCGCGGTGGTGGATCAACCTGTTCTACATCACCATCGTCTTCGCCATCGGCTATCTCATCTACTTCCCGGGCCTGGGCGCGTATGCAGGCGTGAGCAGGTGGAGCTCCGCCAAGGAGCAGGCGGCCGACAAGGCACGCGACGACGCCAAGCTCGAAGCCGCCTTCGCGCCGTACGCAGGCAAGTCGATCGACGTCATCGCGCATGATCCCAAGGCCGTGGCGCTGGGCCGCTCCATCTTCAACAACACCTGCGCCACCTGCCATGGTTCGACCGCGCAGGGTGCCATCGGCTATCCCAACCTGACCGACCAGGTCTGGCACTGGGGCGGCACGCCCGACGACGTGCTGCATTCGGTGCTCGACGGCCGCGAAGGCGTGATGCCCGAATGGGGCAAGGTGCTGACCGGCATGGGCGGCGACAACGCGGTGGACTACGTGGCGGCCTACGTGCGCACGCTGTCGGATCCGGACAGCATGCAGAACAACTACATGGCTGCTCAGGGCAAGTCGCTCTACGAGGGCGTGTGCATCGCCTGTCACGGCGTCGACGGCAAGGGCAACACCGCCATGGGCGCGCCGGATCTCACCGACGACTACTGGCTGTACGGCAACAGCAGCGACAGCCTGCGCCAGACGATCAGCAACGGCCGTCACGGCGTGATGCCCGCATGGCGCCAGACGCTCGGCGAGACCCGCGCACGCCTGGCCGCGGCCTATGTCTGGTCGCTGTCCCACCCGACCAAGCCTCCCATTACCGCCGCGAAGTGACCACCCCATGAGGGGCACGCCATGACCGTGCAGGAACCGCGATTCGACCACCCGCCCCGACCGCTCTCGCAGCGGCTCGGGGCGATCCTTTGGCCAAGCTTCTTTGCCGCCTGCGTGGCGACGATGGTGTTCTTCGCCTTCGTCGACCCGCTCGCACTGCGCGACATGACGTTCCCCCACCTGCCGATGACGCGCACGCTCGGGTACAGCCTGGGCTTTTTCATGTTCTGGGTGGCCACCGCCGCCTCCAGCGCATTCACCTGGGTGCTGCTGCGCCCGGCCAGTCGTTTCAACCGGCCGCTTCGGCCGGAGTAGTACCGGACCTGCAATGAGCAAGAAAATCACGATCGACCTTGTCGAAGACACCGGCAGCGCGCTGTACGTCAGCGAGCGCAAGATCTACCCGCGCAGCGTGAGCGGTGTGTTCCAGACCTGGCGAAATGTCGCGGTCGTGGTGTTGCTGGGCATGTTCTACGTGTTCCCCTGGCTGCGCTGGGACGGACGTCAGGCGGTGCTTTTCGACCTGCCGGCGCGCAAGTTCTACGTGTTCGGGCTGAACTTCTGGCCGCAGGATTTCTTCCTGCTCTCGGTGCTGCTGATCATCGCCGGCCTGACGCTGTTCTTCTTCACCGCGTTGGCCGGCCGCCTGTGGTGCGGCTTCGCCTGCCCGCAGACGGTGTGGACGGAAGTGTTCCTGTGGATGGAGCGCTGGACCGAAGGCGATCGCAACGCGCGCATGAAGCTCGACGCCGGCCCCTGGAACGGCACGAAGGTCTTGCGCAAGGGTGCCAAGCATCTGCTCTGGCTGGTGTTCGCGCTGTGGACCGGCTTCACCTTCGTCGGCTTCTTCACGCCGATCACCGACCTGGCCGCACGCGTGCCGTTGTTCGGGCAGGCACCGGGCTGGGGTGGCTGGGAAACGTTCTGGGTGTTGTTCTATGCGCTGGCGACCTGGGGCAACGCCGGCTTCCTGCGCGAGCAGGTCTGCAAGTACATGTGCCCGTATGCGCGCTTCCAGAGCGCGATGTTCGACCGCAACACCCTGATCATCGCCTACGACCCGATGCGCGGCGAACCGCGCGGCCCGCGCAAGCGCGGCCTGGGCAGCGTGCTCGAACGCGCGCGCGGCCTGCTCGATGTCGCCACCGCCTACAACTACGTGTTCCGAGCCGCGCGCCAGGGCAACGCCGTCGCGCTCGAGGCCGCCGGCACCACCGCCGTCACCGACGTCGGCCTCACCGCCGAACCGCTGCCGAAATTCGCGCCCGAACAACTGGGCGACTGCATCGACTGCACGATCTGCGTGCAGGTCTGCCCCACCGGCATCGACATCCGCAATGGCCTGCAGTACGAGTGCATCGCCTGCGGCGCGTGCATCGACGCCTGCGATTCGGTGATGGACAAGATGGGCTACCCCAAGGGCCTGATCCGCTACTCCACGCAGAACGCCATCGACGGCAAGCCCACGCGCGTGGCGCGTCCGCGCGTGCTCGTCTATGGCACGCTGCTGGCCGCGTTGTGCGTGGCCTGGGCGTGGGGCGTCGGCCATCGCAGTCCGCTCATCGCGGAGGTGCTGCGCGACCGCAACGCGCTTTACCGCGAGACGGCTGACCAGCGCATCGAGAACACCTACACGCTCAAGCTGATCAACAAGGACATGGAGCCGCGAAGCTTCCGCATCCGCGCGCAGGGCCAGGCCGGCATCACGCTGGCGGGCGGCGAACAGACCATCGACGCCGCCGCCGAGGAAGTGCTCAACCTGCCTCTGGTACTGTCGGCACCGAAGGACGTACACGGCAAGCAGCCGGTCACCTTCCATGTCGAGCGTACGGACGGCGCGGCCAGCGCCAACGTGGAATCCAACTTCTTCGGACCGATGTGATGGAACAGCGCGGACGCACCCGCAATCCCGTGATGTGGCTGGTGATCGGACTGCCGATCCTGGCCGTGGTGGCCGGCGTCGGGCTGGTCGTGATCGCGCTGCGCAGCGGCGGCGACGACGCCGTCATCGACACCGTGCAGCGCACCGCGCAGATCCAGACGACCGAACTCGGCCCCGACGAGCGCGCGCGGGAGATGAAACTCTCCGCGGTGCTGCGCGTGGATCGCCGTGGCGTCGAGCTGCTGCCCGTGGACGGTGGTTTCGGCGACGGCCAGGTGCCGCGCGATGTGCCGCTGACCCTCGCGCTGTCGCACCCGAGCCAGGCCACACAAGACCGCACGCTCGAACTCCGGCCCAGCGAGCTGGGCTGGCACGCGGACGTGGACCTCCCGCTCGACCACGACTGGCTCCTGCAACTCACCCCGAACGACCGGCAGTGGCGTCTGCACGGCCGCCTCGTCGCCGGCCAGCAGGCCGCGCACCTGGCGCCGGCGCTCGCCGGCGAATGACGATGGACGCGGCGCTGCCCCTGCGGGACACGCGCGCCGCCGAAGCCGGCGGTTGCCAGCACTGTGGCGAGTCGCTGCCGCCCGACGCGGTACGCGCCGACGGCCGCGCCTTCTGTTGCAGCGGTTGCGCCGCGGCGGCGTCGTGGATTCGCGATGCCGCGCTGGGCGATTACTACCAATTGCGCACCTCGCCCGCCGGACGCGTGCAGGCCGAGGCGACGGACTTCAGCGCGTGGGACCGCGATGTCGTGCTCGCCGAACACAGTCGCACCGTGCCCGGCGGACGCGAGATCACCGTGCTCACCGACGCCATGCGCTGCGCCGCGTGCGCGTGGCTGATCGATCGCGCGCTGCGGCGCCTGCCCGGCGTGCTCGATGCGGGTGCGAACGCGGTGACCGGTCGCATCACGGTGGCGTGGGATCCGCAGCGCACCGCGCTCTCCACGTTGATGCAGCGCCTCGCCGCGCTCGGTTATCGCCCCTGGCTGGCGACCGGCGACGCACGCGAGCAGGCCCAGCGCATCGAACGCCGGCGTTGGCTGATGCGACTGGGCGTGGCAGGCCTGGGCGCGATACAGGCGATGATGTTCGCCGAAGCGCTCTACCTCGACAGCGCCCAGCAGATGCCTGCGGCGACGCGTGACTTCTTCCGCTGGATCACCTTCCTCGTCTCCACGCCGGTCGTGTTCTATTCCGGCTGGCCGTTCCTGGAAGGCATGTGGCGCGAACTGCGCGGCCGTCGCATCGGCATGGACACGCTGATCGCCGGCTCCACCCTGCTCGCCTACTTCGCCAGCCTGGTCGAAACCCTGCGCGGCGGCGTGCATGTCTGGTACGACGCGGCGGTGATGTTCGTGCTGTTGTTGCTGGTGGCACGCATGTTCGAGCAGCGCGCGCGCGGCATCGCCAGCGCGCAGGTCGATGCGCTCGCGCGTGCGCGCCCTGCGCTGGCGCTGCGCGAGCGGGGCGACGGCGCGCCGGAACAGATTCCGCTGGGCGAACTCGTGGTCGGCGACGTGCTGCGCGTGGCCGCCGGCGAAGCCGTGCCGGCCGATGGCGTGCTTCTGGATCGCGCCGCGTCCTTCGACGAGGCGCTGATCACCGGCGAATCCACGCCCGTGCGACGCGAGCCCGGCGACGCGGCGCTGGCCGGCAGCGTCTGCCGCGAGCAATCCGCGCGAGTGCGCGTGACGCGCACCGGCGCGGACACCTGGCTGTCGCAGCTCACGCGGCTGGTCGAGCAGGCGCAGTCCGCGCGGCCACAGCTGGCGCGCGTCGCCGAACGCGTGGCGGGCGGCTTCGTCATCGCCCTGCTGCTGTGCGCCACCGCTACGTACGCGTGGTGGCGCGTGCACGATCCAGCGCGCGCACTGGAAGTCACGTTGGCGCTGCTGGTGGTGAGCTGCCCCTGCGCGCTTTCGCTGGCGATCCCCACCGCGCTGACCACTGCCCACGGCGCGCTCGCGCGCATGGGCGTGCTCGGCTTGCGTGGCGATGCGCTGTCCACGCTCGCGCGAATCGATCGCGTCATGCTCGACAAGACCGGCACGCTGAGCAACGGCCGTCCCGAACTCGACCGCGTCGCCGTCTTCGTCGACATGGACCAGGCGCGGGCACTGGCCATCGCGGCCGCGCTGGAACACGGCAGCGCGCATCCGCTGGCCCAGGCATTCGCGCATGTGGAGACCGACCTCGCCGCACGGCACGTCACCAGCGTCGCCGGCCAAGGGGTCGAAGGCGACATCGACGGCGTGCGTTGGCGGCTGGGCCGCGCCGAGTTCGCCGCGTCAGGCGTGGACGACGGAGCGCTCTGGCTCGGCGACGGCACGCGCGCGTTCGCGCGGATGACGGTGCGCGAAACCATGCGCGAGGATGCCCGCGCCGCGATCACGGCCCTGCATCGCGCGGGACTCGCCGTCGAGCTTTGCAGCGGCGACGCGGACGGCGCGGTCGCGCGCTTCGCACTTCAGGTCGGCATCGAAACGTTCCATGCGCGCCAGACGCCCGAACAGAAACTGGCGCAGGTGCGGACGGCGCAGGCACGCGGCGAGATCGTGGCGATGGTCGGCGACGGGCTCAACGACGCACCCGTGCTGGCAGGCGCCGACGTCTCGCTCGCGATGGCCGAAGGCGCCGCGCTGGCGCAGCGGGCGGCGGACTTCGTCATCACCAGCCCCTCGTTGTTGCGCGTTCCGCAGGCGATCGTGCTGGCGCGACGGACGCAACGCATCGTCCGCCAGAACCTGGCCTGGGCACTGGGTTACAACATCCTCGCGATCCCCCTGGCCGCGACCGGCCACGTCACGCCGTGGATCGCGGCGGTCGGCATGGCCGCATCCTCGCTGCTGGTGACGCTCAATGCATTGCGGTTGAGCCGGCGCGACGCCGACGACACGCGGAGGTCCGCATGAACATCCTGCTCCTGCTCGTTCCGATCAGCCTGGTGCTGCTGGGCATCGCCATCGGCGCCTTCGTCTGGGCCGTGCGGCGCGGACAGTTCGACGACCTGGACACACCGGCCATCGACATCCTGCGCGACGACCCGCTGCCCATGCGCGCGCCCGAGCGCGCCATCCCGAACGACGACCCGCCACGTCATGACGATTGACTGGCTGACGCTAGGCGCGGCCTCGCTCAGCGGACTGCTGGGCGGCGCGCATTGCGCCGCGATGTGCGGCGGCATCGCCACGGGCTTTTCCGCAACGGCGCAACGGTCGGTCGCACCGGCGATCGAAGCGAACCTGGGACGTGTCGGCGGCTACATCATCGCCGGGGCAATCGCCGGTGGCCTGGGCCACGGCATCGTCGGCGTGGCGCGGCTGGACGGTCTGGCCACCGCACTGCGCATGCTGGTCGGGCTGGTGCTGGTGATCGTCGCGCTGCGTTTGTTCGACCGCCACGGTCGCTTCACCTCGCTGGGGCGTCCCGGCGCGCGGATGTGGCGCTGGTTGCAGCCGCTTCAGGCGCGTCTGTTGCCTGCGGACTCGCGCGCGAAGCGTCTGGGCCTGGCGGTGCTGTGGGGCTGGCTGCCGTGCGGGCTGAGCACGACGCTGCTCGCGGCCGCATGGTTGCAGGCCAGTGCGCTCGGCGGTGCGCTGACGATGGCGGCGTTCGGCCTGGGCACGCTGCCGGTGATGCTGCCGCTGACCTGGAGTGGCGCGCGCCTGGGACGCTGGTTGCAGACGCGATGGCGCAATGCCGGCGCAGCGCTGGTGATGGCCGCAGGGCTGCTCACGCTGTCGGCCCCGTGGCTGATGCAGGTGCCGGAACTGCACGCGGTGCTTTCCGCGCTGGGCTGTGTCACGCCGTCGGCGTGATGCCGACAGGGAAGTACCGACGGGATCGCCTGAGAGAGCGGGCTCAGCGTGCGCGACGCGCGCGCGATGCGTTGTCCGCTTCGGCACCGTGCGCAAGGCGCGTCAGCTCTTCGACGTCGAGAATCTCCACGCGCCGGCCGTGCACCAGGATCACTTCGTCTTCCTGCAAACGCGTGAAACCGCGGCTGACGGTTTCCAGCGCGAGGCCGAGATAACGCGCCACATCCTCGCGGCTCATCGGCAACTTGAATGCGGTCGGCGACTGTCCGATCTGGCGGAAACGCTCGGTCAGGCCATGCAGGAACAACGCGATGCGCTCGTTCGCCTGCCGCCGCACCAGCATGCCCATGTGGTCGTGATCGCGGTTGAGGCTGTGGCCGATCACGCGCAGCAGCTGCTGCTGCAGGCCGGGCAGTTGCGCCGCGATCTCGGTGAGCTGGTCGAACGGCACTTCGCACACGTTGGCCTCGCCCAGTGCGATCGCCTCGCATCGGTGCGCGCCGCCGCCCAACGCATCCAGGCCGATCAGTTCGCCCGGCAAGTGGAAGCCCAGCACCTGCTCCTCACCGTCCTCCGTCACGCTGACCGTCTTGAACGCACCGTCGCGTGCCACGTACACCGAAGCAAGCGGATCGCCGATGCGGAACAAGCGCTCGCCGCGGCCGATGGCGCGACGGCGGCGGACGATGTCGTCCAGGCGCTCCAGTTCCGGCCCGGTGATGCCCGCCGGAAGGCAGAGCTGCTGCAGCGAACACTGCGAGCAACTGCGGCGCAGGCGGGCCAGATCAAGGGCGGAGGCTTCGTTCATGGTGGCCGTATTGTCGCATGCGCAACGCCGGGGCCGCGCTCCAACCCGGACTTTGGCCGTCGATCGCCCTGAAAAGCGAAAGGCGGCCGAAGCCGCCTTTCGCGCCACACACCCGAAGGTTCCGCCCTCTCGCGGGGCTCGCCGGACGCCACCGAACATCGGTGCCGACCGCGACCCGACTGTGCGCCCGGCCGGATGAATGCCAGCGCGCCCGGAGTCCGGCCATGCACGCGCGCTTAACCCCGTGCGCTGCGAATTCTGCTTATGACGGGAATGCGGCCAATGGCGTCACTGGCCTGCGCACTGCGGGCTCGCGCAGATGCTGCGCGTCTGCATCATGCGATCGGTCGCCTGCTGGCCGGCCCGCGTCTTCGCGCTCTCGCGTTCTTCAGCGCGTTGCTTGGCGGTCTTGCACACGCGTTCGACCTTGTGGCTGCCGGTGGATTTCACGCGCTCGCAGATCAGGCGCTCTTCGTCGGCCTTGGCGACCTGGCTTTCCTGCGGCTTCGCCTGCTCCCGCGCAGGCGCCGTCGCGGCGGTGGATTCGCGCGCCATGGCGGGCGTCGCGCACAGGCTTGCCAATACGGCCAACGCCAGCATGCATGTCTTCATGAGTGCCTTCCCTGTTTGATGATGTGGGCCCCGCATCGGGCGGGAGTTGCTTGCCACGCGCACGACGCTCCCCGCGCGGCACGGCGTTCGATCTTAGGAGCGCGCATCACCACGCGACGCGCCTTCACGCCAAGCGCCAGATTGGGTAAAGCCGCACCGCGCGATCGCGCCCACGCACGTCCCGCGCCGGAAAGTTCCAGTCGCGGGACAGAGCATCCCCCGATTCCGGCCTTTGTTCCGCGCATGGAACTCCCATCTCCTCCGTGCAGCGACGGCCGTCCAGGCATTCCGCCAGGGCCCGTCGCACGGAACCGCCGCTCCCTCCCCCCTTCGCGGCGCCCCGATGCAGGAGTCCATTCGCAATGAAGAAGAACAAGCTGCTGTCCACTGCCCTCGTCGCCGTCATCGCCAGCGCCGCCGCCTTTGGCGCGCAGGCCGCCGACAAGGGCTTTTACGCCGGTGCAGGCGTGGGCCAGTCCTTCGTGGACGAAGGTGCCTACGACGATGAAGACACCGCGTTCTCGGTCTTCGGCGGTTATCAGTTCAACCGCTATTTCGGACTCGAGGGCGGCTACGCCGATTTCGGCAAGCTCGAGCCGCGCGGCGCGGGCCCGGAGCTGGAAGCCAGCTCGGTCTACCTGACCGCCGTCGGCACGTTGCCGATCACCGACAAGTTCTCCGCCTACGCCAAGGCGGGCATCCAGCGCTGGGACCTGGACACGGCGATTCCGTCCGTCGTCGGCAATAGCGACGACAGCGGCACCGATCCGACCTACGGCCTGGGCGTGCAGTACCGCTTCACCGACCACGTCGCACTGCGCGGCGAGTACAGCCGCTTCCAGATCGAAGACACCGATCTGGACCTGGCCCAGTTGCAGGTCCGTTACGACTTCTGAGTCAGGACGCGTCTGCATACGACCAAGGCCGCCGGTGAGAACCGGCGGCCTTTTTGCTGATCGAGGTTGCAAGGGAGACTGGCGCCGGCGCCGCGGGACGGGCACTCTCGGCACTGGCCGACCACGGGAACGCCCTTGGAGCAGTCAGACACGTCGCCCGGCACGCTGCGCGCCGTCAGTCGATGGCAGATCGTCGGCCTCTCGATCAACGACGTCATCGGCAGCGGCATCTACCTCCTGCCCGCCGCCGCGGCGGCACTGCTCGGGCCGGCAAGCCTGTGGGCCGTGCTGCTCGCCGGCTTCGCGGTGAGCCTGCTGGTGCTGTGCTACGCGCAGGCGGCGAGCTATTTCGACGGCCCCGGCGGCGGCTACCTGTATGCACGCGAGGCGTTCGGCCCGTTCGTGGGGTTCGAAGTCGGCTGGATGCTGTTGCTGACGCGCATCGCCACCGCCGCCGCGCTCGCCAATGGCCTGGCCGAAGCAGTCACGCATTTCTGGCCGGCGGCCGACACGGGCTGGGCACGCGTATCGATCGTCGCCGGCTCGCTCGGCCTGTTGGTGGCGATCAACATAATCGGCGTGCGCGCGGCGGCGAATGCCGGCGTACTCCTGGCGATCGGAAAGCTCGTGCCGCTGGTGTTGTTCGTCGCGATCGGCGCCTTCCACGTGGACGCCTCACTCGCCGCACCGGCAGGCGCACCGCTGTCGGTGCGTTCCCTGGGCGAAGCGGCGCTGCTGTTGCTGTTCGCCTACGCCGGTTTCGAGAACCTGCCCGCGGCTGCCGGCGAATACCGCAATCCGCGCCGCGACGTTCCGTTCGCCCTGCTGACGATGATCGCCACCGTCACGCTGGTCTACGTGAGCGTGCAGTGGGTCGCGCTGGGCACGCTGCCCGGGCTGGCCGGATCGTCCACACCGCTGGCCGAGGCCGCCTCGCGCTTCAGCGGCGAAGGCCTGGCGTTGCTGATGACGGTGGGCGCGAGCATCTCGATCCTGGGCACGAGCAGCAACACCGTGCTGATGGCGCCGCGTTACCTGCTCGCGCTTGCGCAGGACGGTTACGGGCCGCGCTGGCTCGGCGCGATCCACCCGCGCTTCCGCACGCCGGTGACGGCGATCGTGCTGATCGGCGTGATTTCGCTGGCGCTGGCGCTGTCGGGCTCGTTCGTGCAGCTGGCCCTGCTGTCGGTGGTCTCGCGCCTGTGCACGTACCTGGGCACTGCAGGTTCAGTGCTCGTGCTGCGTCACCGCCACGGCGACCGCGACGGCGCGCTGCGTCTGCCGGGTGGGCCACTGATTCCGCTGGCGGCGATCGCACTGAGCATCGGGCTGCTCGCCAGCGCGCAGGTCGCCAACCTCATCGCGGCGGCGATCGCGCTGGTGATCGGCGCGGTCATCTACCGGCTGCGCCGCTGATCCTCACGGCGCCGGCGTGTCCGGCATCTGCATCAGCTGGACTTGCAGGTCGAACAGGATTTCCGCATCGCCCGGCAGCCACTGCCCTTCCTCGTTGCCGCGATAGTGGCGATGGAAGGCGCGCAGCGCGGCTTCCGGATCGCGCAGGTCGTAGCCAACCAGACGCATCGCCGCCCACGGATCGAAACCGATCGGCGCCGGTGCCGAATTCGCGCGCGGCCACAGACCGTACCCGGCCTGCGCGAGCCGCTGCCAGGGAAACAGCGCGCTGGGATCGCGCTTGCGTGTCGGCGCGATGTCGCCGTGACCGATCACCAGGTGGCGCGGGATATCCAGTCGACCGGTGATGTCATCGAGCAGCCGCAACAGCGCGGCGATCTGCGCATCGCTGAAGGGCTCGACGCCGTCGTTGTCCAGCTCGATGCCGATCGAACCGGAATTGAGGTCGGCCACGCCGCCCCAGCGCGAGGCGCCCGCATGCCACGCGCGCTCGCGTTCGGCGACGAGCTGGTACAGCCGACCGTCGTCGCCGATGAGGTAGTGCGCACTCACGCGTCCGCCCGAGTTGCGCGTCTGCAAGGTCAGCAACGCCGCTTCCGCGCTCTCCATTTCGGTCTGGTGCAGCACGATCATCTGCGCGCTGCGCGGGTTGTGGTTGGGCGAAGGACGCCACGCCGCCAGCGGATTGCGCTCGGGCGCGGGCGTCGTGGCGCAGGCGACGAGCGTGAGCGCGACGGTGCAGACAACGGCGATGCGATGGGCCTTCATGCGGAGCTTCCCTTGCCGGCGGACATCGCGCCGGCACCGTGCCGGAGCTTCGCGACGCTTCGCATTGTTCCACACCGCATCGCGCGCAGTGTTCGGGCGCTCACTTGGGCCAGAGGAAATCCGTCTTGCCCAGCGGCACGCCGGCCTTGCGCAGGATCGCGTAGGAGGTGGTGCAGTGGAAGAAGAAGTTCGGAAGCATGAACTCGCTCAGGTAGGCCGCGCCTTCGAAATGACGATCGCCTCCGCTGCGCGTGCTGAGCGTGATGGTGCGCGTCTCGCCGGCATCGACCTGTTCGGCGGTGAACGTGCCGATGTAGTCGATCGCACGCTCGATGCGCGCATACAGCTGCTCGAAGCTCGTCTCGTCGTCTTCGAACTTCAGCGCTTCCACGCCGGCCATGCGCGCGATGCCGTTCTTCGCGGTATCGGTGGCCATCTGCACGTTGCGCACCAGCGGCGCCATGTCGTCGATCAGGCGCGATTGCAGCAATGCGTCGTCGGCGATGCCTTTCTGGCGCGCGTGCGCCTGCCCGACTTCCAGCACATGGCGCAGGTTGCGCAGCGCGCGTTGCACGGTGGGGACGATGATCTGATGGGTGGAAATCGCCATGCGCGCAGTTCCTGTAGGGGGGCGTCCAGCCTACCGCCATGCATTGCGCTCGATTAGTCCGGCGCGGAGGGAAGCGCCGTCCCGCACGCGGGCCAATGCGGAACCGGACGCAGTGCGCGATTCCCCTCGGCACCCTTGCCCTATGCTGTCGACCAACCGAGCCGGCCCGGGGGGACCGACATGGATGCACTGATCGTCGCGCTGCACTTCGCCGTGGCGCACAAGATCGCGGTGATGATGGTGATGATGGGCCTGGCGCTGCCGGCCATCGTGATCGCGAAGAAGCGGCGGACTGCGGCGTGGAGTGCGGTCGCGGTGCTGATCGTGGCCTTCGCGTTCGGCAACATGTTCTTCGGTCAACGCCTGCTGGGGCGGCTGCTGGACGCGCACGGCGAGCACGGCACCGGCACCATCGTGGCCGTGCACGACACCCGCAGTCGCATGAACGGCCAGCCCGTGAAGCGCTACGACGCGCTGATCCGCGCCGTCAACGGCAGCACGGTCGAAGCGCGCTTCGACGGCTTTTCGTTGCCACTTCACCCCGCGCCGGGCGAGGGCTACCTGTTTCCGCAGCCCGGTGTGGAGTTCCAGGTGTCGTACCTGCCATCGCAGCCGCAGGTGTTCGTCATCCGCACCGATGGCGCGAGCGCCTACGCGCAGGGCCTGCGCTGCGCCGGACTTGCGCGGGCGCTGAGTGCGGCGAAACAGCGCGCGGTGTTCGCACGTGCATCCGCCCAGTACCGCACGGCGCACGCACGGGCCATCGACGCGTACACCGATGCGGGCTGCATCGCCAGCCCGGACCTCACCGAGCGCATGCGTGCGCAGGCACGCGCACTGCGCGGCACGCCGGGCACGTCACCCGGCGCACCCTGACGGCAAGCGCGCGATCGCTCAGCGCAGCCAGCCGCGCGCCGCGGCACGTCGCGCGTACGACAGCAGGAACAGCGCGATCAGCAACAGCAGGATCGGCATGATCAGCCCCGCCGGTCCAAGCGCGGCCCATGCAGGCGTCACCGTGAACGTGCCGACGATCTGCACGATCAGACCCAGCAGCGACAACAGGAAGAAGGTCGCCGCCCAGCGCCTGCTCATCAGCAGCCCGATCGCGCCGAGCACGCCGCCGAACACCGCCACGCCGTAAGCGGCCTGCAACCAGGACGGCGTCGATTCGAGGATGAGGCGCTGCTCCGGCGGCATCATCGCGATCTGCCCCGGCGTCGCCGCCAGTTGCATGCAGAACATCAGCACGCCCAGCAGGTTCCACAGCAGCGCCAGGGCGGCGACGATCCAGTACGTCACGGGGCGCGGGGACGAAATGGCGGTGCTCATGGTCGATCTCCGGTCGTATGGCGTGAGGGTCCGGCGAAAGCGTAGGGCCATGCGGCGCTGCGGCATGGCGCACGCCGACGGACGGAGCCCGGCGTAGCGCGCGATCACTCCTTGCGGATCGCGTGCCCGCCGAATTCCCCGCGCATCGCCGCGAGCAGCTTGTCGGCGAAGGAATCGTCCTCGCGCGAACGCAACCGCTCCAGCAGCGACAACGTGATCACAGGGGCCGATACGTCCAGTTCGATCGCCTCGGCCACCGTCCAGCGCCCCTCGCCCGAATCGGCCACGAAGGGCGCGATACCGTCCAGCGTGGGGTTGCGTTCCAGCGCATTCGCGCTCAGGTCCAGCAACCAGGAACGCACGACGCTGCCGTGGCGCCAGATCTGCGCGATCTGCGCCAGGTCGAGCGCGAAGTCCGTGCGCTTCTGCATGATCGCGAATCCTTCGGCGTAGGCCTGCATCATTCCGTACTCGATGCCGTTGTGAACCATCTTGGTGAAGTGACCCGCTCCGCTCGGCCCGACGCGTCCCCAGCCGCGATCCGGCGCCGGAGCCAGCGCTTCGAACAGCGGGCGCAGGCGTTCCACCGCGGTTTCTTCGCCACCGATCATCAGGCTGTAGCCTTCGCTCAATCCCCACACGCCGCCGCTGGTGCCGCAGTCGATGTAGGCGATGCCGTGTTCGGCCAGCATCGACGAACGGCGCAGTGTGTCCTTGTAGAACGAGTTGCCGCCGTCGATGAGCGCATCGCCCGGCGCGAGCTGCGATAGCAGATCGGCGATGGTGCGATCCACCGGATCGCCCGCCGGCACCATCATCCACACCGCGCGCGGCGCGGCGAGCGCATCGATCATCGCGGCGAGCGACTCCACCGGTTCGATGCCCGCCTGCGCGGCGCGTTCGCGCGCCTGCACGCCCGGGTCGAATCCGACCACACGATGCCCATGTTGCACGAGCCGCTGCGCCATGTTCGCGCCCATGCGGCCCAGTCCGATCATGCCCAGTTCCATGTCGCCTCCGATTCCGGCGGTGGGGCCGCCGCGAGGCCGACAGGATGGCCCATGCGCGCGCGCACTTCATCCCTCGATGCAGGCGCGCGAAGGCGATGTGAATGCCGCGCGGCGCTACGGGCAGCGTCCGAATCGCGCCTTCATCGCCTGCGCGCCGACCACGGGCGCCGCGGCCGGCACGTAGTCCTGCAGCGGGACGAACTGCCCCTTGGCGTCTTCGAACACGTAGAGCGAAAAGTCGTCGCCGATGAATTCGACGCGGTAGCCCTCCGGCACCGGCGAGGTCGGGGCGGCGCCGAAGCTGGTGTAGGAGTCCATGGTCACGCGCGTGCGCAGCTTGCGTGCGCCGTGGGCGATCTCCAGTCCGTCGGCGGCGATGCGCACGCGCGGCGCGGACGGGTCGCCGCAGGCCGGCGAGAACGTTCCGCCGTATTGCTTCAGCGACTCCGGCCGCAGGTCCTGCGCCGATGCGGAGGCGGCGGCCAGGCAGGTCAGCAACGCGATGCCGAGGGTCGGGATGCGCATGTCACCGCTCCGTTGGGTCCGGTGTCCGGATCAACGCGGCGAACGCGCGGCCTCGGCCACGCGCGTTACGGAGCTGCGGACGCGTTCAATGCGGCAGGGACGGCGTCTGCATCGGCGCCAGCGAATCGCGCTCCAGGCGCTCCTGCTCCAGTGCCGCCAGGTACTCCTCCAGCGTCTGTCCGGCCGCCGCAGCCTCGCGACCCGCGGCGTGCAGCAGCGGCGGCGAGGCTTCCAGGCGGAGTTCGCGCCCCGTGCGTGCCTGCAGGGCGACGACGTGCTTGAGCATCGCCAATGCCATCGCGGCGCTGTCGCTGCGTGCTGCGATCTGTCCACCCAGGACCAGCAGCCACTCGCCGTCGCGCCAGGCCACGCCGCCGATGGATGCGTCGTCGGCATCGAGCAACTGCGCGTGCGGCTGCAGCGCTCCGCCCAGGCGGCGGATGGGCCGGCCGGGCTCCTTCTTGATGCGCGCTGTGCGCTTGGCCTTGGAATTACGTGACATGACTCGGTTCGAACGCTCCCTGGGCGCGCATTCTAGGCCGATCGCGTCGCCGATGCGGAGGCGATGGCCGCACCGGTCAGCGCAGCGGCGCCATGACCTTCAGTTCCCTCAGGT
This sequence comes from Lysobacter sp. FW306-1B-D06B, assembly GCF_038446665.1. Taxonomy (NCBI): domain Bacteria; kingdom Pseudomonadati; phylum Pseudomonadota; class Gammaproteobacteria; order Lysobacterales; family Lysobacteraceae; genus Lysobacter; species Lysobacter sp. FW306-1B-D06B. The sequence goes on along the minus strand of NZ_CP151802.1, from coordinate 1,398,172 downwards.
TATAGCCTTTCATGGCCGCGCTGGCCTTGAGCCGCTGGAACAGCGCACGGTTCATCTCCGGCGTGCGCGAGAGGATCCACAGGTACTCCCGGTCCGGGCCGCCGACCACCGCCCAGCGGTACTCGGGGTCCAGGTCCACCACCCAGTAGTCCGCCCAGACCATCGGCAGCCAGGCCAGCCACTCCGGCGCGAAGCGCACCTCCAGCGCGCCGGGCTTGCCCTCCACCGGCCGGGCGATGCCTTCTGACACATCGGTCGTGCCGTCCTCGGTGCGGCAGGCATTGCGCACGCCGACCGTGCCGTCCGCGTTGGGCGTGTAGGTCGCGGTGATGTCCCCCACGCACTGGCGCTGGAAGAACATCGGCAGGTGTGCGATCTCGTGCCACTGCCCGCTGTAACGCTGCAGGTCGAGCTGCGCGACCGGCGCGTTCACCTGTTCCTGCGCGCGACACGGCAGCACGAATGCCGCCAGCAGCGCGAGCATCGGCAAGGCAGTGATCGGAAATCGCGGCATGGCGGGTCCTCGTTGCGTGGACCCGCAGGTTCACCGCGCCTGCGTCGTTTTGGCGTGAGCGGTCAATGCGTGAGTGAACGCGACTTCAACCGACCCGAATACGCGAACAGCAAGCCCAACCCCGGCAGCGTGACGCGCACATCGAACACGTAGCCTTCACCCGGATCGATGCGTTTTCCCGCCGCGACGCGCGGCAGCAGCGCCAGCGGCACGCGCATGCCGTTCCACCAGGCCGCGCACGGGCGCCATTGCCATCCGCCGTCCTTCGTTTCCACGGCCAGCGCCAGTTGCATCGGGCCGAGCGTTTCGCGCCAGTAGCCCGACGGCCAGCCGCCGACGGGCACGAAGGTCGATGGCATTTCGTCTGCGTCGTCGAAGACGCGGTGCCAGTGCAGCACGTCCGCATCCGAGGCGATTCGCACGCGCAGACGTGCGGTATCGCGTCCCGGCGGCAGGCCCATGCGGCGTGCGATGCGTCGCCCCAGCCAACCGGCGGCGGCGCGTCCGTACTCGATGCGGATCAGGCCTTCCAGCTCACCGCCGTGGCGGTGCAGTTCGCGCAGTCGCGGATGCAGTCGTTGAAAACCGTCCGCGAACCAGCGTTCGACCGCATGCATCCGGCGCCCTCCCCGTGAGGGCGCCAGTGTGCCTTGCGGCCGGGTTCAACGGAATGGCGACAGCGCCGTGGTGCCGCAGACGAACGACACCGCATGGTTGTGGAAACTGGAGCGACGGCGCGGGCCGTCACCGCATTCCACGCGCGCGGTGTCGCGTTCTTCCTTGCGCGGCACCGGCTCTTCGACGCCGGCCAGCGAGCGCGCCAGGTCGGCGTCGGCAACATGGCCGTGCAGGAACAGCAATCCGGAATAGAGGTTCATGGCAAGACTCCCTGTCGTTCGATGTGCGTCCACGTTAGTGCGCGGGCATGCCTTGAAAAAGCGACGGTTCGGCAAGGCTGTATTGAATGGGATTCAAGGCTCGGGCGACGACGGGGCTCGGTCAGGCGATCGATCGCGCAGTGGCGAAAAAACAGTCCGTCATTCCCGCGAAGGCGGGAATGACGATCGAGCCTTTCCGGGAGCAACGGGGCCGGCCGCGACACCGCGAGCCTCCATCCATCGCATACAGCCACCGCTCACGTCGTTTTCACGGCCGGATTCGCAGCCTTCACGCACCTATCGGAGGCATCATGAAGAACAACGGCGGACTCATCCTCATCGTCGAAGACCACATGGCCATCGCGGAAATGGTCGGCGAGTTCCTAGAGGGCCGCGGCTACGAAGTCGATTTCGCACGCGATGGCGCCGACGCGCTGCGCCTGACGGCCGAGAACACCTACGACGCGATCATCCTGGACCGCACGCTGCCGCGCCTGGACGGCCTGGACGTGTGCCGGCGCATCCGTTCCGAGCAGCGCCGCTCCACGCCGGTGCTGATGCTCACCGCGCGCGACACGCTCGACGACAAGGTCACCGGGCTGGAAGCCGGCGCGGACGACTACCTGACCAAGCCCTTCGCCATTCAGGAACTGGAGGCGCGCATCGCGGTGCTGATCCGCCGTGGGCGCAAGGCCATGGGCGGCGGTGCGCTGCGTGTGGCCGATCTGGTGCTCGACCCGGAAGCGATGACCGTGCACCGCGCCGGGCTGGAACTGCGCCTGTCGCCGACGGGCTTCCAGCTGCTGAGCATCCTGATGCGCGAATCGCCGCGCGTGGTGTCGCGGCAGGAGATCGAGCGCGAGATCTGGAAGGGCGAGTCGCCCGATTCGGACACGCTGCGCAGCCACCTCTACAACCTGCGCAAGAGCATCGACCGGCCGTTCGACAACCCGCTGCTGCACACCATGCAGACCGCTGGCTACAAGATCGCCGATCTGTCCGGCACGGAAGTGCACGAGGTCGCGCCGACCGTCGCCGCGCAGAACCGCTTCGCGGCACCGCCTGCGGTGGTCGGCCTGCACTGACGGGGCTTGATTGCGATGCGACGCGAAGGCCGCCTGCGGGCGGCCTTCGTGCATCGGCACGTCATTCGTCGAGGGTGAAGCCGACCTTGATCGTCACCTGCCAGTGCGCGACCTTTCCATCCTCGACGTGGCCGCGCACGTCCTGCACGCAGAACCACTTGATGTTGCGCACCGTCTGCGAGGCGCGTTCGATCGCCTTGCGGATCGCGTCGTCGGTGCTGGTCTTCGACGAACCGGTCAGCTCCAGGTGCTTGTAGACGTGCTCGCTCATGGTCGGGTCTCCGGTGGGGGTGTCGGGCATGCCGCCCGATCATAGTCCCCTGCCCGTCCCGGGCCATGTGATGCGATTGCGGTTTGGGGGTCGCCCCAGACGCCCCCACGAAGCCGTCATTCCCGTCTGCGCGGGGATGACCGTCCCTCAGAACCCCACGCAGCTGTCACCGGAACGCATGCACGCGGCGTTGCGGTCGGCCATCTTGGAGGCGGCGTCGCGGCGGGCGGCACGTTCGGCGGCCGTCATGCACACGGTCTCGGTGCGGTTGCTGCCGACCTTGCGCGTGCGCTCGCAGACCAGCTTCTCTTCCGGCGCGCGATTGACGATGGCCGAGATCGATTCCAGCGAATTGAACACGACGATGCGGTCCGACTCGGGCAGGTCGGTGATGGCCGCACGGTCGCGCAGCAGGGTGAACACCTTGTCCTGCTCGCGCAGCAGGGATTCGCGCTCGGCCGCGGGAAGGTCCTTGTAGCGGCCGCTGCGCTGCTCGACCTCGGTGCGGATCTGGTGCTGCTGGGTGAGGATCGCGTTGGCGTCCAGGTTCGGATGGACATCGTTGGCGGACGCGATCGGAAGCGTCGCGGACACCGCGAGCGCCAGCGTGAAAACGACGGTCTTGAGCATTCCCTTACCCCTTGCCCTGGTCGAAAGTCCACGACCGTACCGGCAAGGGTTTCCGCCGTCCAGTGCAAAGGAGGAGGTATCAGCCGCTTCCGTGAACTTCGGACGCCGAGGCCTGGGCAACGCTGATCGGGGCGACCTGGGGCAAGGCGCCCGGCGCCGGCGCGCCCGTGCCCGGCAGGCTGTCGGCCGGCGGCACGTTCTCGGCCTCGGGATTCAGCACGACGATGCTGATGCGGCGGTTGATCGGCGCGTTCGGCTGGGTCTTGTCGAACGGCACCGACGCGGCCAGGCCGACCACGCGCGAGATGCGGCCTTCTTCCAGCCCGCCCTCCACCAGTGCGCGGCGCGCGGCGTTGGCGCGTTCGGCCGACAGCTCCCAGTTGCCGTAGCCGCCGATGCGGTGGAACGGCACCTCGTCGGTGTGGCCGCTGAGCGCGATGCGATGGTGGCCGTCGTTGAGCAGTCCGCCCATCTCGCCCAGCAGCGTGTGCGCGTAGTCCTTCAGACGTGCGCTGGCGGTGTCGAACATCGGCCGGTTCTGGCGATCGACGATCTGGATGCGCAGCCCCTCGGGCGTCAGGTCGATCATCAGCTGGTCCTTGAACGGCGCCAGCGCCTGGCTGCGTTCCACCGCCTCTTCCAGCGCGCGCTTGAGCGCGTCCAGCCGGCGCTGTTCCTCCGCGCGTGCGGCCGCCTTGGCTTGCTGCGGCGTCAGCTTCATCGGCTCGCGCGCGCCGAATTCGGCGCCGTGTCCGCCGGCGACTGCGACGACGCTGGTGGTGGGAATCAGGCGATCGGCCGCGCCGCCCGGCCCGTTGGCGCCCGGCGCAGGCTTGAGCGATTTGCCGACGACGGCGCTGGGATTCTTGAAGTACTCGGAAATCGCGGCGCGCTGCTGCTTGTCGGCGATGCCGACCAGCCACATCACCAGGAAGAACGCCATCATCGCGGTGACGAAGTCGGCGTAGGCCACCTTCCACGCGCCGCCGTGATGCCCCGCGGCCACGCGCTTGACGGGTCGCAGGATGACCAGCGGGCGCGGCTTGGCGCTCATGTCAGCGCTTTGCGCGCAGGTGCGCGTCCAGGTCGGCGAAGGCCGGGCGCGTGTCGGAGAACAGCAGCTTGCGCGCGAACTCCACCGCCACGCTCGGCGAATAGCCGCGCAGGCTCGACACCAGCGCCATCTTGATGATCTCGAAGGCCTTGGCTTCTTCGTGCGCGTGGTGCTGCATCGCCGCCGCGAGCGGGCCGACGAAACCGTAGCCCAGCAGGATGCCCAGGAACGTGCCGACCAGGGCACCGGCGACGTGCTTGCCGATCTCCGCCGCTTCGCCGCCGATGGAGGCCATCGTGATCACGATGCCCAGCACCGCCGCGACGATGCCGAAACCCGGCAGCGAATCGGCCAGCACCTGCAACGCGTGCGCCGGCTCGCTGGCTTCCTTGGTGTGCGTTTCCAGCTCGATGTCGAGCACCTGTTCGAGCTCGTGCGGCTCGAAGTTGCCGCTGACCATCAGGCGCAGGCAGTCGGTGGTGAATTCCATCAGGCGTTTGTCGGCCTGCAGTTTCGGGTACTTCCCGAACAACTCGCTGGCGGCGGGATCGTCGACGTCGCGCTCGATGCCCATCATGCCTTCGCGGCGCGCCTTCATCAGCACGTCGTAGAGCATGGCGAGGATGTCGACGTAGTCGCTCTTCTTGTAATGCGTGCCCTTGAGCAGGCGCGGCACGCCCGCGGCACAGGCCTTCACCACCTTGATCGGATTGGCGACCAGGAACGCGCCGAACGCTGCGCCGCCGATGATCAGCAGTTCGTAGGGCTGCCACAGCGCACCGAGCTTTCCGTGCGCCAGCACGTAACCGCCCAGCACGCTGCCGAGCACGACGATGAAACCGATGATGATGAACATTGGACGCCCCGAAACCCCAGAAGGGTTAACGGCACGGTTCGCGGAGGATTGAGTTCCGCACTGATGCTCCCCTCTCCCGCTTGCGGGAGAAGGGCTTCAGTCGTCAGAACGCAATGCGGAACCAGCGCTCCAGCGTCTGCCCCGGCGCCAGCGTGCGCGGCTCCAGGTTGAACGCATCGGGCGGACCGCTCTGCGGCTCCACGCAGGTCGTGCGCTCGGGCATGTCGTAGACGACCCAGTGCACGCAGTCGGAGGTCAGCGTGATGCGGCGACCGTCGCGATGCAGCACCGCGGGTGCGTCGTTGAGGAAGCAGTCGTCCCACGGGCCCGGCGGAGGTGGCGCGAGCGGACGCGTCGCCATGCCGTCCGCGTCGCGCGGATACCACTGGCTCGGCGTGAACTCCAGCCGTTCCGGCTTGAGGAACCAAGGATGCCAGCCCAGTTCCGCCGGCAAGGCGTGCGCACCGGCGGTTACCGACAGCGTCATGCGCACACTGCCTTCTTCGACTTCGATTCGCTGCCGGCAGATACCGCCGAACGGCCAGCGTTCGTCCTGCGGCAACGCCAGCGACAGTTCGACGTGGTGCTGCGATTGCGCATCCACGCGCCAGGGCAGCGCGAAGCCGACACCGTGGATCGCGTGTCGCCCCAGGTTGATCGCGAGCCGGCGCGGTTCGCCCTCGAACGCGAATTCGCCCTGCCGCACGCGCCCGGCCCACGGCACCATCGGGTACGAACCCCACGCGATCATCGCCGCGTTGTCGTCGCGGTAGCCGGCAAGCTGTTCGACACCGTCGAGGCGGATCTGCGCGATGCGCCCGCCCGCTTGCGGCGCGATGTCCACCGATACCGCGCCTCGGGCCAGCGTGATCAGCGGGCCCGGCGCAAGTCGTTCCATCGCCGCATCAGGCGCCATAGGGATCGATCGTGCGGATGCGCCCGTCGGCCTCGTGATGCAGCGGAGCGACCTTCACCGAACGCAGGTGCGTCACGCCGCCGGAAAGAATGGAGTCGTGATAGAACAGGTACCACTGCCCGTTGAACTGCGCGATCGAGTGATGCGTGGTCCAGCCCACCACCGGCGACAGGATGCGGCCCTGATAGGTGAACGGTCCGTACGGACTGTCGCCCGTCGCATAGCACAGGAAATGCGTGTTGCCGGTGGAGTACGAGAAGTAGTACTTGCCGCCGAACTTGTGCAACCACGAGGCCTCGAAGAAACGGCGGTCGTGGTCGCCGGCGCGCAGCGGCTCGCCGTTCCCGTCGAGGATGAGCACTTCGCGCGGCGCCTCGGCGAACTCCTTCATGTCGGCGCTCAGGCGCGCGACCTTCGGGCCGAGCGCGGCTTCGGAGTCGCCCGGCTCCTCGTGCGTCGCGTTGTAGGCGTTGTCGCGGTACTTCTGCAACTGCCCGCCCCAGAGGCCACCGAAGTACATGTAGCTTTCGCCGTCGGCATCGGTGAACACCGCCGGGTCGATCGAGTAACTGCCGCCGATCGCCTCCAGCTCCGGCACGAACGGCCCTTCCGGCCGATCGCCCACCGCCACGCCGATCTGGAAGACGCCGTCGGCGCGCTTGGCCGGGAAGTACAGGTAGTACCTGCCGTCCTTCGTCGCCGCATCGGGCGCCCACATCTGCCGCTGCGCCCACTTCACGTCCTTGACGTGCAGCGCGACGCCGCAGTCCACCGCGATGCCATCGGGCGAATCCATGCGCAGGACGTGGTAGTCCTCCATGCCGAAGTGCGAGCCGTCGTCGTCGAAGGGAATGCCCGCGTCGATGTCGTGCGAGGGGTAGATGTACAGCTTGCCCTCGAAGACGTGCGCCGACGGATCGGCCGTGTAGATGTGCGTGACCAGCGGCTGCGAGATCGCCCTGGCGGCGAGTGCCTGCAGGTCGTCGGTTTCCGGTTGCTGCGATGCGTCGGACATGGGGGTCTCCGGTGCGTTGCGTGGAGGTCGGGTGCGGATCAGGACACCGCGCCGGCACGGCGCGCGGTGAGTTCCTGTTCGATGCGCGATTCCATCGGCTTGTTGATTTCGTAAAGGAACAGCAGCGCCACGCACAGCAGGAACGGCAGCGAGGCGTAGAGGCTGACCGCCAGGCGGATGCCGTCCACGGTCTGCGGCGCCTGTGCCGCTGCGTCCGCGTTGTAGCCGTAGTAGGCGAGGATGCCCGCCACCGAGGCGCCGCCGACGCTGAGGCCGATCTTCAGTCCGCACAGCATCGCCGAGAAGATGATGGCGGTGGCGCGACGGTGGTTCTTCCATTCGGAGTAGTCGGCCACGTCCGCGATCATCGCCCACAACAGCGGAATGGTGATGCCGTAGAAGAAGCCGTGCAGGATCTGCGAGGTGAACACCACCCACGTCGCCTGCGGCGGAAACACGAAGAACGCCAGCATGAACAGCGTGGAGACCAGCAGCGCGCCGCCGAAGACGTCGCGCTTGCCGAAGCGGTCGGCCAGACGCTTGGAGAAGCCGATGCCGATGATCATGAAGATGATGCCGCCGGCATTGAACAGGCTCAGCGCGGAGGTCGGCGCGTCCTTGGGCCACTGGAACTCGGTCAGGCCGACGCCGGTGAGCACCGAGTTCAAGCCGGCGATGAAGCCGTTGAAGCCGACCTGTTCGAGGAACGCCGCCAGGTGCGGCTCGCTCAGGTAGTACTTGAAGTAGTACACGTACATGCCGCCCTTCAGCGCGAGCGTCATGAACACCAGGATGGTCAGCATCAGCATCACCACCCACGGCCGGTTGCGCGCGAGGTCGGTCAGGTCCTGGCGCACGCTGGACTTCTGCTCCGGCGCCGGGACGATGCGCTCCTTCGTGGTGAAGAAGGTGATCAGGAAGAACACGGTGCCGACGACGGCGAACAGCATCATCGTGTTGTGGAAGCCGCGCACCTTGTCGCCGTCGCCGAGGATCAGCACCAGCGGCAGCAGCAGCGCCTGGATGACGAACTGCGCGACCATCACCGCGACGAAGCGGTACGACGACAGGCTGTTGCGCTGCGCCATGGACCCGGTGAGCACGCCGCTGAGCGCCGAGTACGGCAGGTTGTTGGCCGCGTAGATCAGCACCAGCAGCGTGTAGGTGCCCATCGCGTAGGCGACCTTCGCGCCCGGTGCGAGATCGGGCGTGCTGAAGGCCAGCAGCGAGAACACACCGAACGGGATCGCCGTCCACAGGATCCACGGCCGGAACTTGCCCCAGCGCGTGTTGGTGCGGTCGGCCGCGATGCCGATGATCGGCGTGAACACGAATGCGCCGAGCATGCCGCCGATGAAGATGATGGTGGCCGCCGTCGCCGCGGGAATGCGGTAGACGTCGGTGTAGAAGAACGCAAGGAACGTCACCAGCGTCTGGAAGATCAGGTTCGCGGCGAGGTCGCCGAGGCTGTAGCCGACCTTCTCGGTGACAGACAACGTTTCGGAAGTGTTGTTCATGTGCCCCTGGCGTTCGAATTCGAGGGCCCCGCCGCGGCGGGGCCGAAGTAGCGCGGCCCGCCCGGTGTTTCCACCGGAACGGGCCGCAGGTTACCGCTGTTGGATCATGTTGTGCGACTGATCAGAACGTGCCGCGGACGCCGATGGTGTACGTGGTGCCCGGGTCGTACATGTCGTTGACCGCATTGTCGTAGGCGAAGAACGAACGGCGTTCCTCGCCGGTGATGTTGAGCACGTTGAAGAAGATCTGCGGCTCGGACTTGATGCCCTTCAGCGTGTAGCTGGAGGACAGGTCGAGCTGGCCGCGGTCTTCGCCGTAGAGCTGCGCGAACGGAATGCCCTGCTGGTTCGGACCCGTGCCTACCGCGCCTTCCTGCCAGTTGTACGACAGGCGCACCGAGGCGACGTCGTTCTCCCAGTAGGTGGTGGCGTTCCACATCTTCGGCGAGACGCCGTAGACGTTGCCGGCCAGCGCGCTGGAATCCTTGCCGATCGTGTCGATGTTGAGCTTCGAGAAGTTGGCCATGAAGCCCAGGCCTTCGAACACGAAGTTCAACGGCTGCACCCAGATCAGTTCGATGCCGCGGATCTCCAGCTCGGCATCGGCGTTGACCTGCTGCTGCACGTTCACGGTCGCCACGTTCGGACCGCCGCGGTTGTTGATGGCGATCTGCTGTGCTTCGGTCAGGCTTTCGAACGGAATCTCCAGGCTGGTGAACGGCCGGGTGGTCACGCCCTGGAAGGTGTAGCCCTCGATGCGCTTGTTGAACAGCGTCACGCCGACGAAGCCTTCGCCACCGGTGTACCACTCGCCGCCGATGTCGAAGTTGGTCGAGATGTACGGCGTCAGATCCGGATTGCCCTGGTTCGCAATCTGGGCACCCTGATCCGTGAACGTGGTCGACGGCAGCATCGAGCTCGGGTTCGGCCGCGTCATGGTGCGCGAAGCCGAGGTGCGCAGCACGACGTTATCGGCCACGTCCCACGCCGCACTGAACGACGGCAGCCACTCGGCGTAATCGCCGGTCAGCGTCCGGTAGTTGCGCACGCCGTTGATGGTCACAGGACCGGTGATGTCCTGGTCGGTCTGCGCATAGCGCATGCCGAGGTTGAAGCGCATCGTGCGGTGCCAGACCTCCGACTCGCCGTTGACCATGATGAAGGCGGCGGTGTTGGCCTCGTCGAAGCCACCGGTGGGCGCACCGGTGTTGGCGCCGCTGGATTCAGGTGCGTTGTCGCGATAGAAGGCGTAGTTCGTGTCCGCCATGAAGCGGTCGAAATCCACCGACACGAAGCCGAACGGACCCGGCGTGATGTAACCCGGGAGCGCCGAGGTCGGCACCTGCGACAGCGCATACGGCTGCCAGCTGGTACCGGTGTCGCCGAAGCCGACGATGGTGCGGTAGTTCTGGTCCCAGGCCAGGCCGAAGACGACGTTGTTGCGGTCGTCGCCCAGCTGCAGGCTGGCGTTCAAACCCTTCGTCTCGGTCACGCGCTTTTCGTTCTGCGCCCAGACGCGGCCGCCGGTCCAGGTCCAGCCGGCGTTCGGGTCGTTCAGGTCGAGATCGGTGGTCCAGGTCGGGATGTCGCCGTTGTTGGTGTACTGGATCGTGGTGAACGGCGAGTTGAACAGGATCGTCGGCGAGTCGCGGCGCATCCAGCTGCGGCTGTAGCTGCCCGCCACGTCGAGCTTGACGTCGTCGGCGAAGTAGAACGTGCCGCCCGGGGTGACCTGCCAGTACTGCACTTCCTCGTTGTACGGACGGGCCTCGAGGAAGAACTGCGCGTTGGCGAACGTGGCGCTGGTGACGACGTTGTTCGCGTCCAGCTGCATGTTCATCGGGATCATCGCGCCGTTGCGGCCGATGAGGTTCATGTCGATGCGGTCGTTGCTGCGCTCGGCCTTCGTGTACAGGACATCCATGTACATGTCGGCCCAGTCGGCCGGGCGCCACTGCACCGAGCCGAGGAACGAATCGCGGTCGCGGTCGCCGGACATGTGCACCGGGCGGCCCAGGCGCGGGATCAGCGCTTCGCCGATCTGCTGCGTGGTCAGGCCCGGGTTGTGATCGCGCAGCCACTGTGCGTTGAAGGTCTGGCCCGCAAGGCCGGCGGCGGTCGTGTAGGGAGTCGTGGCGACAGAGTCAGGAATGCGCCAGCCGTTACCACCCGTCAGATTGCAGGGCTGACCCAGCGCGGGGAAGGCGCCCGGTGCCGTCGCCGCGGCGGCATTGCCGCACTGCGCGTTGGTCAGGTTCGGGTTGGTCCAGCCCACCGTTTCATAACCTTCCACGCCCAGCTTGCCGCGCGCGGAGGTCACGCCGGCCAGCACGCCGAAGGTCTTGTCCTCGTTGAGCCAGCTGCCGATCACCGTGCCGCGCGGGCTGGCTTCCTCGGCGATGTCGTTGTAGTCGGCCTGCAGGATGTAGGTCAGCTGCGAATCCGGACGGTCGAACGGGCGCACGTTGCGCATGTCGATCACGCCCGCCGCGCCGCCTTCGGTCAACGCCGCCGTCGGGGACTTGTAGACCTTGATCTGGCTGAAGAATTCGGTCGGGAACAGGTTCAGGTCGACTTCGCGGTTCTGGTTGGTCGAATCCAGGCCGATCGAGGCCGTGGCGACCGACGCACCGTTGATGGTGGTCTTGGTGAAGCTGTTGGGCAGGCCGCGGATGGCGACGTTCAGACCTTCGCCGTTGACGTCGCGGTTGAGCTGGATGCCCGGGATGCGGGCCAGCGACTCGGCGATGTTCACGTCCGGGAACTTGCCGAGGTCCTCGGCGAAGATCGAATCGGTGAAGCCGGTGGAATCGCGCTTGGCCTGCGTCGAATACTCAAGGCTCTGGCGGAAACCAGTGGTGACCACGCGGTCCAGCTCGGTGACCTGCTCGCTCGACGCCGATGGCGACGCCTGCGCTTGTTCGGTGGCGGGCTGCGCCGCCGCTTGCTCCGTCTGTGCCTGCGCGAACGCCGTGCTGCTGATCATGCCCAGCAGCGCCACGCTCAGCGCATGCGACAACGTCGACTTCTTCACCTGGTGTTGCACCGTACTCCCCTCCCGATTTTCTGGTGATTTGTGCTGGTAATCCGGGCCGTCCCCCTGGGACTGGCGACCGTTTCCAGTTGTTCTGGTTGAAACCCGTTTGACGCGGTGACCCATGAAGCAGTGCCGGCGGATGGTAGCGCTACCATTTTTTCACCGCACGCTGCGGAGCAACATGACGAAAACGGGGCCTGGAAACGTCTTTTCGCTGCAATGCAGCATGACGTTGGCCCCTTAAAGCAGGTTGGATACGCGATGTGGCAGCGCGGTTGGTCCCACGCCGGCGCTCATGCTAATGATAGCGCTACCACTTTTTCTTCCTCTTTCAATACCTGCGCGTGTGCAGGGGGACGTTCGCGACGATGCATCACACCTGCCTGCCCTTCGCGATGCCTCACGCAGGCGCGCGCGCATGAACGATCTGAGCCAGGGCACCGCGCCCGCCGCGACGACGAAGGTCGGCAACTACCGCTGGCGCGTGTGCGCGATGCTGCTGGCGGCCACGACCATCAACTACGTCGACCGCCAGGTGCTCGGCGTGCTCGCGCCGTTCCTGCAGACCGAGATCGGCTGGAACGAGATCCAGTACGGCTACATCGTCACCGCGTTCCAGGCCGCGTACGCGATCGGCCTGTTGTGCACGGGCGCGATCATCGACCGCTTCGGCACGCGCATCGGCTACGCCATCGCGATCAGCGTGTGGAGCGTGGCGGCGATGGCGCATGCGCTGGCCGGCACCGTGGTGGGCTTCGCGCTCGCGCGTTTCGCGTTGGGCCTGGGCGAAGCAGGCAACTTCCCCGCCGCGATCAAGACCGTCGCCGAATGGTTCCCGCGGCGCGAGCGTGCGCTGGCCGTGGGCGTGTTCAACGCCGGCTCCAACGTCGGCGCGGTGCTCGCGCCGCTGCTGGTGCCGATCATTGCCGCGACGTGGGGATGGCAGGCGGCGTTCCTGTTCACCGGCGTGCTCAGTGCGACGTGGCTGGTGGCCTGGCTGCTGACCTACCGCACGCCGGAGGACCAGCCCAAGCTTTCGGCCGCTGAACTGGAGCACATCCGCAGCGATCCGCCCGAACCGAGCGTCAAGGTGCCGTGGCTGCAACTGCTGCGCCACCGCCAGGCGTGGGCCTTCGTCGCGGCCAAGTTCATCACCGATCCGGTGTGGTGGTTGTTCCTGTTCTGGCTCGGCAAGTTCCTGGCCTCCGAATACAAGCTTTCGCTCGCCACCATCGGACTGCCGATGATCGTCGTATACCTCATGGCCGACGTCGGCAGCATCGCCGGCGGATGGCTCGCGGGCCGTTTCATGCGCCTGGGCTGGGACGTGAACCGCGCGCGTAAGGGCGCGATGCTCATCTGCGCGCTGTGCGTGGCGCCGATCGTGCTGGTCACGCAGGTCGACAACCTGTGGATCGCGGTGGCGCTGATCGGCCTGGCGATGGCCGGCCACCAGGGTTGGTCGGCGAACGTGTTCACGCTGCCGTCGGACATGTTCCCGCGTCACGCGGTCGCGTCCGTGGTCGGCATCGGCGGCTTCGCCGGCGCGGTGGGCGGCATGATGATGTCGGTCTTCACCGGCGCGCAGCTGGAATCCACCGGCAGCTACGCCCGCATCTTCCTGATCGCCGGCTGCGCGTACCTGATCGCGCTGCTGGTCGTGCACCTGCTGGTCCCCAAACTCAAACCCGTGGCGCTGGAAAGCAAGCCGGCAGCCGCATGACCTCATTCATCCGTAGGAGGGACGGAATGAAACATCGCCACACCATTCTTTGCGCGCTGCTCGCCGCGGCGCCGGCCATCGTCCACGCGCAGGACGCCGGCACCGCACTGGCCGCAGGGCAGCCGAAGTTCCTCGGCAGCGCGTACAGCAAACCGCAGTCGAAGGACTTCGCGCGTTACTGGAACAAGGTCACGCCTGAAAACGCCGGCAAGTGGGGCGAAGTCGAACGCAAGCGCGATCGCATGGACTGGCGCGGGCTCGACGAGGCCTATCTCGCCGCCAAGGACAACGGCCTGCCCTTCCAGATGCACGTGATGGTCTGGGGCAACCAGCAGCCGGAGTGGATCGAGAAGCTCCCCGTCGCCGAACAACGCGAGGAAATCGAGGAGTGGTTCGCCGCCGTGGCCGAACGCTATCCGCAGCTGGACTACGTCGAAGTGGTGAACGAGCCCCTCAACGATCCGCCGAACAAGGACGACAAGGGCGGCGGCAACTACATCAACGCGCTCGGCGGCAGCGGCGCGACCGGCTGGGACTGGATCATGGAATCCTACCGCCTGGCCCGCAAGCATTTCCCGAATTCCAAGCTGCTCATCAACGACTACAGCATCACCAACAAGCCCGACGCGACGAAGCGCTATCGCGAGATCATCGAGCTGCTGCGACAGGAAAACCTCGTCGATGGCATCGGCGTGCAGGGCCACGCGTTCGCCACGACGCCCGACGTCCCGATGTCGGTGCACAAGGCCAACCTCGACTCGCTCGCGCAGACCGGCCTTCCGATCTACGTGACCGAACTGGACATCGACGGCCCCACGGACGAGCAGCAACTCAAGGATTACCAGCGCATCTTCCCGGTGTTCTGGGAGCATCCGGCGGTGAAGGGCGTGACGCTGTGGGGCTTCCGCCCCGGCCTGTGGCGGCAGAAGGAAAAGGCGTACCTGGTGCGCAAGGACGGCAGCGAACGTCCGGCCCTGCAATGGCTGCGCGAGTACGTGCGCGACACCGCGAAACCGGCACCGTGACGCGAGTGCGTGCCGCCGTCGCCGCGCTGGCGATACTCGCCAGTGCGCCCGGTTTCGCGGCGAGCGGTTGCGAACAACCGGCGGCGGTCTGCGACACCGCCGTCGCCGGCGCGCTCGCACTGGTCGATCACGGCCGCACCGCGCGCGTGCTCACCGACGAAGCGGATTTTCCCGGCGTGCTGCGTGCCGCGCGCGACCTGCAAGGCGACCTGGCCAAGGTGGCCGGCGCCTCCGCGCAGGCAAAACCGACGAAAACCGCGATCATTGCCGGCACGCTCGGCCGCAGCGCGCGCATCGACCGCATCGTGAAGGCCAAACGCCTCGACACGACGGGCGTCGCCGGCACGTGGGAAGGCTACCTGTTGCAGGTCGTCGACCGCCCCGAGCCCGGCATCGACCGCGCGCTCGTCGTCATCGGCGCCGACAAGCGCGGCACCGTCTTCGGCCTGTACGAACTCTCGCGCCGCCTGGGCGTATCGCCGTGGTCGTGGTGGGCGGACGTGCCGGTGCCGGTGCGCGAAACGCGCTACATCGCGCCGGGACGTTTCACCGATGCGCCCGACGTGCGCTACCGCGGCCTCTTCCTCAATGACGAAGACCCCGCGCTGGGCGGCTGGATCAAGGCCACCTACGGCGGCCCGAACCACCAGTTCTACGAGCGCATCTTCGAGCTGATCCTGCGCCTGAAGGGCAACTACCTGTGGCCCGCGATGTGGGGCCGCGCCTTCGCCGACGACGACCCGCTCAGTCCGAAGATCGCCGACGAATACGGCGTGGTCATCGGCACCAGCCACCACGAACCGATGATGCGCGCCCACGTCGAATGGGAACGCCACGGCCAGGGCCCGTGGGATTACACGAAGAATGACGAGCGCCTGCGTGCGTTCTGGCGCGAGGGCATCTCGCGCATGGGCACGAACGAAAGCGTGGTCACGCTGGGCATGCGCGGCGACGGCGACGAGCCGATGACGCAGGGCACGGCGATCGAACTGTTGCAGACGATCGTCGCCGACCAGCGCAGCATCCTCACCGAGCTTACCGGTAAGCCGGCCGCGCAGACGCCGCAGGTGTGGGCACTCTACAAGGAAGTGCAGGACTACTTCGACGACGGCATGCAGGTGCCCGACGACGTCACGCTACTCTTCGCCGACGACAACTGGGGCAACATCCGCCGCCTGCCCAAGCCCGGCGACACGCGCGGCGGCGGCTACGGCGTGTACTACCACTTCGACTACGTCGGCGGGCCGCGCAACTACAAGTGGCTCAACACCACGCAGATCGAACGCACCTGGGAGCAGATGCACCTGGCGTACGAGTACGGCGCGCGGCAGCTGTGGATCGTCAACGTCGGCGACCTCAAGCCGATGGAGTTCCCGATCTCCTTCTTCCTCGATTACGCCTGGAAGCCCGACGCGTTCCCGCTGGAGCGCCTGCAACGCTACCCGGCCGACTGGGCGGCCAAGCAGTTCGGCGCGCAGCACGCGGCGCAGATCGGCGAGCTGCTCACGCGCTACACGCAGTACAACGCGCGCCGCAAGCCGGAGCTGATCTCGCCCGACACGTGGAGCCTGGTCAACGACGGCGAAGCGCAGCGGATCAACGCCGACTGGACCGCGCTGGCTGAGCGTGCGCATGCAATAGGCGCCGCATTGGGGCCGCAGTATCGCGACGCGTACTACCAGCTCGTCGAATACCCCATCCTCGCCAGCGCCAACCTCAACGCGATGTACGTGGCCGTCGGCCGCAACCGCCTGTATGCCGCGCAAGGCCGCGTCTCGGCGAATGCGCAGGGCGAACTTGCACGCACACTGTTCGATCGTGACGCCGAACTGGCGCGCATCTACGAGCAGGACATCGCCGGCGGCAAGTGGGTCCACATGATGTCGCAGCCGCGCATCGGCTACACCTCGTGGCAGCAGCCTGACCGGAACATCATGCCGACACTGGAACGCGTGGACGCGCGTGCCGGCGCGTCGATGGGCGTGACGGTCGAGGGCGACACGGCCGCCTGGCCGGGCGCGAAGTCCACGCCGGTGCTGCCGGCGCTGGACCCGTTCGCCGCGCGTTCGCGCGAGGTGGTGGTGTTCAATCGAGGCAGCGCGCCCTTCCACTTCACGGCCGATGCCTCGCAGCCCTGGCTGAGAGTGACGCCGACCTCCGGCGAAGTGCGCGAAGACCAGCCGCTGCGCGTCGAAGTCGACTGGAACGCCGCCCCCGCAGGCCAGCACGCCGCCCGCATCACGTTGCGCGGCGACGAAGGCACGCGGGTCGCGATCGACGTGCCGATCGTGAAGCCGGCCGACACCGCCGCCATCCACGGTTTCGTCGAAAGCGACGGCCGCATCGCCATCGAGGCCGAGCACCATGCGCGTGCCGTCGCGCCGACCGGCGTGCAATGGCGGACGATTCCGAACCTCGGCCGCACGCTCTCCGGCGTCACCTCGTTCCCGGTGACCGCAGCGGCGGGTACGACGGACGACCGTGGCGCCTGGCTGGAGTATCCGATCCACCTGGCGCGCAACGGCGAGTTCGAGGTCCGCGTCGTGATGTCGCCGACCCTGGATATCCAGCATGGCGGTGGCCTGCGTTACGCCGTTTCCATCGACGGCGAGGCGCCGCAGGTGGTGACCGTGAAATCCGATCCGACGCCCGAGCATGCCGATTTCAAGGCATGGACAAGCGCGGTGAGCGACAGTGTGTACGTCGGGGCTTCACGCCACCGCGCCGATGCGGGCAACCGCATGATGCGCGTGTGGCGCATCGACCCGGGCGTGGTGCTCCAGCGCATCGAAGTGGTGCGCAAGGGCGCGCGCGAAAGCTACCTTGGGCCGGTGGAGAGTCCGAAGCTGTAGGCATCCGAGGCAAACGAATCGCAGCGACCGCTCGTCATCCCCGCGAAAGCGGGGGTCCAGCGACGTCCGGCGATTTGGGCAAAGGCACTGGGTTCCCGCTTTCGCGGGAATGACGATCAAGGGTGGCGAGCTTGCTTCGCCGCCGAAACACACCAGAGAACACGACATGAGTTCCGCGACCGCTCTCCATCTCCACGAAGACCGCCTGTTCCCCTCCGACACCGTGCAGCGCGCCATCGCGCGCCGGCTGTACGGCGAAGTGGCCTGCCTGCCCATCGTCAGCCCGCACGGGCACACCGACCCGTCCTGGTTCGCCGGCAATGCGCCGTTCGCCAACGCGACCGAGCTGCTGCTGGTGCCGGACCATTACGTATTCCGCATGCTCTACAGCCAGGGCGTGTCGCTGGATGAAATCGGCATTCCGCGCGCCGACGGCTCCCGCGCCGATGTCGATCCGCGCGCGGCGTGGCGCGTGTTCGCGCGCAACTTCCATCTGTTCCGGGGCACGCCGTCGTCGATGTGGCTCAACCACGTCTTCCACGACGTGTTCGGTCTTCGCGAACGGCTCGGCGAAGGCACCGCCGATGCCTACTACGACCGCATCACCGAAGCGTTGCACACGCCGCAGTTCACGCCGCGCGCGTTGTTCGAGCGCTTCAACATCGAGGTGATCGCCACCACCGAATCGCCACTGGACCCGCTGGAGCATCACGCCACGATCCGCGACAGCGGCTGGAAGGGGCGCGTCATCACCGCCTACCGCCCCGACGCCGTGGTCGATCCCGAACACGAGCAGTTCCCGCACGCGCTGCGCGAGTTCGGCGCGCTGACCGGCGAAGACGTGTACAGCTGGGACGGCTACCTGCGCGCGCACCGCCAGCGCCGCGCGTTCTTCAAGCAGATGGGCGCCACCTCCACCGACCACGGCCACCCCACCGCCGCCACCGCCAACCTGCCGCCGGACGAGGCACGCAAGCTGTTCGACACCGTCGTGCGCGGTACGGCCACGCCGGCGCAGGCGGAGCTGTTCCGCGCGCAGGTGCTGACGCAGATGGCGGAGATGAGCCTGGACGACGGGCTGGTGATGCAGATCCATCCGGGCTGCTTCCGCAATCACAACGCGGGGCTGTTCGAGCGCTACGGCCGCGACAAGGGCGCCGACATCCCGCTGCGCACCGAGTACGTGCATGCGCTCAAGCCGCTGCTGGACCGCTTCGGCAACGACCCGCGCCTCACCGTCATCCTCTTCACGCTGGACGAAAGCACCTACAGCCGCGAGCTGGCGCCGCTGGCCGGCCACTATCCGACGCTGTTCCTCGGCCCGGCGTGGTGGTTCCACGATGCGCCCGAAGGCATGTGGCGCTTCCGCGAGCAGACGTTGGCCAGCGGCGGCTTCTACAACACCATCGGCTTCAACGACGACACGCGCGCGTTCCTGTCGATTCCGGCGCGCCACGATGTCGCGCGGCGCATCGACTGCGCGTTCCTCGCCAAGCTGGTGGCCGAGCACCGCATGGACGAGGACGAAGCGGTGGAAGTGGCGCGGGATCTGGCGTATCGGTTGCCGAAGCAGGCGTATCGGTTGTGATTGCCTGGACGTAGGCATCTGGAAGGGCCGTGTGATGCTGTCATTCCCGCGCAGGCGGGAATCCAACCATCCGGGCCCTCACAGTTGGATCCCCGCCTACGCGGGGATGACATCTTCAAGTGCGAGGGGCGCGAGTGCGGCCGATGACCAGCAAGTGTGTGAGGGGAATGCTGTGGGTGGCCTGTGCCGTGGTGTGGCTATGCGCTGCCGCGCCGACACTCGCGCAGCCGCCCCGCGAACGCATCCGCCTCGACACCGACTGGCGCTTCCACAAGGGCGACCCCGCCGGCACCACCGGCCTGGACTACGACGTGCGCCCCACCGTGGAGAAGAGCGCCGACGGCAAGGACGCCGACGCGCGTCCGGATGAAGCCGCGAAGGTGCACACGCGTGGCGAGCGCGTGCTCAAGCCGTGGATTCTGCCCACCGCAAATGCGTTGATCCGTGATCCTGCGCTGCGCCACGTCCGCCCTGTCGGCGATCCCGGCAGCGAAGTGAGCTACGTGCAGGCGCGGTTCGACGACAGCGCCTGGCAGCGCGTCACGCTGCCGCACGACTGGGCCATCGCCGGTCCGTTCCTCAAGGACGGCCCGTACGGCGGCATGGGTCGGCTGCAGACCTGGGGCCCGGTCTGGTACCGCCGCACGCTCGACATCCGGGCCAGCGACAAGGGCCGTTCGATCTTCCTCGATGTCGACGGCGCGATGTCGTACGCGACGGTGTGGCTCAACGGCCGTCTCGTCGGCGGCTGGCCGTACGGCTACAACGGCTGGCGCGTGGATCTCACGCCTTACGTTGTTCCCGGTGGCACCAACCAGCTCGCGATCCGCCTCGACAACCCACCCGATTCGGCGCGCTGGTACCCCGGCGCCGGGCTCTATCGCGATGTCTGGCTGGTGAAGAACGATCCGGTGCATGTCGCGCACTGGGGCACGCGCGTGACCACGCCGCAGGTGTCGACGGAACGCGCGACGATCGCGCTGGACGTGGCCGTCGACAACGATTCCGACGCCGCCGTCGACGTGGCGGTGAGCACCGACGTGTTCGCGCTCGACGCCGACGGCACGAAGACCGGCCGCGCCGTCGCGTGCATCGACGGCGGTCGCGCGCGCATCGCGGCGAAGTCCGGCGCCACGCTGTCCGGCAACACCGCCCTTGCCCGCCCGCGCCTGTGGGGCCCGCCGCCGACGCAGCAGCCGCACCGCTACGTCGCCGTCACCACGGTCACGCGCGATGGCCGCATTGTGGATCGCGTGGACACGCCGTTCGGCATCCGCACGATCCGCTTCGACGCCAACGAAGGCCTGTCCGTCAACGGCGAGCGCATCGTCATCCGCGGCGTGAACAACCATCACGACCTCGGCGCGCTCGGCGCGGCGTTCAACCTGCGTGCGGCGCAGCGCCAGCTGGAAATCCTGCGCGACATGGGCGCCAACGCCATCCGCATGGCGCACAACCCGCCCGCGCCGGAATTGCTGGAACTCACCGATCGCATGGGGCTTCTCGTCATCGACGAGGTGTTCGATTCCTGGGAGCGCAAGAAGACGCCGCTGGACTTCCACCTCGTCTTCCCTGACTGGCACGAGCCCGACCTGCGCGCGCTGCTGCGCCGCGACCGCAACCATCCCTCCATCGTGGCGTGGAGCGTGGGCAACGAAGTCGGCGAGCAGTACACGGGCGAACCCGGCGCGGCCATCGCGAAACGCCTGCACGCCATCGCACGCGAGGAAGACCCCACGCGGCCGACGATCAACGCGATGAACTGGGCCAAGCCCGACATGCCGCTGCCCGGCGCGCTGGACCTCATCGGCCTGAATTACCAGGGGGAAGGCATCCGCCAGGAGCCCGAGTTCGAAGGCACGCAGCGCATCCGCACGCCGCCGCAGTACGACGCCTTCCACGCGGCGTTCCCCGACAAGGCCATCGTCAGCACCGAAACCGCCTCCGCGCTGAGCAGCCGCGGCGTCTACCTGTTCCCGGTGACGCAGGCGTCGAGCGCGCCGGTGCGCGACGGGCGCGGCGGCGACTCGACGATCCGCCAGGTCAGCGCGTACGAACTGCACGCGGTGGATTTCGGTTCCAGCGCCGACAAGGTGTTCGCCAGCCTCGACCGGCATCCGTTCGTCGCCGGCGAGTTCGTGTGGACGGGCTTCGATTACCTCGGCGAGCCGACACCGTATTACGACTCGCGCAGTTCGTACTCCGGCATCGTCGATCTGGCCGGCTTCCCGAAGGATCGCTATTACCTCTACCAGGCGCGCTGGCGTCCGGACCTGCCGATGGCGCACCTGCTGCCGCACTGGACGTGGCCCGGCCGCGAAGGCCAGGTGACGCCGGTGCACGTGTTCACTTCCGGCGACGAAGCCGAGCTGTTCGTCAATGGCGTGTCGCAGGGTCGGAAGAAGAAGGCGCCGTTCGAGTACCGCCTTCGCTGGGACGAGGTGGTGTACCGGCCCGGCGAGCTGCGCGTGCAGGCGTACAAGGCCGGCAAGCCGTGGGCGAAGGAAACCGTGCGCACGGCCGGCGCGGCGACACGACTAGACGCGCGCGCCGATCGCCGCACGATCGCCGCCGACGGCCGCGACGTGTCCTTCATCACCGTGCGCGTGCTCGACCGCGATGGACGCTCCGTGCCGATTGCCGATCAACGCATTCGCTTCCGTGTGGAAGGCGCGGGCGAACTCGTCGCCACCGACAACGGCGATCCAACCGACATGGATGCCTTCCCCTCGCATGAGCGCGATGCGTTCAGCGGCCTGGCGCTGGCGATCGTGCGCGCGGTGCCGGGACGCTCCGGCGAGATCACCGTCCACGCCGAGGCCGACGCGCTGCAATCGGCACGCATCGAACTGACTTCACGGGAACAACCATGAAACTGCACCATCCCCTCCAACGCGCGTCCTTCGGCATGCTCGTGTTGAGCACGCTGGCGCTGGCCATGTCCGCGTGGTCGAAGGAACCGGCCACGCAACTGCAGAAAGCCTACGCCAACGATTTCCGCCTCGGCGTGGCGGTGAACGACGACATCGTCAGCGGCCGCGACGCGGCCTCGCGGGCGTTGGTGGTCAAGCACTTCAACGCCATCACCGCCGAGAACGTGATGAAGGCCGAGGTCGTCAACCCGAAGCCCGGCGTGTACGACTTCGCCGCCGCCGATGCCTTCGTCGACTTCGGCCACAGGCACGGCATGTACGTCATCGGCCACACGCTGGTCTGGCACAACCAGACGCCGGAGTGGTTCTTCCGCGATGCGAAGGGCCAGCCGAACACGCGGCAGGCGCAGATCGAGGTGATGCGCGTGTACATCGAGAAGGTGGCCGGCCGCTACAAGGGCCGTGTCGATGCGTGGGACGTGGTCAACGAGGTCATCGACGAGGACGGCAACTACCGCGATACGACCTGGGTGCGCGCCGTCGGTGATGGCGACGATCTGGTGAAGCACGCGTTCGAGTTCGCGCATCGCTACGCGCCCGACGCGCAGCTGTACTACAACGACTTCAACACCTGGCGACCGGAGAAGCGCGACGGCATCGTGCGCATGGTGAAGCAGTTGCAGGCGGCCGGCGTGCGCATCGACGGCATCGGCATGCAGGGTCACTGGGGCCTGAACTACCCGTCGCTTGCGGACATCGAAGCGGCCATCGACGCCTACGCCGCACTCGGCGTGAAGGTGATGATCACCGAGCTGGACGTGGACGTGCTGCCGCTTACGCGCGAAGGGCAGGTCATCGGCACGGTGATGGCGCACAAGCAGTTCCAGCTACCCGAGTTCAAGCGCTACCTGGACCCGTACCGCGACGGTTTGCCGCCGATGGTGCAGCAGCAACTGGCGAACCGTTACGCCGAGCTGTTCGCGCTGTTCCACCGCAAGCGCGACGTGATCGACCGCGTCAGCCTGTGGGGCGTGCACGACGGCATGTCGTGGAAGAACGACTATCCGGTGCCGGGGCGCATCAACTACCCGCTGTTGTTCGATCGCGATCGCCAGCCGAAACCTGCACTGGACGCGGTGCTGCGGGTGCCCGCACCGTAGCCGTAGCCCGGGTAAGGCCAAAGGCCGCGCCCGGGGTACCCTCACCGCAAGCGCCTCCCCGGGTGCGCTTCGCTTACCCGGGCTACTGCCGATCCTTACGAGGAACCGCACCATGCCGCATGCCGTTCGCATCACCGCGCTGTTGCTGTCGTGCTCACTCCTTGCCGCTTGTGCGTCGCCGCACGAAGCGACGCCACGCTACGAGGCGGTGGGTCGCATCAAGGCGTTCGACCCGGCCTTCCATGCACTGGTGCCGAAGGACGCGCGGATCGAAAAGATTGCCGAAGGCTTCGAATGGTCCGAAGGCCCGGCGTGGATCGCCAACGGCGACTACCTGCTGTTCAACGACGTGCCGGCCAACACGATGCACCGCTGGTCCGCGCTCGATGGCGCGTCGGTGTTCCTCAAGCCCTCCGGCTACGACGGCACCGACCTGTCCGGCCTGCGCGAGGCCGGTGCGAACGGGCTGGAAGCCGAACCGGGCGGCACGGTGCTGCTGGCCGATTCGGGCTCGCGGCTGATCGCGCGCTTCAACCCGACGGACAAGACCCGGACGACGCTGGCGGCGACCTTCGAAGGCAAGCGCTTCAACAGCCCCAACGACATCGCGCGCCGCAGCGACGGCACGGTGTTCTTCACCGACCCGCCATACGGACTGAAGGGCATCGACGAATCGCCGCTGAAGGAGCAGCCGGTGAACGGCGTCTATCGCCTGGATGCGGACGGTTCCGTGCACCTGATCGAAGGCGCGCTGAAGTTTCCCAACGGCGTGGCGCTGTCGCCGGACGAGCGCACGTTGTACGTCGCCAATTCCGACCGCGCGCATCCGGTGTGGATGGCGTACGCGATCGACGCGAAGGGCGAGGTGCGCGACCGCCGCGTGCTGGCCGATGCGTCCGACCTGGCGGCCGCTGCGGAGGGTGCGCCGGATGGGTTGTGCGTTTCGCGCGACGGTCATCTGTTCGCCAGCGCGCCGGGCGGGTTGCTGGTGATGGACGCGAACGGCAAGCGATTGGGGATGATCGAGACCGGCGCGCGCGTGTCCAACTGCGCCTTCGGCGACGACGGGCGCACGCTGTACCTCACCTCGCACACGTTCGTGGCGCGGGTGCGGGTGACGGCGGTGGGGGCGGGGTTCGGCCCGTAGGATCGTCCGACCTCGCGTTCCTGCTCGCGGTCGCCCGGTAAGCCAAGCGCACTCCCTGCTTGCAGGGGGAGGGGCAAGAGCCGAGGCGAAAAGCAAAAGCTCGAGTAGCCCGGGTAAGCGAAGCGCACCCGGGGTCCCGCACGCATCACCCGGGTGCGGCCTGCGGCCTTACCCGGGCTACGACGCGGCGCAGGCAACTCCCTCCCCTGCTTGCAGGGGGAGGAGCAAAACCGCCGCCGCCCAGAACTGCCACCGCCAAATAAAACGGGCCACGCGATCCGGAGGGAGTGCGATCGCGCGGCCCCAAAACCTGCGCTGGTGCCCTATGCGTCCGCCAGCGCCCTCGCGACCGCGTCGGGCGAACCGTCACCGAGCGCCGCGTACGCCGCGCACAACCCCTCGACGAACCGCGCGTCCTCCGACAGCGACGCGAACACCGCATCCAGTTGCAGGAACGCCGCAACGTCATGCACCGCATCGCCGTTGGTGGCGAGGCCGACCGCCGACAGCGCCTCGTTCATCGGATCCACCAGCGCCACGCCCGCGTTCGCCTGGCGACGCACGAAGCGCAACCAGCCCGCCACCGGCAGGCACAGGCGGTCGATCGGACGCCCCGCCTCCAGCGCGTCGGCGATCGTGCCCAGCAACCGCACCGGGATCTTCTGTGAGCCGTCCCAGGCGATCTGCGCCAACTTGTGCTGGATCGCCGGATTGCGGAAGCGCGCCAGAATGTCGCCCGCATAACGCTGCGCGTCGAAGCCGCGCGGCGCGGCGACGTTCGGTGCGATCGCCTCGCGCATCAGCCGCTCGACGAAACCGGCCAGCACCGGCGTGGCCATCGCCTGCGCGACGGTCTCGATGCCCATCAGCGAACCCAGGTACGCCAGCGCCGAATGCGGTGCGTTGAGCAGCCGCAGCTTGGCCTTGTCGTAGCCGGCGATCTCGTTGCTCATCGTCACGCCCGCGCGCTCCAGCGGCGGGCGGCCGTTGCAGAACGCGTCCTCGACCACCCACTGCGTGTAGGCCTCGCGCTGCACGGGCCAGGCATCGGTGCAGCCCAGTTCCGCCGCGACGCGCGCGCGCACCGGCTCGTCAGTGGCCGGCGTGATGCTGTCCACCATCGAACGCGGGAAAGCGCCGTTCTCCGCGATCCAGCATGCGAGGTCGCGGTCCAGTCGCTGCGCGAAGGCCACCACCGCGCGACGCAGCTTGCCGCCGTTGTCGGGCAGGTTGTCGCAGCTGAGCACGGTGTACGGCGGCAGTCGCTGCGCCTTGCGACGACGCAGGCCTTCGACGAGGTAGCCGATCGCACTGACCGGCGTGTCGGGGTAGATCAGGTCGTGCGCGATGTCCGGGTGGCCGAAGTCGAGTTCGTTGCCCGAGAGGCAGTAACCCTTCTCGGTGATCGTCAGCGTCACCAGGCGCACGCCGGGGTCGGCGAGTCGATCGAGCACGAGCGCCCCCTGCTCGCGTGCGGCCAGCACTTCGCGCAGCGCGCCGATCACGCGCAGGCGCGGCTGTTCGCCCAGCAGCGCGAGCGTGTACAGGCCGTCCTGCGGCGCCAGCGCGTCGCGCACGTCGCGGCTGTTGAGCGAGACACCGCAGATGGCCCAGTGCGGGTCGTGCGCGAGCATGTCGTCCACGTACACCGCCTGGTGCGCGCGATGGAATGCGCCGACGCCGAGGTGGACGATGCCGATGGTGGCGGCGGCGCGGTCGTAGGCGGGACGCTGGATGGCGTGCGGAA
Organism: Lysobacter sp. FW306-1B-D06B; assembly: GCF_038446665.1. NCBI lineage: Bacteria > Pseudomonadati > Pseudomonadota > Gammaproteobacteria > Lysobacterales > Lysobacteraceae > Lysobacter > Lysobacter sp. FW306-1B-D06B. Next base: position 1,372,284 of record NZ_CP151802.1, on the reverse strand, counting down.
GGTGCTCGAGAGTGGTGTTGCTGAGGCGTTGCATCGGGAATTCGGTCTTCGTCGTTTCGGGTGGTTCGGGTGCGTTGGTGGTGTTGCTGTTGCTGTTGCTGTTGCTGCTGTTCTTTTCTGTCGTCATTCCCGCGAAAGCGGGAATCCAGTGACCTCCCTCGACCGCCAAGGCGCTGGATCCCCGCTTTCGCGGGGATGACGGACTGTCAGACGGGGCCCGAGAGCCCCGCCCGCGCAGGTCTTACTTCGTTACCGTCAACGTCTTCCTCGCACGGATATCCGCGCTGGAAGCGCCCACCTGCACCTCATACGCCCCCGGATCGACGGCGTACGCCTTGCGCGCTTCGTCCCAGGTGCGCAGGTCATGGGCCGGCGTGATCGTGAAGCTCACCTCGCGCGATTCGCCCGGTTGCAGATGCACGCGCTGGAAGCCGCGCAGCTCCTTGCCCGCGCGCTCGCGCTGCGGCTTGAGCGGATGCAGGTACAGCTGCACCACCTCGTCGCCCGCGCGCGTGCCGGTGTTCTTCACGTTGAATGACACCTTCACCGGCTGCGTCGCATCCGCGCGTGCGCGATCCAGGCGCAGGCCGTCGTAGGCGAACGTCGTGTACGACAGGCCATGCCCGAACGGATACAGCGGCTCGCCCTCGAAATAGCGGTACGTGCGGCCGCGCATCGCGTAGTCGTCGAACGCGGGCAGCTTCTCGTCGCCCTTGTAGAACGTCACCGGCAGGCGCCCGGCGGGGTTGGCATCGCCGAACAGCACATCGGCCACGGCGTTGCCGCCGCGCTGTCCCGGATACCAGGCCACCACAATCGCCGGCAGGTTCTGCTTGGCCCAGTCCACCGCGATCGCCGAACCCGTGGTCAGCACCAGCACCACCGGCTTGCCCGTGGCGTGCAGCGCTTCAAGCAGCTTGCGCTGCGTTTCGGGCAGGCGGATGTCGGTGCGGTCGCCGCCGGCGAAGCCGGGGTAGTTCACCGTCATCTCTTCGCCTTCGACGTCGCCGGTGAGGCCGCCGACGAAGATCACCACGTCGGAATCGCGCGCGGCCTGCACGGCTTCCTCGAACGGCGGCTTCGCGCCGGGCATGCGCCACGCCAGGCGCACGCCGGCGTCGCGTTCGCGCTCGTAATACTCCAGGCGGATGTCGTAGGCGCGACCGCCCTGCAGTTCGACCGTCGCGTGTTCGGCGTGCAGGCGGTCGGTGTTCTCCCAGTGGTCGATGATCCGCTTGCCGTCCAGGTACAGGCGGAAGCCGTCGTTGCCGGACGCTTCGATCGTGTAGCTGCCGCTCACCGGCGGCAGCAGCTGGCCGCTCCAGCGGATGCTGAAGTCGTCCGCCGGCACGTCCTGCCCGCCCTGCGCTTCGCCGCGCGCCATCAGGTTGTCGGTGGGCGAACCGCGGTCCCAGCGGTAACCGATCTGCGAATCCACGCGCACCAGCACCGGCTTGCCGGTGAGATCGCGGTTGCGGAAGTACTCGCCGCGCAGGCCGCGTTCGGTCGAACCCGCCGACGGGCGCAGGTGCTGCGGTTCGATCAGCGGCGTCGCGGCGGGATCGTCGCGGCCTTCCACCAGGTCGACGCCGCGCGCGTGCACCACCTGCGCATTCGGCGCCGCCTCGCGGATGCCTTGCAGGATCGTCACCGGCGCGGCCGGCGTGCCGTAGTAATTGCCCAGCAGCGCCATCGTGTCGTCGGCGGTGGGGCCGACGACGGCGATGCGCCTGATGTCGCGCGACAGCGGAAGGATGCCGTCGTTCTTCAGCAGGACGATCGACTCCTGCGCGACCTTGCGCGAGAGCGCATCGTGCGCCGGCGACTGGTTCACCGAGTACGGAATGCCCGCCCAGCGCACCTGCGACGGCGGATCGAACATGCCCAGGCGCATGCGCGCGGTGAACAGCTGCGTGAGCGCGGCATCGATCTCCGCTTCCGGGATCAGGCCCTTGCGCACCGCGACCGGCAGCGAGGGCATGTACGTGTCGCCGCAATCCAGCTGCGTGCCGTTATTCACCGCGAGTGCGGCGGCTTCCTCCGGCGTGGCGACGATCTTGTGGTGCTTCCAGATGTCCACGATCGCCCAGCAGTCGGACACGACGTAGCCCTTGAAGCCCCATTCCTCGCGCAGCACGTCGCGCAGCAGGAACTTGCTGGCACTGGCCGATTCGCCGTACACGCGGTTGTAGGCGCCCATCACCGCATCGACATCGCCCTCCTTCACCAGTGCTTCGAACGCGGGCAGGTAGGTCTCGCGCAGGTCGCGCTGCGTGGGCTTGGCGTCGAAGGTGTGGCGGTCGGCCTCCGGGCCGCTGTGCACGGCGAAGTGCTTGGCGGTGGCGTCGAGCTTGCGGTACTTCGGATCATCGCCCTGCAACCCCTTCACGAAGGCCACGCCCATGCGCGACGTCAGGTACGGGTCTTCGCCGTAGGTTTCCTGCCCGCGGCCCCAGCGCGGGTCGCGGAAGATGTTGATGTTCGGCGACCAGAACGTGAGGCCTTGGTAGCGGCCGCGCTGATCGTGGCGGGCGAACTCGTGGTGCTTGGCGCGCGCTTCGTCGCTGATGACATCGGCGGTCTTCGCCATCAGCGGCACGTCGAACGTCGCCGCCATGCCGATGGCCTGCGGGAATACCGTGGCACCGCCCGCGCGTGCGACGCCGTGCAGCGCTTCGTTCCACCAGTCGTAGGCGGGCACGCCCAGGCGCTCGATGGCCGGTGCGGCGTTCTGCATCTGCGCAGCCTTCTCTTCCAGCGTCATCTGCGAGACGAGGCTGGCGGCGCGTTGCTCGAAACTTTGGCTGGTGTCGAGCCAGGGGCGCTTGGCGGGGTCGGCCGCGTGCGCGCAGAAGGTCTGCACGCACAGCACCAGCAGTGCCGTCGTGAGCAGCCCGCGCTTGCGCGATATTGCGCGCGCCCTGCCCTCACCGTCATCCCCGCGAAAGCGGGGATCCAGCGTCGTGGAAGCACCGTGCGAGCCGGAAGGCGCTGGGTTCCCGCTTTCGCGGGAACGACGGAGTCGGGCTGCCGATCCAAACGTAACGTTCGCGAACTCCATTGCGATCACTCCTCACTGTTCCTGCGTGATACGTGCATACGGCCCCACCGTCGCTCCGATGAAGCCACCCGCGACATCGGTGCTCAGCACCGTGCCGTCCACGTCCTGCTTCGACCACTGCCAACCGCTGCCGATGTCGTAGGCGAAGGCGTACTGGCCGCCGTCGCCCTGGACCTTCAGCGTGATGTTCTTCGCCTTCGCCGGCAGCGTCGTCGTCGCCAGCGTCGTCGTCGCCTCGCCCTGTCGCTTGCGCAGCGTCAGTTGCACGCCGTCACGCGTGCGCTGGACCGTGTACGCGAACCAGTGCTTCTCGTTCTGGAAGGCGGCCATTCCGGCCTCGGTGCCGCCGGCCGCTGGAATCGCCAGCGCGGTGCTCGCCTCGAACGCGAGGTGCTGCTGTCGACGCGCGAGGAACGAAGGATTGCGCAACGTATCCAGGCCCTCGGCCAGCGGCTGGATCGACAGTTTCCCGGCGTGCGAGCGCAGATCCGCCCATGCCTGCTTCGGCACGCGTGCGAACAGCCATGCGGTGTCGAGCGTGGGTTTGTCGAACTCATCGCGCCAGGTGAAGTTGCCGCTCAGCGGCGCCTGCGTGGCGTCGCGCTGCATGAACGAGGGACCGTCGACGACCTGCGGAATGCGCGTGCCGTGCGCCAGAATCGTCGGCCAGCCGTCCTTCCACGTCACCGGCAGCAGGTAGGTTTCGCGGCCGGTGTTGTAGTGCGTGACGCCGTAATTGCGGCTGCCGAGGAACACGGCCCACCAGGTGCCATCGGTGGCTTCGACGATGTCGGCATGGCCTGCGTTGGTGATTGGATCCGGACGGTCGTCGGGAAGATCGCGCTGCGTGAGGATCGGGTTGTGTTCGTACGGCGTGTACGGCCCCCAGATCGAGCGGCTGCGCGCGACCACCTGCGAATGCTGCGGCCCGGTGCCGTCCTCGGCGCAGACGAGGTAGTACCAGCCGTCGCGTTTGTGCAGGTGCGGGCCTTCGATCCAGATCGGCTTTTCCGACAGGTCCATGCCGCCGTTGATGAGCACCTTGCGCGGGCCGATGGGTTGGAGCGTGTCGGGCGCCAGTTCCGTCATCCAGATCGCGCGGTGGCCTTCGTACAGCGGCTTGCCTTCGGGCGCGTCGTTGTTGATCAGGTAGATCTTGCCGTCATCGAAGAACAGCGCCGGGTCGATGCCGTCGATGCTCTTCAGCCAGATCGGGTCCGACCACGGGCCAGCGGGGTTCTTCGCGGTGGCGATGAAGTTGCCGCCCGCGTCCACCGACGTGTTCAACACGTAGAACGTGCCGTCGTGGTACTCGATGGTCGGTGCGAACACGCCGCGCGACATGCCCAGACCATCGAAGTCGAGCTGCGACGGCCGGTCGATGACGTTGCCGACCTGCGTCCAGTGCACCAGATCCCGGCTTTCGAACACCGGAATGCCGGGGTAGTAGGTGAACGTCGAGTTGACCAGGTAGTAGCGATCGCCCGCGCGCGTGATGCTGGGATCGGGATAGAAGCCGGTGAGGATCGGGTTGCGGTACTGACCCGGTTTCAGCGGTTGCTCGAGCGTCGCGTCGTGGCCCTTGTACTCGAACCAGTCGAAGAGGACGGGTTCGGCGGCGTGGGCCGATGTCATGCCCACGGCGCCGAGCAGCAGCGCCGCGATCCATGCCGACGCGCGCGCCGCCTTCCTGCTGTCGTTCCCGCGAAGGCGGGAACCCAACTGTCCGCTCCGATTCCGGCTGACGGAATGCGTGATGCCGTCAGCGTTGGATCCCCGCCTGCGCGGGGATGACAGCTGCTGGAGAAGACCGCGTCCTGGTCGCATCATCGCATCACCAATCCCACATCGCGCCGTCTTCCAGCCGCGCGATCGGCAGCTGCTTGGGCGCGTATGGATACTTCGCGGCGAGCTTCTCGTCGATGTCCACGCCATGACCCGGCGTATCGCCGACATGCAGGCGGCCATCGCGGAACGTGTAATCGTGCGGAAAGACATCGTTGGTCTCCTGCGAGTGGAACATCCATTCCTGGATGCCGAAGTTCGGTACCCACGTATCGAAGTGCAGCGCCGCGCCCATGCACACCGGCGACAGGTCGGTGGCGCCGTGGAAGCCGGTGCGCACCGCGTGCAGCGCGGCGAAGTCGGCGATGCGGCGCACGTGCGTGATGCCGCCGCCGTGCACGATGGTCGTGCGGATGTAGTCGATGAGCTGGTTCTCGATCAGGTGCTTGCAGTCCCAGATCGAATTGAACACCTCGCCCACCGCCAGCGGCGTGACCGAGTGCTTGCGGATCAGTTCGAAGCCCTTCTGGTTTTCGGCCGGCGTGGCGTCTTCCAGCCAGAACAGGCGGAAGGGTTCCAGATCGCGTGCAAGGCGTGCGGCTTCGATCGGCGTGAGGCGGTGGTGCACGTCGTGCAGCAGCTCGACGTCGTCACCGTGGTCGGCGCGCAGGCGTTCGAACAGCTTCGGCGCGACGTTGAGGTACTTTGGCGTGTTCCACACGGTTTCGGCCGGCAGCTCGCTTTCGGCCGGCTCATACGGCTTGCCGCCGGTGGAGATGCCGTAGGCCTTCTTCACGCCCGGCACGCCGCACTGCGCGCGCACGGCGAGGAAGCCCTTCTCTATGTACTTGCCGACTTCGTCGCTGGCCTCTTCGATGTCGCGACCGTTGGCGTGACCGTACACCAGCGCGCCTTCGCGCGAGCGGCCGCCGAGCAGCTGGTACAGCGGCAGTCCCGACATCTTGCCCAGGATGTCCCACAGCGCGACGTCGACGGCCGCGATCGCGGTCATCGTCACCGGGCCGCGGCGCCAGTACGCGCCGCGATGGAAGAACTGCCAGATGTCCTCGATGCGGCCCGCATCGCGGCCGATCAGGTTCGGCACGAGGTGGTCCTGCAAATACGAGGCGACGGCGAGTTCGCGGCCGTTGAGCGTGGCATCGCCCAGGCCGGTGATGCCAGAACGCGTGGTGATCTTCAGCGTGACGAAGTTGCGGCCCGGGCAGGTGACGATGACCTTTGCGTCGACGATCTCGCGATCGCGTGCGGAGCCGTGGCGGTTTTCGGTGGTGGCGGTATTCATCGTGCGTGATCGTCGGTGGAGGCGGTGGGGATGGCGATTTCGAAAGGTCCGGCCGGCAGGTTGGCGCCGTCGAACAGCGTGCATACGGGGTTGTCGCCCCAGCAGTAGCGCACGCGCGTGGCCTGGTGCGCGTCGGGCGTGCGCAGCGTGACGGCGGTGCCGCGCACGCTGGCGCTGGCGAAACGGCAGGTGTCGGGCTGCGCGCCGCACAGCTCGAAACCCAGCGCGCCGTCGCCGCCGAACGCGGTCAGCGCACCGTCCACGTCGGCGAAGGTGACGACGACGCCGTCGTCCACGCGACGTGCCGCCTGCGGAATCGGGCCTGACGGTGCCAGCTTCTCGCCGTACACCACGTGACGCGCCGCGCGCGCGAGGCGGCGGCCGAGTTCCTGCTTGTTCGACGGATGGATGTCGTAGCGATCGCCGATGTCGATGGCGACGACGAGGCCGCTATGCGCATCGGCGTCGGCGACGTGTCGCTGCGATTCGCGCAGCTGCGCCCAGCCGCTCTCGGCCGGCGCACTCTTGGGCATGCCGTAACCGGCGAGCTGCACGATCAGGAACGGGGTCTGCGCGCCGAAGCGCGAACGCCAGTCCTCGCGCAGCACGCCCAGCAGGTCGCGATAACGCTGCGCCTCGAAGGTGTTGGACTCGCCCTGGTACCAGAGCATGCCGCGCAGGTTGTAGGGGCCCAGCGGCGCGATCATGCCGTTGTAGAGCGTGGACAGGCCGGCGGCGGTCTGCCATGGCGCGCGCGGCGGCGTGTCGCTGCCGTCGACCTTGCGGTACTTCCACGCGTTGGCGAGCGGTGCGGTGGTGCCGTCCTTGAAGCGCACCAGGTTCGCCGACGCCGGGCCGGACAGCCCGCCGTCGCGGTAGGTGTCGAGCACGTTGACGACGACGGTGTTCTCGCCTTCTTTAAGCAGGCCCGGCGGCAGCGCATACTCGCGGCCGCTGCCGGCGCCGTAAGTGCTGCCGACGGCAACGCCGTTCACCCACGTCATGTCCACTTCATCGGCAGGCGCGAGTGCGAGCACCGCCTCCTGCTTCGCCTGCGCCGCGGTGAGCTTGACCGTGGTGCGGTACCAGACCATGCCGTCGAATGCGGCCAGCTCCGGCACGCCCCACTTCTCCCACGCGCCCAGCTCGCGCGGCGCGGTGCGCCAGTCCTTGCCCGGTGCGTAGGTCGCGCTCCACGGCTCGTCGCCGGGCTTCGCTCCGACGCGCGCGTTCCACCAGCGCGTCCACACGTCGCCCCAGCGACCGATCGCGCCGCCCTCATCGGTGGCGTACTGCGCGAGCACGTCGAGCTCGTCGTTGTAGTAGCCGGTCTTGCGCAGCGCATCCCCGCTGGTCCACGCCTGGATGCGCGATCCGCCCCAGGCCGCGTTGATCAGGCCCATCGGCACATCGACGGTCTTCTGCAACTCGCGCGCGAAGTAGTAACAAGCGGCGGAGAAGTCGCGGATCGTGTCGGAGTTGGTGGCGGTCCACTTCACCGGCGTGGCGAAGGTGTCCTGCGGGGTGACCGCGCCGTTCTGCGGCACGGTGAGCAGGCGGATGCGATCGCTGGATGCGCCGGCGATTTCCGCGCGTGCATCCAGCGTGCGCCACACCTGCAACTCCATGTTCGACTGGCCCGAGCACAGCCAGACATCACCGACGAGCACATCGGCGACGGTCTGCGTCGCGCCGCCCGCACTGGCCGTGAGGGTGTAGGGGCCGCCGGCTTTCATCGCCGGCAACGCGGCGCTCCATCGGCCATCGGCATCGGCGCGGCCGACGGCGCGATTGCCCGCGAAGACGACGCGCACCTGCTCGCCCGGTGCGGCGCGGCCGAAGACGCGGATCGGCTGGCCGCGCTGCAACACGGCGTGATCCTGGAACATCGTGTGCAGCAGCGGCGCGCTGTCGGCTGCGCTGGCGACGAATGCAGCGGCGGTCATCGCCACGCCGCACAGCGCGCGCGTCAGGCGTCCTTTGAGCTTGGTGTGCATCTGCATGGTTCAGCCATTCCCCGGGGCGAACGGAAATTCGAGCGACTCGTAGTACTCCAGCGAATGCGCGGGCGGCGCGTAGCCGGCCGGCAGCGGGCGCTGCGAGAAGGCCTGGAAGTAAGCGATGCTGGCGTCGCGCCACCACTGCGCTTCCTTCTCCTGGATCGCCAGGAAGGTCGCGACCTGTGCGTGGCGCTCCGGATCGATGCGGCCGGACAGGCCGTCCCAGGTCTTGCGCATGCCGCGCACCTGCTCGACGCCGTGCGTGTAGCGCACGACCAGCTCGTCCCACAGCGGGCGGCCGGACTTGGTCGTGTAGTCCCACGGCAGGTGGTGGAACCACAGCAGGAATTCCTCCGGCGTCTTCGCCGCATCGTCGAACTGCGCGGCCACCGGCTTGGCGTATTGCGACACGGCATCGCTGCCGCGCGTGGTGCGGTCGAAGCCGATGCCGTCCTTGGATGCGCGGTGGTAGTACACGCTGGTCCAGTCGGCGCGCGGGCCGCCCTGCACCCACGGGCCCGGGCCGTAGTGGTGGCTGCGACCCATCAGGTGGTGCAGGCCCAGCGGCGTCATGTAGTCCACCACCGCTTCGCGCGAGCCCATCATCATCGCGACGATGGGCTGCACGACATCGGTGTCATTGGAGAACGTCATGCGCGTCCATTCCTCGGCGATGTCGCGCGAGGACGCCTGCGGATTCCATGCGAGCCGGCCGAACACGTACCAGTTGGCCTGGTCGAAGTGCGAGCCGCTCCAGTTGCGGTCGCTGCCGATGTTGGCCACGCCGGCCATGCCGGTGAGTTTGTAGCCGTGCAGCGAGCCGTCGACGACCTCCGCCACGGTGGAGCCTTCGCCGCGCACGCGCGTATCGGCGCGCAGCGTCTCCTCGAACATCGGCCCCAGGTAGGCCAGGTGCGTGGCGAAGCCCAGGTACTCCTTGGTGATCTGGAACTCCATCATCAGCGGCGTCTTCGGCATCGCGCCGAACAGCGGATGGAACGGCTCGCGCGGCTGGAAGTCGATGGCGCCGTTCTTCACCTGCACCATCACGTTGTCGCGGAACTTGCCGTCGAGCGGGACGAACTCGTTGAACGCCTGCTTGGCGCGATCATCCGGCGTTTCGTGCGAATACACGAAGGCGCGCCAGATCACCTTGCCGCCGTGCGGCTTCACCGCGTCGGCCATCATGTTGGCGCCGTCGGCGTGCGTGCGGCCGTAATCCTGCGGACCGGGCTGGCCTTCGGAATTGGCCTTCACCAGGAAGCCGCCGAAATCCGGGATGGCCTTGTAGATCTCGTCGGCCTTCGCCTTCCACCACGCGCGGACCTTCGGATCGAGCGGATCGGCGGTGTCGAGCCCGCCGATCTCCTTCGGCGCGCTGAAGCGCGCGCTCAGGAACACGCGGATGCCGTAGGGACGGAACACGTTCGCCAGCGCGGCCGCCTTCTCGATGTACATCGGCGTGAGCTGCTGCGCGCTCGCGTTGACGTTGTTGAGTACGGTGGCGTTGATGCCGATGGACGCGTTGGCGCGTGCGTAGTCGGTGTAGCGCGGGTCGACATAGTCGGGGAGCTTGTGCCAGTCCCAGATGGATTCACCCGCATAACCGCGTTCGACGTGGCGGTTGAGGTTGTCCCAGTGATTGAGCATGCGCAGCTGCGTGCGCGGGGCTTCGCGGATGTCGAGCGCGTCCAGCGGCTGGCGCGTCTGCAGCAGGCGCAGGAAGTGGAAGGCGCCGTGCATCGCGCCGGCATCGTCGTTGGCGGCGATGACGGTGGCCTTGCGGCCGTCGATCTCCACGCTGCGGATGCGATAGCCCTCGCGGCCCAGGTCCTTCGTGGCCAGGCGCGAGCGGGCGATGGCCTTCGACGAAGAAGGGGTGCCGACGATCAGCGCGCCATCGGCGTCGACCGCTTCGGCGGTGGCCGGTGCCGTGCCGAGCAGGCCGCCGAGACCGCGCAGGAGTTCATCGCGCGTGGCCTGCTGCGCGGGCGTGGCGGCCGGGGCGACGAGCTGCGCGATGCGGGCGCGATAGGCGGCGGCCTCGCCTTCGGGGATCGGGCGGTAGCGCAGCCACAGGTCGTAACCGTCCTCGGCCAGGGCGGGACGCGGGAGTAGCAGGGTCGCGAGGAGGAACAGCGCAAGGGCAATGATCCCCAGATAGCCGTAGCCCTTGCCGTCATTCCCGCGTAGGCGGGAGACCAACTGTCCGAACCCACTCCGGCCTCCGGAAAGCATGTTGCGGCTGGCGCGGGGATGACGGCCAGAGGTACGGGGATGACAGCAAAGGTCACGGGAATCGCCGCTCGGGAAGCCGTGTACGCTGTCGCCGGGCGCGAGGGATGCCCGTACCATGTGCAAAGCTCTCATGCGCAGTCCTGGTTGAACTTGGAAATGGGGGTCCGTCGCTGCGACGGGCTCCACCCGATGCGGCACCCGCGGCCGCCGGCCGACAGAAGGAACGAACGTTGGAGAAGCCGAAGAAGTCGCTGCGCCGCAAGGGCGATGCCGTCACCATCGACGAGGTCGCCGCGCTGGCGAGCGTTTCGCCGATGACGGTCTCGCGCGTGGTCAACGGTCAGGGCAAGGTGCGCGACAGCACGCGCGAACGCGTGATGCGCGCGGTCAAGGAACTGGGCTATACGCCCAACCTCGCCGCCAGTTCGCTCGCCGCCGCGCAGCACACGCGCATCGCGCTGATCTACACCAACCCCAGCTCGGCCTACCTGCGCGAGCTCCTGGTCGGCGCACTGCGCGGCGCGGCGCGCACCGCGGCGCAGCTGATGATCGACAGCTGGGACACTTACAACGCCGAAGCCCAGCGCAACGCCGCGCGCGAACTGGGCAAGAGCGTGGCGGGCGCGATCCTGCCGCCGCCGCTGTGCGAATCCAAGGCGGTGGTGTCGGAGCTGGTGGCGGCAGGCATTCCGGTGGTGGCGATCGCCTCTGGACGTTTCAGCCAGGAAATCTCCTGCGTGCGCATCGACGACTTCCGCGCCAGCCAGGAAATCACCGCGCACCTGATCTCGCTGGGCCACACGCGCATCGGTTACATCAAGGGCCATCCGAACCAGACCGCCAGCGCGCGGCGCTACGAAGGTTTCCAGGCCGCGCACGCGCAGGCCGGGCTCGAAGCCGACAACGCACTGGTGCAGCAGGGTTACTTCACCTACCGCTCGGGCCTGGAAGCCGCGGAAAAGCTGCTCTCGCACAAGAAGCCGCCCACGGCGATCTTCGCCAGCAACGACGACATGGCCGCCGCCGTGGTGTCCGTCGCGCACCGGCGAGGACTGGACGTGCCGCGCGATCTGTCGGTGGTGGGCTTCGACGATACGTCGGCCGCGACCACGGTGTGGCCGGAACTCACCACCATCCACCAGCCCATCGCGTCGATGGCCGACTCGGCCATCGACATCCTGCTGCGCAGCATCCGCCGCAAGGACAAGAGCACGCGCGTGGTGGTGGACCACGTCATCGCGCACCAGCTGGTGACGCGCGACTCGGTGGCTCCGCCCGCGCCGCCGAAGGGCACGCGCGAGACCTGATTGCGGGAAGAAAGGCCGCGCCCGAGTCTGGTTTGGCAAACCCGGGCGCGGCACGTCGTCAGCCTTCCATCTGCTCCAGTTCCTTGCCCTTGGTCTCGTAGACGTACTTCAGGACAAAGAACACCGACACGATCGCGGCGACGGTATAGATGCCGTACGCGCCGGCCAGGCCGATGCCGGCCAGCAGGATCGGGAAGGTCACGGTGATGGCGAAGTTGCTGGTCCACTGCGCGGCGCCGGCGACGGCCAGGCCCGAACCGCGGATCTGGTTGGGGAACATCTCGCCCAGCATGACCCACATCACCGGGCCCCACGAGGCGTTGAAGAAGATCACGTAGACGTTGGCGGCGATCAGCGCCAGCGTGCCCATGCCATCGGACAGGACCAGCTTGCCGGCAGCGTCGAGCGACGCGGTGGCGAAGGCGAAGGTCATCAGCGCCAGCGACACGGCCATGCCGATCGAGCCGATCCACAGCAGCGGCTTGCGACCGATCTTGTCGATCAGCAGCACCGTCACCAGGCAGGCGCCGATGCTCAGCGCACCGGACAGCACGTTGATCAGCAGCGCGTCGCTTTCGGAGAAGCCCACCGCCTGCCACAGCACCGCGCCGTAGTAGAAGACGACGTTGATGCCGACCAGTTGCTGGAACGTCGCCAGGCCGATGCCGATCCACACGATCGGGCGGATCTTGCCGGTGGCCTTGTTGACCAGGTCCGACAGCTGCGGACGGTGGTGGTCGGCCGACAGCGAGGCGTCGATCTCGGTCAGCTTGTTCTGCGCCTCGGTGGCGCCGTACAGGCGCGTGAGCACCGCCAGCGCATCGTCCTTGCGCTTCTTCACCACGAGGTAGCGCGGGCTTTCCGGGATGATCAGCAGCAGCACCAGGAACAGCGCCGAGGGAATGGACATCATCCAGAACATCCAGCGCCAGGCCTCATGGCCCATCCACAGCGGCTGCGTGGAGGCGCCGGCCGTCTTGGCCAGCAGGTAGTTGCTGAGGAAGGCGCTGAACAGGCCGCCGATGATGGCGATCTGCTGCACCGTCGCCAGCCGCCCGCGATAGCGCGCGGAGGCCACTTCGGCGATGTAGGCCGGCGACATCACGCTCGCCGCGCCGACGGCGAAGCCGCCGATGACGCGGGCGATGACGAACATCGTGGAGCTGCTCGCCGCGCCCGAGCCGAGCGCGGAAATCAGGAACAGCACGGCCGAGATGATCAGCACCGAGCGCCGGCCCCAGCGGTCGGCCAGGCGTCCGGCGAAGAACGCGCCGATCGCACAGCCCAGCAGCATGGAAGCGACCTCGAAGCCCAGGCCGGCCTTGGTCGACTGGAACGCCTGCTGCAGGCCGTCGACCGTGCCGTTGATGACGCCACTGTCGAAGCCGAACAGGAAGCCGCCGATGGTGGCGACGCAACTGACCAGGATGATGAAACGGGTGTTTTCCGCACTCTTCGCGGACGTGGCACTTTCGAGCATGGCGCTATTCATTCGCTTGCACTCGTCGTTGTGACCGGACCCCTCCGCCGCACATGGCGGCGCCCCTACCACGCGCCTTCCCGCTCCGGCGGCGGGAAGGCACCCGTCACATCATGCTGCTTTCTGCTACCTCAGCGCAGCAGGTAGTGGTTCAGCAGGTTCTCGTAGCGCTCCTGCTTGCCGCTGATCTGCTTGGGCTCGCCGTTCTTGACGGCCAGGGCGTGCAGGTCGGCCAGGCCGAGCTTGCCCTTGGCGAAGTCGCTGCCGGCGCCGTTGTCGAAGCTGGCGTAACGCTCCTTGCGCCACGTCTCCCACGGGGAGTCGTTGAGCAGGCCGTAGGCCACTTCCAGGCCGCGCGCGAACGCGTCCATGCCGCCGATGTGGGCGATGAACAGGTCTTCCATGTCGGTCGACTCGCGGCGCGCCTTGGCATCGAAGTTCAGGCCGCCCACCAGGCCGCCCTGGCGCAGCACGACCATCATCGCGCCGACGGTGTCGTACAGGTCGGTCGGGAACTGGTCGGTGTCCCAGCCGTTCTGCGCGTTGCCGCGGTTGGCGTCGATGGAGCCGAGCAGGCCGTGGTCGGAGGCGACCTGCAGGTCGTGCTCGAAGGTGTGGCCCGACAGCGTGGCGTGGTTGGCTTCGATGTTGAGCTTGAAGTCCTTTTCCAGGCCATGCTGGGCAAGGAAGCCGGCGACGGTGGCGCTGTCGAAGTCGTACTGGTGCTTCATCGGCTCCATCGGCTTGGGCTCGATGAAGAAGTAGCCCTTGAAGCCGATGCTGCGGCCGTAGTCGCGCGCCATCGTCAGGAAGCGGCCGAAGTGGTCCAGCTCGCGCTTCATGTCGGTGTTGACCAGCGAGGCGTAGCCTTCGCGGCCGCCCCAGAACACGTAGTGCTCGCCGCCCAGTTCGACGGTCGCGTCGATCGCGGCCTTCACCTGCACCGCGGCGCGCGCGACGACGTTGAAGTCCGGGTTGGTCGAGGCACCGTTCATGTAGCGCGGGTGCGAGAACAGGTTCGCCGTGCCCCACAGCAGCTTGACGCCGGTCGCCTTCTGGCGCTCCTTGGCCATCGCGACCATGTGCTTGAGGTTGGCTTCGTACTCGCCGATGTCCTCGGCGTCCGGCGCCAGGTCGACGTCATGGAAGCAGTAGTACGGCACGCCGAGCTTGGTGATGAACTCGAACGCCGCGTCGACCTTGTTCTCCGCCGTCTGCATCGGCGTCGCGCCTTCCCATGGGAACTTGCGCGTGCCCGGGCCGAACGGATCGTGGCCGGCGTTGGTAAAGGTGTGCCAGTAGCAGACGGCGAACTTCAGGTGTTCGGCCATCGTCTTGCCGCCGATCTTCTTGTTCGCGTCGTAGATCTTGAAGGCCAGCGGGTTGTCGGAATCGCGTCCCTCGAACGGGATGCGGCCAATGCCGGGGAAGTATTCCTTGGCGCCGATGAAGTGAGTGCTCATGTTCGTGGGAATCGCTTTGGTCGGTGGATGGGCGTGCTGCGTCGGTGACGTCAGCCGAACGTATCAACGTGTCGCGGTGGCGTGCGGTGCGTACAGCGAACGCGCGGAATCTAGGTGCTTGAGGAACTGGGCGTATTGCGCCGCATACGCGGCGACGGCCTCGGGGTTGGGACGCGCGGCGGTGGTTTCGTCCACGCGGACGTGATCGCGCGCGATGTCGGCGATCGCCGTGTCGCGACCCTGCGCGCGCTCGAACGCCCACAGCGCCTGCAACGCGCCGCCGAACGCCGCGCCTTCGGCCTGCTCCGGCACTTGCACGGGCAGATCGAACACGTCGGCGACCATCTGCCGCCACGTCGCGCTGTGGCTGCCGCCACCGGTGAGGCGGATCGAATCGAACGTCATGCCCGCTGCACGCAGCGAATCGAAGCCGTTGCGCAGCGCGTAGGTCGCGCCCTCCATCGCGGCGCGATAGACGTTGCCGGGCGTGAGGTTGCCCATGTCCATGCCGTGCAGACTGGCGCGCGCGTTGGGCATGTCCGGCGTGCGCTCACCGTTGAAGAACGGCAGCATCACCAGGCCGTCCGCACCGGGCACGGTGCCGGCGAGGACGGACTCGCCATCGCGGCTGCTGAAGCCGAACAGCTTGGCGACGTTCTCGGTGGCGACGGTGCAGTTCATGGTGCAGATCAGCGGCAGCCAGCCGCCGGTCGAGGAACAGAACGCGGCCCAGCCGGCGGCCTCGTCAACCACCGGCCGGTCCGCGCAGGCGAACAAGGTGCCCGAGGTGCCCAGGCTCATCGTCAGCACGCCCGGTGCGACGTTGCCGGTGCCGATGGCGGCCATCATGTTGTCGCCGCCGCCCGCGGACACGCGCACGTCGCCTCGCAGGCCCAGTTCGGTGGCGATGGACGGTGCGAGCGCGAAGCTGGCATCCGCTTCGACCAGCGGCGGCAGGAAATCGGCGAGGTTCGTGTCGGCGTCGGTGGCGGCGAGCATGTCGCGCGACCAGGTGCGCGTGCGCACGTCGAGCCAGCCGGTGCCGGAGGCGTCGCCGTATTCCATCCAGCGCTGGCCGGTGAGCCAGAAGTTCACGTAGTCGTGCGGCAGCAGGATCGTGGCGAGCTTCGCGTAGACCTGCGGCCGGTGCTTGCGCGTCCACGGCAGCTTGGAGGCGGTGTAGCCGGCGAGAATCGGATTGCCCGCCAGTTCGACGCAGTGCTGCGCTCCACCGGCGGCCGACATGATCTCGTCGCACTCGCCGCTGGTGCTGGTGTCGCACCACAGCTTGGCCGGCGCGAGCACGTTGCCGTCGGCATCCAGCGGCACGAAGCCATGCTGCTGCCCGGACACGCCAATCGCGACGACCGCCTCGCGCTGCGCCGGCTCGAGCCGGGCGAAGCAGGCGCGGATGGCGTCGATCCACCACTGCGCTTCCTGCTCGCGGCTGCCGTCGTTGCCGGCGATCAGTTCGAGGGGCTGGCCGTGCGTGGCGACGATGCGCCGGGTCTGCGGGTCATAGGCGACCAGCTTGACGCTCTGGGTGCCCACGTCGAGGCCGACAAACAGGGGTGCCGCCGGAGTTGCTGCTGCGCTCATGCGCGTCGGGCTCCAGAAAAGTTAGCGCTACCATTCTTGCGGCAGGAGAAATCCGCACTGGAAACATCGACCAGCAGTGACATGGGTGGAAATCGGGATCCCGTAGGTGCGTAGCACTCTACCAGCGATGCGAAAAAAGCCTTGCTGCAGTGCAGAATTCCTTTTCCGACAAGCACTTGCAGGTGGTGCGCCGCAGCGATTCAGGTTCGTCCGGCCAAGCAGACCCGCGCCGCTGTGATGGCGGGCACGATCCCCGCGGCGCGTCCCGGACCACTGCGCATACCGCTAGCGCTACCAACCGCTCATAGATTGCGGAAGACCGAGGCCAGCCAGAGCAGCACGAAGGCCAGCGCTACCAGCCAGAACGCCAGCGGCGCCAGGATCGGCACATAGCCCAGGCGTGCGGCGATGCCGGCGCCACCGGCCAGGGTGGAGATGAAGAACATCGAGATGCTGGGAGGTGTCAGGCCCATCGTGTGTCGCTCCTGAGGAATAGTCGGCGGCTCAGCGTTCGGGCAGGACGTCGCGCGGATCGACCAGGTCGCCGTCGTGGCGAAGTTCGAAATGCACCATGTCGCGCTTGGCGCCGACACGGCCCATCTCCGCGATCACCGCGCCGGCCGCCACGCGCTGCCCTTCCACGACCAACTGCCTGCGGCTGTGTGCGTAACTCGAAACCCAGCCGTCGTCGTGCTTGATCACGATCAGCTGTTCGTAACCGGGCGAACCTTCGCCGGCATAGAGCACCTGTCCGCCGGCCGCCGCGCGCACGGGAGTGCCCGCCGCGCCGGCGATGTCGAGCGCGCGCACGATGGCGTCGTGGCTGGCCGGCATGTTCAACAGCGTGCCGTTGGCAGGCCATTGCCACTTCAATTCGTCGGACGCGGGAGTTGGCTGCGTCACGGTGGCCGGCTTGGCGGCCTTTGCTGCCTCGGCTTTTGCGGCCGCAGCCTTGGCTTGTGCTGCTTTCGTCGCGGCTGCTTTGACTTCGGCGGCCTTCGCGTCTGCGGCTTCCTTCGCAGCGGCCTTCGCGTCAGCGGCCTTCTTCGCTGCGACCTTGGCTTCTGCGGCCTTCGCTGCGGCGGCTTTTGCTTCTGCCGCCTTGACGGCCGCCGCCTTGGATTCGGCCGCCTTGGTTGCCGCCGTGTCGTTCGCCGCCGAATGCCGCGACACACTCGTATCGGGAAGCGGTTCGGTCCGCACGCTTGGCTGTGTCGCTTGCGTTGACGGCAACTGCACGGGCGCAGGCACCGCGGGCGTCGCGCCCGTCGTCGGCAGATGCAGGCGTTGCCCCGGGTGGATGAGGAACGGTTCCTGGATGGCGTTGGCTTCCGCCAGATCACGCACGTTGACGCCATGGCGCCGCGCGATGCCGTACAGCGAATCGCCCATCTGCACCACGACACCGTCGCCCTCCGCGGCCGCAGCGGCTGCAGTCGGCGCAGCGGGATACACCTTCACCAGCGTGCACGCGCACAGGCACAGACAACTAATGGCGATGAGGAAATGGCGCACGGCGGCCTGCCTTCGTATGTCCGTGCGAATCGCGACCGCGTCGCGCCGTGGACGGGCCGCGAGGATAGGAAGACCCCATGCGCGATGGTATGTGCATCTTTCTTGTTGCCTGCGCGCGCAATGCACTCACCGCCCGGTAACGCGGGACTGCCGACGATCGCTGTGGCCCCGACCCGACGCGCGCGTACACAACCTTACAAATCCGCCCTCGCCCGACACACCGGCGATACGCCTGGCCGTTGCAATGGACCACCCCAACCCCTGGAGGTCCCCATGACCACCTCACGACTCCTCACCGCCGCGCTGCTTGCCTCGCTCGGCGCGCTCGCCCTGCCCTTCGCGTCGCATGCGCAGGGCGCCGGCATCACTCGCACCGATCTGCAGCGCCACGACCTGTCCGTACCGGGTCGCGAAGCGGTCCAGGTACTGGTGGGCTTCGCGCCCGGCGTCGTCGCAGCCAACCATCACCATCCCGGCGAGGAGATCGTGTACGTCGTCGAGGGTGAACTCGAATACCGCCTGGAAGGCAGGCCGCCCGCGGTCGTGAAGGCCGGCGAAGTCCTGTTCATTCCCTACGGCGTGAACCACGAAGTTCGCAACGTCGGCAAGGGCAAGGGCGCGGAGCTGGCGACCTACATCGTCGAGAAGGGAAAGCCGCTGGTCGTGCCGGCCGCATCGCCGAAGGCCGCTGTCGGCGCGAACCCCGCAGCGGGCCCCGTGGAGGGCAAGACGCGCCATGTCGAACTGACGTTCGCCGACGACGCGCCGCTCAAGCCCGGCATGTTCGATTCGCCGACGGCGTGGGAAGACGAGCCGTGAGCGAGCCGATCGTGTAGCCCGCCTGCGCCCGTGCAAGCGGCGCTTGCGGGCCACGGGACCTGCCCAATGCGCAGTGCCGTGGCCGGCCTGTGGTGACAAAGCCCGTTCTCAGGGACGAGCCGGCCGGAACCGCGGCGAGGCCAACATGGACGGACCCCGAACATGGCCACCCCAGACAAGCGAAAGCACGACTCCCTCCGCCATGACGTGCCGATGCGCCCATGGACGGTACTGGCGCAGGACCCGGGCCTGATCAACCGGGAAGGCGGCCTGGTGACCACCCAGGTCATGGTGCCCGCCGAACGACTTGAACGCGGGCCCAAGGGCCACCGCGTGCACGTCATCGACTACGACGCCTCTGCCGATCTGTTCTACCGCTCGCGCGACATCGAGGTCGACACCGACCACTACGAGAACGTGCACGATGCCAATGCATTGCTCGGCGACTGCTACTTCCACCAGCAGAACGTGTACGCCATCGCGATGGCGACGCTGCACCGGTTCGAATGCGCGCTCGGGCGGCCGGTCCAATGGGGTTTCCGCGACGGCCAGCAACTCAAGATCGCACCGCATGCCTACGCCGACGCCAACGCCAACTACTCGCGCGAGTCCGAAGGCCTGAGCTTCGGCTACTTTCCCGACCACAACGGCACGCTCGTGTACACCTGCCTCTCGCACGACATCATCGTGCACGAGACCACGCATGCGCTGCTCGACGGCCTGCGTCCCTTCTACATGAAGCCGTCCTCCACCGACCAGGCCGGCTTCCACGAAGGCTTCGCCGACATCGTCGCGCTGCTGTCGGTGTTCGGTGCGAAGGAAGTGGTCGAAGAGGCGTTGCGCCCGTTGATCGAAGACGACGGGCGCATCCGCATGGAGAACCTCGCGCCGGACAAGATGGCCGACAACACCTTGATGACGCTGGCCAATCAGATGGGACAGGCGCTGCGTGGCGTCCCCACCGCGGCGCTGCGCGCGTCGCTGAAGATCCAGCCCGACGAGTCGCTCTACGCCAGCGAACGCTACGCCGAAGAGCACGACCGCGGCGAACTGCTCGTGGCCGTCATCATGCGCGCCTTCATGGCGACCTGGTACGCGCGCCTGCTGTACTTCAACAACGAGGACAAGCTGGCCTACATCCGCCCCAAGCTCGTCATCGAGGAAGGCTGCACGGCGGCCGAGCAACTGCTGCGCGTGGTGATCCGGGCGATCGACTACCTTCCGCCCGTCGACATGACCTTCCCCGACTACGTGAGCGCACTGCTCACCGCGGACATCCAGCTCAATCCCGACGACAGCAAGTACGGCTACCGCGAGATCCTGCTGAAGCTGTTCCGTGGATACGGCATCGAACCGGCCAGCCGTTCGCGCTCGGACGGTGCCTGGGAGCCGCCGCCGAACGCGAGCTCGCTGAACATGTCCGGCCTGCACCTGGAGCGATTGCAGCGCGAACCCACCGAAGCATTCCGCTTCGTGTGGGAGAACCGGGACGCGCTCGGGATCGACCGCGACGCATTCACGCGCGTCACCTCCGTGCAGCCGGTCGTGCGCGTGGGCAACGACTGGGCGATCCTGCGCGAAACCGTGGCCACCTACGTGCAGACGCTGCGCGTGCGCGCCGCCGAACTCAGCCGCCTCGACATCGATCGTCCGCCCGGCCTGGACGACGACAACTACGAGATCGTCCTGCACGGAGGCGGCACGTTGATCTTCGATGAGTTCGGCCGCCTCAAGTTTCACATCGGCACCGGCGTGCGCAGTTCAAAGCAATCCGCGCGCGTGCGCAGCCTCTGGGAGCGCGGCGAGCTCGACGGCCGGGCGAACGTCGGCGTGCGCATCGCGCGCATGCACCGCGACCGCGTGCTGCGCCGCCCGATCTCGCCCATGGGAGTGTGGTGACATGGCCAAGACCAAGACACAGACCAAGCCCCGTTCGCTGACCCTGCGCAGCTACGACGTCGGCTTCGGCGACTGCTTCCTGCTGAGCTTCCACTACGCCAGCTTCGATCGCCACGTGCTGATCGACTTCGGCTCCACGCGGCTGCCCACCGGCAAGGCGGTGAAGGGCAACTACATGGAGTACATCGCGCGCTGCATCCATCGAGACTGCGGCGGGAAGCTGACGGCCGTGGTCGCCACGCACCGGCACAAGGACCACATCAGCGGATTCGCGATGAAGGACGGCAAGGGCTCGGGCGCGATCATCGCAGCCCTTCAACCCGATGTCGTACTGCAACCCTGGACCGAGGACCCCAACGCGCCCCGCAATGCGAAAGTGCCCAGCAAAACCCTGCCGGGCAAGAAGGTGCCCGTCGCCACGCTGATGGCCATGCACCTGGACGCCCTGGAAGACATGAACCGCTACGCCGGGTTCGTCCTGGACGCCAGCAAGAAACTCACCGCTCCCGGCCTGAAGTCGCTGCGCGATCAGCTGGAGTTCCTCGGCGACGACAACGAGCTGGCCAATCGCAGCGCGATCACCAACCTGATGACGATGGGCAGCTCGCCCGCGCGCTACCTGTATTTCGGTGCGAAATCCGGGTTGGAAACGCTGCTGCCGGGCGTGACCACCCACGTGCTCGGACCGCCGACGCTGAAGCAGACGGACACCATCACCAAGCAGCGCTCCACCGACGAGGACGAGTTCTGGCTCGCGCGCGCGGACTTCTGGAAGAAGCGGGCGGCCGTCGCGGCCAGGCCCGGCGTTGCCTTCGAGCCCCTGTTCCGCAACCAGCAGGAGCACCGCATTCCGCTCGACGCACGCTGGTACCGGAACCGTGCGCAGCATGAACAGGCCGAGACGATGCTCTCCATCGTGCGATCGCTCGACGCGCAGATGAACAACACCAGCCTGATCCTGCTGTTCGAAGTGGGCGGCAAGTTGCTGCTCTTCCCGGGCGACGCGCAGTACGAGAACTGGATGTACGCGCTGGACCAGGAGGGCGTGGCCGAGAAGTTGCGGCAGGTGGATTTCTACAAGGTCGGCCACCACGGCAGCCGCAATGCCACGCCCAAGCGCCTGTGGGACGGCTTCGAGAAGCGCTACCCGCCGCCGCCGGGCGACGATGACGGCGAGCACGCTCCCCACGCGCACGGCGAAGGGTTCGTCACCCTGCTGTCCACCAAGGACCACGTGCACGGCCGCGCGAGCGCCGACACCGAAGTGCCCCGGCAGACGCTGGTGGACGCGCTGGAAACGCAGTCGACGCTGGTGGACACCCGCACCACGAAGGACAACGAGATAGGCCAGTGCTGCACCCTCGACCTCTCCTGATGCACCGTGGAGCCCGACCCGTATGAAACGCATCGTGATCTGCGCCGACGGCACCTGGAACATCCGCGACCAGGTGGACGAGAAGGTCGGCAAGCGTCGTCCCACCAACGTGACCAAGCTGGCGCGCGCCGTGCTCGCGCGCGCGGACGGGATCGATCAGGTGGTGATCTACCACGACGGTATCGGCACCGATCCGGGCATGGACAAGTTCACCGGCGGCGCGTTCGGCCGCGGCATCGAGGAGAACGTGCGCGCGTTGTACCGTTCGATCACCTACAACTACGCGCCGGGCGACGAGCTCTATCTGTTCGGCTTCAGCCGCGGTGCGTTCACCGTGCGCACGCTCGCCGGTTTCATGAACCTGGCCGGCCTGCTGGAAAAGGACGACGACTACTACGTGCCCGATCTCTACGCCTGCTACGAGAAGGGCCAGGGCCCGGGCTCGGCGATGTGGACGCAAGCCAACCGCAACATCAGCGGCACCCTGCCCTGCCCGCAGATCCGCATGCTCGGCGTGTGGGACACGGTGGGCGCGCTCGGCGCACCGGGT
The DNA here is from genome assembly GCF_038446665.1 of Lysobacter sp. FW306-1B-D06B. Lineage (NCBI taxonomy): Bacteria > Pseudomonadati > Pseudomonadota > Gammaproteobacteria > Lysobacterales > Lysobacteraceae > Lysobacter > Lysobacter sp. FW306-1B-D06B. Next base: position 1,349,890 of record NZ_CP151802.1, on the reverse strand, counting down.
TTGATGGGCCAGCTGTTCAACAAGGACAAGTACCAGTACCACCGCATCGAACTCAACCCGCGCATCCAGCATGCCTACCAGGCGCTGGCGATCGACGAACGCCGCAAGCCCTTCGCGCCCGATGTCTGGAAACGCCCCCCCGGCTGGACGGGCGTGCTGGAGCAGGCGTGGTTCCCCGGCGTGCACTGCAACGTCGGCGGCGGCTATACGCCCGATGGCCTGGCCAACGGTGCATTGCGCTGGATGGTGGATCGCGCGAAGGCGTTGGGACTGGGCGTGGACGAGGAGTACCTGCGGCACTTCGAGGAGCACTACGACTCCTACCTCGCCGACTCGATGACCGCGATGTACAAGATGATGGGCAGCTTCGTCCGTCCGGTGTGCAAGACAGACCCGGGATCGGAATCCGTCCATCCCTCCACGCGCAAGCGCATGGCCGATCCGAAGTGCAAGTACAAGCCGCCGAATGTGCCGTGAGAAGGGTGATGCTGCCTGCCTGACGCGGACAGAGCGATAGCAGCCATCGCATCGCCGCCCGCTCAAAGCGGATGCACGGTCAGCGCGAACAGGCAGGCGGCCATCGCCAGTCCGACCAGCAGGCAGGACGCTCCCTTGCGGGCGGGGGCAGTGACGTACGCCGCCGCACTTCCAACCACGACAATGAGAATGAGCGCCCCGAGCCGGAACGACGACTCCGCCGTCGAAAACCAGGGTGCAGTGCACACCTCGACCGGGCCACCGATCTGAGGGGTCAGAACCAGGCGGGACGCCGCAGGGCACGCCTTCTGCAGCAGCGCGTAACCGAGCCACACCAATCCACCGGCGATGACACAACCCGCCGCGACGGAAGGAACCAGCAGCAGCCATCGCAACATTGACGCACGCATCGCGGCAGCCTTCGTCATCATGATTGGAATGCGCTCATGGCCCGATCGCTACACATGCTGATCCAGCATGATCACGTTCCCATCCGGATCCGACAGGATGATGTGCGCAGGACCCGAGGTGTCTGCGTCCGCGCGCGTCGCCAGCGTGATGCCCTGTGCTTCCAGCGACTTCTGCACCTCGCGAACGTCCGTGAAGGACGCCAGCGGATTCGCGCCCTGGTCCCATCCCGGATTGAAGGTGAGGATGTTCTTGTCGAACATGCCCTGGAACAGGCCGATCACCGTCGAGCCGTTGCGCAGGATGAGCCAGTTCTGCGACTGGTCGCCGGCGAACCTGGAGAAGCCGAGCTTCTCGTAGAAGACTCGTGAGGCTTCGATGTCCTTGACCGCGAGACTGACTGAAAACGCGCCGAGTTCCATGGGCCTTCCTCCGGATCGTTGAAGTCGTGCGGGGTGACCCGAAGGATACCGGCGTCGCGGCGTCCGTGACGCCGTAGCGCGTCGGCGCCGCCAAAGCACCGTGGCCGGAGCCCAGTCACGCCATTCCGATCGCCGCCTGCACCGCCACGCTGACCGGCTTCTGCAGCACTTCGTCGAAGCCGCTGTCGCGCAGCGTGGCCATTTCCTCCGGCTGCACCGAGGCGGTGTAGGCGACGATGCGCAAGGCGCCGTGCCGGCGCTTGCGCAGTTCCCGGCAGACATCGCGGCCGTCCATGTCCGGGAGGCCGATGTCGAGCAGCACCGTGTCGACCGGCGCCCGATCGAAACTCGCCAGTGCGGACGCGCCGTCCTCGCACTCTTCGACCGTCCAGCCGCTGCGTTCGAGAATGGCGCGCGCAAGCTTCCGGTTGACCAGGTCGTCATCCACTACCAGTACGCGACGCATGGCGATGGCCTCATTGGGTGGGCGAGGTGGGCGGCGCGGGCGGTCCGTCCCGCGGGATCCAGAAGGTGACGTCGGTGCCCTGCCCCTGCGTGGATGCGACCTCGATCCCGCCGCCGTGCAGCGCAAGCAGTTCTTTCGAGAACGCGAGCCCGAGGCCGGAGCCCGCCTGCAGCCGCGACTCCGCGTCGCGACCTTCGCTGAAGGGTTCGAACAGGTGCTGCTTGACCTCATCGCTCATGCCGATGCCGGTGTCGGACACGCGAACCATCACGCGTTCATCGGCCGTGAACAGTTCCATCGACACCTTCCCGGCCCGGGTGAACTTGATCGCGTTGTGCGCCAGGTTGTTCAGCACTTCGCGGATGCGCACACCGTCGCAGAGGACAGCCGCGGGGAAGTCGGGCGCGATCTGCAGGCGGTATTCCAGGCATTTTCCTTCGGCCACGACCGAATGCGTCCTGGACACGCTGGTCGCGATGTCCTTGAGGTCCACCTCGCGCAGTTGCAGTTGCAGCGTGCCGTTCCGAAGCTTGGTCAGGTCCAGGATCATGTTGACCAGATCCAGCAGGTGGCTCGCGCTGTCGTGGATGTATTCGCCGTACTGGCGCGGCTCTTCCTCGTGCGCGGTGATCTTGATGAGTTCGGCGAAACCCAGGATGCCGTTGAGCGGCGTGCGCAGGTCGTGGGAAATCTTGGCCAGGAAGCTGGACTTGAGTTCGTTCGCCCTGCGTTCGCTCTCGGCCAGTTGCTGCAGGATGCGTCGCTGGCGCCGGGCGAGGATCGCGCCCATCACGGTCAGCAGGCCGACGCCAAGGGTGAACGCCGTCGTGCCGGCCAGGTAGAGCTGCCGGCGCCGTTCGAAACCGCGCAGCACCACGCCGCGCGAAATGCCCACGACGATGGTCGCGTCGTAAGCGCGCAGGTATCCGCCCGACCACAGGCGCGGCACAGCATCGAGGCGGGCGTTGGGTCGCGGCTGGATATCGCCGTTGCGCGTGCGGTAGATGGCCGGTCCCTCCGGCCACCGTGATGCCGCAAGCGCCGCGCCGCCCAGTCGCACGGCACGCAGGCGTCCGTCCATCCCGAGGATGGCGGCCACATCATCGCGACCCAGTTCGATGCTGCCGAACTGACGCGCCATGGGCCCCACGTTCAAGCGCGGCAGGCTGGCCAGTACCTGCTCCGGCCGCACGAAGACGGCCACGTGTCCCGCCAAGGCACCGTCACGACGCAGAATGGGCCGACTGAAAGCGAGCAGATCGGGGCGGCCGCGTTCGGCGCGCAGTGCCGTGGAAAACACAGGCCGGTCCACCGCCGGTCCGTCGTTTCGCTGCGGCATCGCCTTCGCCAGCCACTGCGGCGCATCGGGCCCCTTGCCCGCGATGATCCGGTTGGACGCATCCAGCACCGCCACCTGCACCTGGTGCGACTCGCGGAAGCCGGCCCGCGTCAGCATGCGGGCGATGTCGTCCTCGCGCATGCCGGCGACATAGGCCCTTCGAACCACGCGCACGATCTGATCGAGGTCGTCGAGGTTGTGCCGCGCCATTTCCGCGAAGGAGCGACTCAGGCCGTTGGCTTCGCGATAACCCTCCGCCAGCGCGGCGTTCCGGTCCTTCGAGATCTGGTCGAACGTGACGATCCACGCGAAGCAGATCATCAACGGGCTCACCAGCACCATCACCCACGCCGGCTGGATGCGGTTCGCCCAGCGACGCCATCCGGATTCGCGCGGGGCCGGCGCGTCGACCATCCTATTGCCACTCCATGCGCCAGCCGACGATCGCGTCGAATTCACCGCCCAGGCTGCGGTGTTCGAAGCCGAAGGTGATCGCCTGCCGCGGCGACACCGGCCACACGCCGCGCACGTGCGCGATGACGTTGGACGGATCGGAACCGTAGCCGACGCCGCCGGTCAGCTGCAGGCGTTCGCGCTCGTAGGTGAAGTCGGCGACATAGGCCATGGTGTCGTCACCTAAGCGCGGCTGCGCGTAGTAGGCGATCAGCGTCGCGTAGGTCCGCTGCGACATCGGCACGCTCATGCCCAGATGCCAGAGGCGATTGTCCAGGCTTGACGGAAACTGGCGGCGCACGCCGGCGAATCCCTGCACCTGGCCGAACAACCGGTGGCCCACGTTGAGTTCGACGCGCTGGGTGTCCTGGATCACGTCATGGCGCCGGTACTCGACGGCGATCTCCCAGAAATACTGCGCGGGCACGCGATGGAGCCAACCCACGCGCAGGCTGTCCAGCGGCGTCACCGCGCGGTCGATCGGATCCTGCGTGAACACTTCGCGATCGTTGTTCTGGTATCTGGCATGGAACTCGTCGCGCGCGTTGGGCGCCATCGTCCATTGCGCTGCGACGCTGTTGGATGCGCCCTGCGGCACATCCTCGCGCCCCACGGCCAGGTCCAGGCGATGACGCCAGCCCAGCGCCAGCTCGGTGAGGCCCGCGCGCACTTCCGGATCGTCGGGCTCGGCGGCCTGCAAGAGCTGCAATCGCGCGCGCGCCTCGTCGTAGCGGTGCTGCTGCAGCATCGCCATCGCAAGACCGGTGCGTGCTTCGCGGTCGTTGGGATCCTTCGACAACAGCGCCTGGTAGATGCGCTCGGCCTCTTCGGGCCGGTACTGCTGGCGCGCCACGCGCGCGAGCCCGAGTTGCGCGGCACGCGACGTGGGGTCGATCTCCAGCGCGCGCAGGTAAAGCGGCTTGGCCTTGCCGGGCTGCTGCTGGAATTCGTAGGTCACCGCCAGCTCCAACATCGGCGACAGTTCGGAAGGCGCCTGTGCGTGGGCGCGCGAAAGCAGGTCCACCGCGTCGTTCAAACGCTTGTCGTCGCGGGCGAGCACGCCGGCAAGCAGATCGACGCGGTAGTCCGTGCTGGCCGCCGCGCGGCATGGGTCGAGCATGCCCTGGATGCGCGCGTCCTGCCGCGGTTGCTGCGCCATCAACTGCTGCGCAAGCTCGATCTCGCACGTCGAAGGCGGTGCGGCCAAGGCGGCGATCAGCGGCAGCAGCACGGGGCTCATCGCCCTACCCAATAGCGCAGCACGGCCAGTGCCAGCAGCAGTGCAAGGAGCACGAGTTCGGCGTACAGCAGGCGCCGCTCGCGCCGCATGTCGGCCTTGAGGGCCGTGGAGAATTCCGTCGCCGCCGTGTCGATGTCGTCGTTCATCCCAGCTGCCTCACCTTGCCGACCTTGACGGTCTTGTCCCACTGACGCTCCGCGCCGCGCCACTCGGCCACGTAGGCGGCGAAGGACACCGCGCACAGCACCGGGCCGTAGCCGACCACGGCGAGCAGGGGTCGCACGATCCAGGCCGGAGCGCCGGCGCGTTCGAGCCGGTACAGCCCCCACGCCGCCGCCATGCAGGCGCCGACCCAGGCGTACAGCAGCACCGCGACGACTGCCCGCCAGTCCCAGCGTCCGTCGAATCCCGGGAACGACGCCAGCAGCGATTGCATCTGCGCCGGAAAGATCGACCACACCATCAACCCCACCGACACCAGCCCCGGGAAGAGCACGCCTTCCAGCCACGCGCGCCTGGCCGTCGGCGCATCGATCACGCACGAGAACAGCAGCACGAACAGGTAGACGAAGGCGTTGATCAGCCACAGCACGTGGAATGCGCGCCACGCCCAGCCCTGATGGACGAACAGCAACGTCAGGCCGCCCGCCATCGCGGCGAGCATCAGGATCGGCATCAGCAACGTCGAGAACCAGATCAGCCCGAACATCCATCCGCCGATGCCACGGTGGGAGAACGGCCGAAACCAGGCGTGTCGGAACGCCCACGTCAGTTGCAGGTTGCCGCGTGCCCAGCGCAGGCGTTGCTTCCACAGGCTGGCGAGCGCGTCGGGCTCCTCCGCCCACACGATTGCATTGGCGTCGAACAGCGCGCGCCGCCCGCGCAGTTCGGTGAGGAAGGTGCTGTAGGTGTCTTCCGCCAGGGTCGAGGTGTCGATGGCGCCGCCGATGGCGATGAGGTTTTCGCGCGTGTGCAGCTGCGCGCCGCCGGCCAGGCAGGCCATCACGCCCATGACGTTCTGCGCCCGGCGTGAGGCGGCCTGCGCGGTGATGTATTCGAAGGCGATGGAACGCGAGACGAAACCGCCGGGCGCGCTGCCTTCCTTGATGTACGCCGTGACCGCGCCGACCTGCGGGTCGTGGAGGTGGCGCACCATCTTCGACAGCGCATCGCGCGAGAACACCACGTCGGCATCGGTGATCAACACCGCCTGCATCCAGTCGTCGTCGAGCACATGCGCCAGGCCGTGATTGAGCGTGTGCGCCTTGCCCTGCCCGCCGTTCTCGCGGCGCAGGTGGAAGACCGTTCCCGGGTAGCGCAGCGCCGCGGCCTGGGCGACCTGCGGCGTATCGTCGGTGCTGGCGTCGTCGATGATGTACACGCGCAGGGCATGACGCGGATAGTCCAGCGACATCATGTGTTCGACGGTGTTGTCGATCACCAGGCCTTCGTTCCAGGCCGGTATCAGCACCGCGACGCGGCAGGTCACCGGCGCGCAGAGCGGGTAGTGGTTGCGCACGCCGTGGACGCCGACGAGCAGGAACTGGAGCAGCGCTGCAAGTTGCGGCGCCGCGCCGAGGAACACCGCGACCACACACAGCCACACCAGGATGTCCAGCATGCGCTTTGGCCTCCGGAACGCCTGCCGGCGGACGCATCGGCGATGACCGGGTCCTGTGTACCACACCCCACGCATGCGCCGGGCGAATCCGGAACGCGTGAAGGCAGCCATCACGACGGAGCGGATAGCTTCCCGACATCCATCCACGAATCGCGAACATGCGCGTTCTGGTCACCGGTGCGGGCGGACCCGCAGCGGTCAGCGTATGGAAATCGCTGGCCGCCGAGCACGAGCTCTTCCTGGCGGACATGGATGCGAATTCCCCGGGGCTCTACCTGGTACCGGCGTCGAACCGGTTCCTGATTCCGCGCGGCGAAGATTCCGGGCTGGTGTCCGCGCTGCTCGAGCTGTGTCGCGCGCAGTCCATCGACGTGCTGATCTCCACCGTCGATCCCGAGCTGGCGCCCCTGGCCGAAGCCGAGGCGGCCTTCACCGCGCTGCGCACACGTGTGCCGCTGTCGCCGGCGGCGGTGCTGCATCGCTGTCGCGACAAGTGGGCCCTGATGTCGCACCTGGCCGGCAATCCGTTCGTTCCCGAATGCGTGCTGCTTACCGACGACACGCGCGCCGGGATCGTCCGCTTCCCGTGCTTCGCCAAGCCGCGCGCGGGCGCCGGTTCGCGCGGCATCGCGCTCATCGAACGCGCGGCCGACCTGGATGCCCTGCCCCGGGACGGTTCCTATCTCGTGCAGGAACTGCTGCCCGGGCCGGAGTTCTCCGTCGACGTGTACGTGAGCCAGCACGGCGAACTCGTCGCGGCCGTTCCGCGCGAGCGCATCCGCACCGATTCGGGAATCGCGATCACCGCGCGCACCGTACACATGCCCGAGCTCACGGATGCCGCCGCCGGTATCGCGCGCGAGGTCGGCATCCGCTACGTGGCCAACATCCAGTTCAAGCAAAGCCGCGAAGGGCCGTACAAGTTGCTGGAGATCAACGCGGCCGTGGAGACGTGGCCGATCGAAGAGTTCTCGTACCTGGCGCCCGCGCGCGCGGACCGCACCAGTCCGGCGCAGCGCAAGCCGATGGTGACGCAGTACTGGCAGCGCGCCGATCCTTTCCACGTCGACGGCGAAGGGGCGGAATCGTTCGCGCAGTTCGTCGGCCGCCTGCGCGCGTTCCACCTCCGGCTGTGGCAACAGGAGGGTCACGTCGTAGTGTTCGGGCACGGGCAGTTCCTGCGCGGTTTCATGATCGGCCTGGATGATGGATTCGCCGATTCGCGCGAAGCGATGCGGCATTTCCGCGAGGCGGAAACCGCGCAGCCCGTGCGCAACGGCGAGATCCTCGCCGTGACGCTGCCGCCTCCGGACGCAGCCGCCGATGAAGCATGAGGGCGATCTGGATCTGGAACAGGCGGCGCGCCTGCTGGGTGATGCGGGGCTGGTGCCGTTGGTGGTGGAGACCTTCGCCGAGGCCGCGCAACGCCTGCTGCCGCAGCTCAGGCAAAGCATCCTCGCCAATGAGGAAGGCGAGGTGCGCCGGCATCTGCACCGCTTGACGCCGACACTGGCGCTGCTGGCCCGACGCGATATGCAGGATCACTGCGAACGCGTGTCGGCGATGTGGCACGCGCCGGTTTCACCCGAGCGCGAGCCGCACTCCCTCGCGCTGGTGGATCGCATCCAATCGCTGCTGCGCGAAGCAGCGCAGTCGTCGGCCGAGGGAACGGACGGCGCGGCGTGATCAGGGCCCGCGCTGCCGGATCACTTCCAGCGGTTCGGCCATCACGTAGCCGGCGAAACGGCCCCAATAGCGCGCCGTGGCGACGATCAGATCGGGCGCGAGGTACGCGCGCGATGCCGTCTGGCTCGAATAGGCGTCGATCGCGTCGAGCTTGTGCTGCATGTGGCCGGAGATGTCGATGAACAGCCCGGGCCGGAACTCCACCGTCGCCGACGGCGGCTGATAGCAGTAGACATTGCCCACGCTGCGCGCGGCGACCATCGTGGCGCGATGCGTGTTGCGATGATCCTGATGGGTGTCGTACTGCGAATGCGTGTAGACGTGCGTGGGCTGCACCTCGGCGATCGCCTGCTGGATCAGTTCGATGCTGGTGCCGCCTTCGGGAATCTGCGTGTCACGCAGATCGGCCAGGATCAAGCGTGCACGGAGCAACTCCGCTGCCGCATGCGCCTCACGCGCGCGGATCATGGCGTCACCGCCCTGCGCGCCGTGGCTGAGGGTCAGGATGGTCACTTCGTCCTGGTTGGCCGCATGCATCGACAAGGTGCCGCCGCACCCGATCTCCACATCGTCGGGATGCGCGCCCACCGCCAGCACCGAGCGGCGCTCATGCCGGCGACGCGTGAGCGTCTGGCCGGCGAGTTTGTGCACTTCCTTCAGGAACACCTCTTTGCTGAAGGGTTTGAAGAGCAGGCCGTCGGCGTTGTTCTGCAGCGCCGTGCGCGCGTACTCCGCGCTGACCACGCCCGTCATCACCAGCACGCAGGTCCATCGATACGCGGCCTTGGCTTCCTGGATGAGGTCCAGCCCGCTGGCGCCCGGCATCTCGACGTCGGTGACCATCATGTCCCAGTGGCGCGAGTGAATCGCGACGCGCGCCTGCACCGCGTCTTCGGCCAGGGTCACCTGCGCCAGGCCGTCTTCCTCGAGCCATCGCCGGACGATCAGCGCGTACTCGGGGCTGTCTTCCACCACCAGGACCTGCAATGGAAGGCTCAGCTTGGAGGCCATCTCGTGCTCCAGGGGCCAGGGCGCCGATGCGCGGCGAGAATCGCGGCGCCGCGTGCAAGGTTAGCGCATGCGTGATGCGGCGCGTCTCTCCAGACCGCTGCGAACGGCCGCGCCCACCGCATCGACACACGCCCAACACCCCGCCTTCACTGCCCATCGGCTAAGACTCCCCCGGCTCGGGGCGCACACCAGATCGGGGGCGTTGGGCGGGAGGAGGAGATCGAGCCATGCCGGTTCCGATGATCGCCTACTGCGGGCCAGCCGCCATTCCCGGCGACGTGTGGACGCGCTGGAATTTCGATCCCTGGCTGATCGCGATGCTGCTGTTCCTCGCGGCGGCGCTCACACGTGCGCGCGCACCCCACAGGCGGGCCGGCTGGAGCGCGATCGCGGTGATGGCCGTCGTGTTCGTCTCGCCGCTGTGCGCACTCTCCTCGGCCCTGTTCTCGGCGCGCGTGCTGCATCACGTCCTGCTGGTCGCCGTGGCGGCGCCGCTGCTGGCGATGGCGTTTCCGTCGACGAAGGCAAGCCGCCTGCCGCTGGCCGCCGTGGTCGCGGCCCATGCCGTGATCCTCTGGCTGTGGCACACGCCCGGCGCGTACACGTGGGGCCTGGCCAGCGTGGCCGCGTACTGGCTGATGCAGGTGACGCTGCTGGCAAGCGCGTGGGTGATGTGGCGCGCGATCCTCGCGCCGTCGACGCCGATCGGTTCGGCGCTGGTGGCGTTGGGCGCGACCATCGGGCAGATGGGCCTGCTGGGCGCGGTGATCGTGTTCGCGCCGCGCCCGCTCTATCTGGTGCATTTCGCCAGCACGTATGCGTGGGGGCTGGATCCGATGTCCGACCAGCAACTGGCCGGACTGCTAATGTGGGTCCCGGCCGTGGTGCCCTATCTGATCGCCGGGTTGTCGATCGCGGCATCGGGCCTGCGTCCGCGCGAGAGCGGCGTATGACCACGCTGCTCAAGTTCATCCACCTGGCCGCCATCGCGGTGTGGTCGGGTGGATTGATCGTGCTGCCGTTCCTGTTCTGGCAGCGGGGCGCGCTCGTGCCCGGCACCGAGTTGAACCGCCTGCACCGCATCGCGCGACTGGTCTACGTGGACCTCACCTCGCCCGCCGCCTACATCGCCATCGCCAGCGGCACGGCGCTGATCTTCCTGCAGGCCACGTTCCTGGAATGGTTCTCGATGAAGATGGTGCTGGTCGGCCTGATGGCGATGCTGCACGTCGTGGCGGGGCTGATCCTGGTGAAGCTGTTCCTGCCCAACGGACGACTGGGCCGTCCCTCCTGCATCGCGCTGGCCGTGGCCTACGCGGTGCTGATCACGGCGGTGATCTGGGTCGTGCTGGCCAAACCGCATCTGGATTCGAACCTGTTCGCGGCCGGCCTGTTCCAGCCGGGCGGACTGCAGCGCTGGCTTCGCTAGTCCCTGGACGACGAAACCAGAATTCCCACGCCATGATCGAAGACGAGCTTGCCGCCGTGCCAACCCGCGAAGCCCACCATCACCGAGGCGAGCAACGACAGCGCCAGCCCATGCGGCAGGACGGCCGCGGGGTCGATCAGGCGCACGCCCCAGTTGGCGGCGGTGATGGCGACCAGCGTCATCGCGGCGATGGCGTGCGACCAGCTGGCTTCCAGCAGGCGGATGCCGCGCACGAGCAGCAACTCGCCGGTGCCGACGATGCTCGCGCCCACGCCCGTCCAGAACGCGACGCCGGCCGCCCACACGCCGGCCCGCTGCCAGAACGGATCGCCCGACCACCAGTAGCACACGTCCGCACCGAGCGTGGCCACGACGAACGCGACCGGGAAGTGCACCATCATCACGTGGATCGGATGCCCCACCAGGGCCACGGCCGATCCCATGTCCAGCCGCAGGTGCTCCAGGAAGACCTCGCTCATCTTCGACGGTTGCTTCGCCATGGCCCGCGTTCCTCGATCCTCGACGGTGACGGCGCGGATCGTACGCGCGGTCGCGTGATCGTCCGGACAGGATGGATGGGCATGGCGGCGCTGGCGCTGAGCGGATGCGACCGGCCCTTGTCGACGCTGGATCCCGCCGGCCCGGCGGCCGATTCGATCGCCACGCTGTGGTGGGTGATGCTGGCCGGCGGCGCTGTGCTGTTCCTGCTGGTGATGGCGCTGTGGGTGTTGGTCATCAAGCGCCCGGGATGGGGATCGAGTCTCTCGCCGACGCGCTGGATCGTGCTGGGCGGGTTGGCCCTGCCGGCGGTGGTGCTGCTGCCGCTGCTGGCCTATGCGCTGATCGCGGGCGAGCGGCTGCTTCCGCTGCCGGGGCGTTCGCCGCTCCAGGTCGAAGCGGTCGCCCGGCAATGGAACTGGACCTTCCGCTACCCCGACAACGGCGGCATGGCGACGAACGGCGTGCTGCACCTGCCGGCCGACACGCCGGTCGACATCAACGTCACCAGCGACGATGTCATCCACGCGTTCTGGGTGCCGCGCCTGGCGGGGAAGATCGACGCCCTGCCCGGCCACGTGAACCGCCTGCGCATCCGCGCCCCCGTGCCCGGCCGCTACGAAGGACTGTGCAACGAGTTCTGCGGACTGGGCCACGCGAACATGCGCTTCACCGTGATCGTCCATCCCCGCCAGGACTACGCCGCCGCGCTCGCGCAGGCGGGCACCGGCCAGAAGGAAGCGCCATGAGCGAGCACGTCGATCCGGCATCGAACGAAAGTCCGGCGCTGCGGCTGCATCGCCAGTTGTCGGCGATCTGGGCGACCGGGCCGGGACTGCAGCGCCTGGCGGCGGTGAACCACTCCGTCATCGGCGTGCGGATGATGGTGACGTCCTTCGCCTTCTTCGCCATCGCCGGCGTGTTGGGCATGCTCACCCGCGTGCAGCTGGCCACGCCCAATTCCGATTTCATGACGCCGGAGATCTACAACCAGGTCTTCACCGTGCACGGGACGATGATGCTGTTCCTGTTCGCCATCCCGATGGTGGAGAGCTTCGCCGTCTATCTCACGCCGAAGATCCTGGGCACGCGCGACTTCGCCTTTCCGCGACTGACCGCCTACGGCTACTGGTGCTACCTGTTCGGCGGCTCGATCGTGACGCTCTCGCTGCTGTTCGGCGTGGCGCCCGACGGCGGCTGGTTCATGTACACGCCGCTGAGCTCCAACGTCTACAGCCCCGGCATCAACGCCGACGTGTGGCTGCTGGGCATCACCTTCGTGGAGATATCGGCGCTGTCGCTGGCGGTGGAGATCGTCGTGTCCATCCTGAAGATGCGCGCGCCCGGCATGTCGCTGGACCGCATGCCGATCTTCGCCTGGTACATCCTGGTGACGGCGATGATGATGATCGTCGCATTCCCGCCGCTGATCCTCGCCTCGATCCTGCTGGAAGCCGAGCGCGCGTTCGGCCTGCCGTTCTTCGATCCCACGCGCGGCGGCAATCCGCTGCTGTGGCAGCACCTGTTCTGGCTGTTCGGCCATCCCGACGTCTACATCATCTTCCTGCCGATGGCCGCCGTGCTGTCGACGATCATCCCGGTGTTCGCGCGCCGCGAACTGGTGGGCTACCGCGCGATCGTGGTGGCGATCATCGCGCTGGCGTTCCTGAGCTTCGGCATCTGGGTCCACCACATGTTCACGGTGGGCATTCCGCACCTGGCACTGGCGTTCTTCTCCGCAGGGTCGGTGATCGTGGCCGTGCCCACCGCGGTGCAGGTGTTCGCGTGGCTGGCGACGCTGGCGCACGGCAAGCCGCGCTGGGACGTGCCGATGCTCTACATCTTCGGTTTCTTCTTCGTCTTCGTGATGGGCGGGCTGACCGGCGTGATGCTCGCCGTCGTGCCGTTCGACTGGCAGGCGCACGACACCTACTTCGTCGTGGCGCACATGCACTACGTCGTCGGAGGCGCGCTGGCCTTTCCGATGCTGGCCGGCCTGTACTACTGGCTGCCGCTGCTGACCGGACGCGCGGCGGTGGGACGGCTGTCGGTGGTCGCGTTCTGGATCATCTTCATCGGCTTCAACCTCACCTTCTTCCTGATGCACCTGACGGGCCTGCTCGGCATGCCGCGGCGCATCTACACCTACCACGGCTTTGAAGGCTGGAACGGGCTCAACCTGCTCTCCTCGCTCGGCGGCTTCGTCATGACGATCGGTTTTGCGGTGCTGGTGATCGACCTGTTCGTGCAGGTCCGCTACGGCCGTCGCGCGCAACGCAATCCGTGGGGCGCGACGACGCTGGAGTGGGCGATGCGTTTGCCACCGCCGTCGTATGCGTTCGCGTCGATTCCGCATCTGGGCGAGGGCGGCGGTCCCGCCGATGCGGACGAACTGCGCCTGTCGCTGGCGCGCGGCGAAGGCTACCTGGGCTCCACCCGCAACGGCTGGCAGGAAGCGCTGGGCGTGCACGCGACCTCGGGCGAACCGGAGCAGTTGATCGTGCTGCCGCAACCCACGTACCTGCCGCTGGTGACCGGCGTGGCCACGGCCGCGGCGGTGCTGGGCTTCCTGTTCAAGGCGTACTGGCTGTCGCTGGGCTGGGCGATCGTGGTGATCGCGCTGCTGGTGCTGGCCGCGCAACGTTCCGGCCATGCGCGCGACCTGGGCCCGCTGCCGATCGGCAAGGGCCTCAGCGTGCCGCCGCATACCGAAGTCGAAGGTTCGCCGCCTTGGATCGCGCTGGTATGCACGCTGGTCATCGACGGCACGCTGTTCACGTCGCTGCTGTTCGGCACGCTGTATGTGTGGACCGGCTTGCGCGGGACACCGCCGGCGATGCCCGCGCCCGACATGGTGCGTGTGGCGATCCTCGCCATCGCCCTGATCGTCGCCGCGGCGATCGCACGGCGCTCGCTGCGCGCGCTCGTCGGCGGCGCGATGCCGATGGGCTCGGTCGCCATGACAATCCTCGCGCTGCTGGTGGCGATCTTCGCCGGCATGGGGCTCATCGCGCGCATCGTGCCCGCGCCGACCGAACACGCGCTGGGCGCCACGGCTTCGGCGCTGGTCGGCTTCGTGATCTTCCACGCCATTGCCGGGCTGGTGTTCCTCATCAGCAACCTGCTGCGCATGCGCGGCGGATACGTGTCGCAGCGGCGCACGCTGGACCTGCGCCTGACGCGAGGCTGGCTCGACTACACGGCGGTTACGGGGCTGATCGCACTGGGGCTGTTCATCGCGCTGCCGGGGCTCGTCGGCGTGCTGGAGCTGCATCCGTGAACGCGCCGCCGCTGGCGCCACGTCGTCTGTGGTGGCTCGGCGCCGGCTTCGCGTTGTGGTGCAGTGCGCTCGTGGTGCTGTATGCGGTGCACGCGATCGGTTGCCGGTTCGCATGGGCGAGCGGTTCGCTGCGATTGACGCTGGCCGCGCTGCTGCTGGCGCACATGATCGCGATCGGCTGGCTGTGGCATCGCTTCAGCCTGGCCATGCGCGGGCCGGGCCAGACGCCGATCGGCGCGTTCGTGCATGCCGTGATCGTGTGGACGCTGGTCGCAGCGCTCGTCTCGGCGATCATCGCGCTGGCGCCGGCATTGCTGTTGACCACCTGCACCTGACACGCGGGGCCGCCGATGAGCCATCGCGATCTCCCACGCCACGCGCTCTGGATCACGATCTACCTGTTCTTCATCCTGGGCCCGTTGTTCGTGCTGCTGATCGGAGCAATGCCGCCGGCCCGCGACTTCGCCACCGAGTTCTCGGTCGCGCTGGGCTATTCGGGACTGGCGATGATGGGGCTGCAGTTCGGATTGACCGCGCGCTTCCGCCACGTCACACAGCCGTTGGGCGAGGACGTGATCTATCACTTCCACCGCCGCATCTCGCTGATCGCGGTGACGCTGGTGTTCGTGCATCCGCTCATCCTGCTCGTCGCCGGCTCCGAGGCGATGCGGCTTCCCGATTCGCTGATGGAACTGCCGCTGGGCGCGGTGTTCGCGGGCATCTCGATTTGCTCGTTGCTGCTGCTGGTGGTCACCGCGCTGTGGCGCACGCGACTGAAGATCCGCTACGAGGTCTGGCACGCCAGCCACATCGTCCTGGCCCTGCTGGCGATCGGTGCGGGCCTGTTCCACATGATCGCGTGGGGGTTCTACCTCGACAATCCGTGGAAGCGCGCATTCTGGATCGGCGTGGTCGCGCTGTGGATCGCGCTGTTGCTGTACGTGCGCGTGTTCAAGCCGCTCTTCATGCTGCGCCGCCCGTACCGGATCGCGGAGGTGCGCAAGGAACGCGGCGAGACCACGACCCTGGTGATGCGCCCGGAAGGGCATGCGGGCCTGCGCTTCCAGCCCGGGCAGTTCGGCTGGCTCACGCTGTGGGGCAGTCCGTTCAAGATCACCGGACATCCGTTTTCGTTCTCGTCCAGCGCACAGGCGGACGACGGTCGCGTCGAGATGAGTATCCGGCGACTGGGCGACTTCACCGACGCGGTGCAGTCGGTCGCGCCGGGACAGCGGGTGTACCTGGACGGCCCGTATGGATCGTTCACGGTGCGCGACTCCACCGCCGTCAAGGTGATGATCGCCGGCGGCATCGGCATCACGCCGATGATGAGCATCATCCGGACGTTGGCCGATCGCGGCGACAAGCGGCGCCTCATCCTGATCTACGGCAACAAGGACTGGGATTCCGTCAGCTTCCGCGAGGAACTCGAGGTACTGCAGGGACGCACGCAACTGACCGTGGTGCACGTGCTCTCGCGTCCGCACGAGGGCTGGACCGGCGAGAGCGGCTACATCGACGCGGCGCTGCTCAAGCGGCACCTGCCGGAGGGCTATGCGGATCACGAGTACTTCATCTGCGGCCCGGGCATCATGATGGACGCCATCGAAGCGGCATTGGGCGAGATGGACGTGCCGCTCAGCCGCTACCACTCCGAACGCTACAGCTTCGTCTAGGAGACCGCGATGCGACGCCTGCTGGCCGACAAGCTGACGATCGTGTCCGCGGTGGCGGTGGTGGCGCTGGCGTTGCTGTTCGCATTCCTGCGCACCGCCTAGGCGTGCGCCGCGCGACTCACTTGATCCGCCGCTTCTCCAGCTTGCGGGCCAGCGTGCGGCGGTGCAGGCCCAGTCGTCGCGCGGCTTCGGAGATGTTGAAATCGCTTGCGGCCAGCGCTTCGTGGATGTGCTCCCACTCCAGCGTCTTGATCGAGGTCGTGCGTTGCGTGAGTTCGACCTCGGTGTCGCCGGCGGCGCGCTGGAAGGCCGCTTCGATGTCGTCCGTGTTGGACGGCTTGGCGAGGTAGTGGCGCGCGCCGAGCTTGATGGCTTCCACTGCGGTGGCAATGCTGGCGTAACCGGTCAACACCACGATGACCATGTCCGGATCGAAGGCATTCAGGCGCTTCACGCTGGACAGTCCGGAGGCGCCACCGGCCAGCTTCAGGTCGACGACCGCGTGCGTTGGAACGAACGACTCCAGCAGTTCGGTCATGCCCTCCTCGCCCACCACGTGACGCACCTGGTAGCCGCGGCGCTCGAAGGAGCGCAGCAGCGTGCGCGCGAACGCCTCGTCGTCTTCGACGATCAGCAATCTTCGTTCATTCTTCGCGGTCATCGTCTTCATCCTCGATGGCAATGCTCGCGATCGGGAGCGTCATGGTGACCACCGCCCCGCCCTGCGGCCGGTTCTTCGCCGTGAGGCTGCCACCCAGCGTACGCGCAACGTTGAGCGAGAGGAACAGCCCAAGCCCGCCGCCGGGGCGGCCCTTGCTGGTGTTGTAGGGCGTGCCCAGTCGCCGCAGGATGTCCTGCGCGAAGCCGGCGCCATGATCGGTGACGGAGATGACGAGCACGTCGTCGTCGCAGTCCGCGTCCAGCGCCACCCAGGCCGGCGAGGCTTCAAGGGCATTGTCGAGCACGTTGAACACCATCTGCCGCAGGCCGGCGTCCGAAACGATGAGCGGGTCCACGCTGCAGCGGTTGTTGTACCTGAACGCGGTCGGGTTGCGGCTGTCGCGCCATTCCACTGCCAGTTCGTCCAGCATCGCGTGAAGCGTGGTCTGCGTGGGTTCCTCTGCACGCGGTCCGCCGGCGGCGAGCAGGATGTTGGTGACGATCGACTTGCAGCGCGCGACCTGCGCCTGCATCTCCAGGACATCGTTGTGCAGTTCGCCGTCCGACGCGATCGTGGGCAGGTGTTGCCAGTCGCCCAGGATCACCGAGAGCGTGGACAGCGGCGTGCCCAGCTCGTGCGCGGCGCCGGACGCGAGCAGGCCCATGCGCACGATGTGCTCCTCCTCCACCGCACGCTGGCGCAGTTCCGCAAGCCGCGCATCGCGCTCGCGCAGGATGCGGGCGATGCGGGTCTGGAACACCACCAGCAACGTCGTGACGAGAAGGAAGCAGATCAGCAGGCCTTGCACGTAGTAATCGGCCAGGCCCCGCTCGGGCTCCGCCGGCAGCGCGATCTGCGCGTGGACCAGCGTCAGCCCGGTGACGCACAGCGCCGCGGCGGCAGCGATCACCCAGCTCAACGGCGAGCGCAGCACCACCGTGCCCAACCCCACCTGCAACAGGTAAAGGAACACGAACGGATTGGTGATGCCGCCGCCCAGGTACAACTGGATCGTCAGCGATGCGACGTCCACCAGCAGCGACACCAGCAGCGCGCCGCTGGACACCTGCTCGCGTCGGCGCCACCACAACTGGCTGATCAGATTGAAGGCGACGAGCGCGGCCAGCACGGTGAACATGCGCGCCATCGGCAGCGCGATGTCCAGCAGGTAATGCACGAGCAGGATGGTGGCGACCTGCCCGATCACAGCGATCCAGCGCAACTGGATCAGCTGCTGCATGTTGCGCAGGCCCGCGCTGTCACGGGAACCGTTCACGACGGAGTCCCCGCGTGCCGCCTCGTCGATGGCCTCATTCTGGCTCGTTCGTGCCTGCATGACCGGAGCGCGCGTGGTGTCGGTGTCGATCATGGCGCAACCGGCGCTCCGACGCGACCAGGTACGCCCCCGCCACGAGGGCCAGCAACGCCATGCCGAACCAGGTCAGCGCATAGGACAGGTGCGAGTCGCGGAACTTCACCACCGTCATGCCGCCGCGCGGCCAGTCGTTCGACGCGTGATCGCGATCGGCGTCGATGAAGAACGGCGCCACGCGATCCGCCGGCAGCCCGTGCGAGCGGGCGATGGCGGCGACGTCGCGCGAGTACCAGCGGCCCTGTGCGGGATCGTTGCGGCGCAGGAAGCCGCCACCGGGCTCGCTGATGCGCAGCAGTCCCTGCACCGTCACGCGACCTTGCGGTACCTCGCCGGCGGCATCGCCCGTCGGCACGAAGCCGCGATTGACCAGCACGTAGTCGCCCGATTCCATGCGCAGCGGCATCAGCGACCACGAACCCGCGCCGAGTTCCGTCACCGCCTGCGTGCGCGTTTCATTGTCCGGCACGAAGGTGCCGGATGCCTGCACATGGCGGTAGCCGTCGGCGGACTCCGATACGGCCGGCCATTGCGCACGCGCCGGTACGGGAACGGGTGCGGCATGCACGCGCGCATCGACGCGGGCGATCAGATCGTGCTTCCACGCCATGCGCTGGAGCTGCCAGACGCCGAGCGAGACGAAGCCTGCGAACGCGGCTGCCAGCAGCGCGGCGAACGTCACGAACACCCAGGCGCGACGCGTGCGCGGCGCGGGGCGGGAGTCGGCGATCGGCCGGCTCATGGCGCGTTCTTGATCATCTCCTGCATCTCGTGCGCGCCCGGCATCATGTTGGTGTTGAGGTGATGCATGACCCACAGCGAACCGGTCAGCACGATCACCACCAGCACCACCGTGAAGATCAGCGCGAGCGCGTTCCAGCCGCCCTCGGACTTCGCGTTCATATGCAGGAAGTAGACCATGTGCACCACCACCTGCACGGCGGCGAACGCCAGCAACACCAGCAGCAGCGTCGGCGTGGCGACGCCCGGGCCGCCCATCACCAGGGCGAACGGAATGGCGGTCAGGATGACCGAGAGGACGAAGCCGGTCAGGTACTCCTTCTTCGAGACGTGCGGAATGCCGGTCTCGAGGAAGTCGTCGTCGTGGTCGTGGTGTGCGTGGTCACTCATCGCAGCGAGCCCATCAGGTAGACGAAGGTGAAGACGCCGATCCACACGACGTCCAGGAAGTGCCAGAACATCGACAGGCAGGCGACGCGGCGCGTGTTGGCGCGCGTCAGGCCGTGCTTGCGCACCTGCAGGCACAGCACGATCAGCCAGATCACGCCGAAGAACACGTGCAGGCCGTGCGTGCCCACCAGCGCGAAGAACGAGGACAGGAACGCGCTGCGCTGCGGGCCGGCGCCGATGTGGATGAAGTGGTGGAACTCGTAGAGTTCGATCGCCAGGAACGTCGCGCCCAGCAGGCCGGTCACGATCAGCCAGGCGATCAGGCCGCGCTGGTTGCGGGCCTGCATCGAAATCATGGCGAAGCCGTAGGTGATCGACGACACCAGCAGCACCGCGGTGTTCACCGCGACCAGCTTCAGGTCGAACAGGTCCGCACCCGACGGGCCCGCCGCGAAGCTGCGGCCCAGCACGCCGTAGGTGGCGAACAGGCAGCCGAAGATCATCAGGTCGCTGAGCAGGTAGATCCAGAACCCGAGCAGCGAGCCGTTCTCCGGATGGTGACGGCCCTGCGTGTCCAGGAACACCGGCGCGCCGTCTTCACGGGTCAATGCGATGGACTCAGCCACGGAAGGTCTCCAGCTGCACGGTGCGCGCGTGCTCGGTTGCGGCCACTTCCTCGGCGGGGATGTGGTAGTCGCGGTCGTAGTTGAAGGTGTGCCAGATCGCGTAGGCGATCACGCCCAGCAACGAGACGGCGGCCAGCCACCACACGTGCCAGATCATCGCGAAGCCGAACACCGTGCTCACCACCGCCAGCACCAGGCCGGCCGGCGTGTTCTTCGGCATGTGCACGGCGAGGAAGCCCGTGCGCATGCGGGTGAACCCGCGCTGCTTCATGTCCCACCACGCATCGTTGTCGTGGACGACCGGCGTGAAGGCGAAGTTGTACGCCGGCGGCGGCGAGGACGTGGACCACTCCAGCGTGCGGCCGTCCCACGGATCGCCGGTGACGTCGCGCAGCTGCTCGCGCTTGCGGAAGCTGACGTAGATGCAGATCAGGAACGCGGCGATGCCGACGGCGATCAGCACCGCACCGAAGGCGGCGATCAGGAACCAGATCCGCAGCGACGGATCGTCGAAATGGCTCATTCGGCGCGTCACGCCCATCAGGCCCAGCACGTACAGCGGCGTGAAGGCGAACCAGTAACCGGCCAGCCAGAACCAGAACGAAACCTTGCCCCAGAAGTCGTCGAGCTTGAAGCCGAAGGCCTTCGGGAACCAGTGCGTCATCGCCGCGAACAGGCCGAACACCACGCCGCCGATGATCACGTTATGGAAGTGCGCAATCAGGAACAGGCTGTTGTGCAGCACGAAGTCCGCCGGCGGAACGGCCAGCAGCACGCCGGTCATGCCGCCCACCACGAAGGTGATCATGAAGCCGATCGTCCACAGCATCGGCACTTCGAAGCGGATGCGGCCGCGGTACATGGTGAAGAGCCAGTTGAAGATCTTCGCGCCCGTCGGGATCGAGATGATCATCGTCGTGATGCCGAAGAACGAGTTGACGCTGGCGCCCGAACCCATCGTGAAGAAGTGGTGCAGCCACACCAGGTACGACAGCACGGTGATGCACACCGTCGCGTAGACCATCGACGAGTAGCCGAACAGGCGCTTGCCCGAGTACGTGGACACGATTTCCGAGTACACGCCGAACAGCGGCAGGATCAGGATGTAGACCTCCGGGTGGCCCCAGATCCAGATCAGGTTCACGTACATCATGGCGTTGCCGCCAAGATCGCTGGTGAAGAAGTTGGTGCCCACGTAGCGATCCAGCAACAGCAGCGCCAGCACCGCCGTCAGCACCGGGAACGACACCACGATCAGCACGTTGGTGCACAGCGAGGTCCAGGTGAAGACGGGCATCTTCATCATGGTCATGCCGGGCGCGCGCATCTTGATGATGGTCACCAGCAGGTTCACGCCCGATAGCAATGTGCCTATGCCGGCTATCTGCAACGCCCACAGGTAGTAATCGACGCCGACACCCGGACTGAAGGCCAGGCCCGACAGCGGCGGATACGCCAGCCAGCCGGTCGCGGCGAACTCGCCGAAGAACAGCGACATCATCGTCAGCACGGCGCCGGACACGGTCATCCAGAAGCTGAAGTTGTTGAGGAACGGGAACGCGACGTCGCGCGCGCCGATCTGCAACGGCACCAGGTAGTTCATCAAACCCGTGACCAGCGGCATGGCCACGAAGAAGATCATGATCACGCCGTGGGCGGTGAAGATCTGGTCGTAGTGGTGCGGCGGCAGATAGCCCAGGTTGTCACCGAAGGCCATGGCCTGCTGCAGGCGCATCATCAGCGCGTCGGCGAAGCCGCGCAGCAGCATCACCAGACCCAGCACGATGTACATGATGCCGATCTTCTTGTGATCGATGCTGGTGAACCACTCGTTCCAGAGGTAGCCCCACAGCTTGTACTTCGTGATCACGCCCAGCAGTGCGAGGCCGGCGATCACGGTGCCGATGAAGGTCACCGCGAGGATCGGCTCATGGAACATGGGAATGGATTCCCATGACATGCGTCCGAAGATCGGTGAGGACGGTAGGGTGGCGCTTTCGAGGGACATCGCGGAATTCCGGGGCTTTCAGGCCAAGAAACAGGTCGGCACGACAGGGTGGATCGACGGCGGGACGCTTACTGCGCCTTCATGCCGACGATCGAACCCGACAGGGACTGGGGCACCACGTCGTCGACGGCGCACACCTGCGCCGACACGTACGCGCCCAGGCGCGGATCGCCGCGACGCGGCGTCGCCAGCGGCTTCAGGCCGTCCAGGCCCAGGCCACCGGCGGCGTCGATCGCCATCATCTGGTTCATGCACAGGCGGTCCATGTCGACGCAGCGGTTGAGCACGGCATCGAACAGGCCGTTGTCGACGCGGGCGAAGTGACGCACCGGCTCGCGCTCGGACGGCTTTTCCAGTTCCAGATACGTCGCGCGCGTGAGCGAATCGCCGCTGGCACGCACGTCATTGAGCCAGCGCTGGTAATCGGCGTCGCTCTTGCCATGGAACTTGAAGCGCATGTGCGAGAAGCCCGCGCCGCTGTAGTTGGCCGAGAAGCCGTCGTACACGCCGGGCGCGTTGATGACCGCGTGCAGCTCGCTCTCCATGCCGGGCATGCCGTAGATCATGCCGGCCAGCGCGGGCACGTAGAACGTGTTCATCACCGAGGAGGACGTGATGCGGAAGTGCACCGGGCGATCGACCGGCACGGCGATTTCGTTCACCGTCGCCACGCCTTCTTCCGGATAGACGAACAACCACTTCCAGTCGAGTGCGACGACCTGGATTTCCAGCGGTTTCACGTCGGCCGGCACGGGACGGCCTTCCGAGATTCGGTCGAGCGGGCGGAACGGATCGAGCAGATGCGTGCTGATCCACGTGATCGCGCCCAGCGCGATGATGATCAGCAACGGGATGCCCCAGATCACCAGCTCCAGCTGGGTCGAATGATCCCAGTCGGGCTTGTACGTGGCCTCGCGGTTGGACGCGCGGTAACGCCACGCGAACAGCAGCGTGAGCGCGATCACCGGAATGATCACGATCAGCATCAGGACGGTCGCCACGACGATCAGCTGCCCCTGACGGGCGGCGATGTCGCCGGCGGGATTGAGAACCAACAGGTTGCATCCTGACAAAACGGCCGTGCCGAGGAGCAACACGGCGGCCTGCAGGAATCTGCGCGCGATGGACATGTGGGTGGGGGCTTACGGATTGAGCATGATCAATGTATTCCCGACATTACTCCGGGAGAATTGGACGTTTTGTCCTATCGCCCGGCCCGGTTGCCTCTGTCAGGCTATCGTCGCATCCTCCTATGTCCAACCGGCCCTCCTTCCATCGGCCGGTCCATCCGAGTGTCCCGGCGATGACCTCCCTCAGCCCCACCGCTTCCTCCCACGATCACGGCACCAAGGCCCAGCACGACGTCGCCCCGGGCGAAATCGCCGTCGGCGTGGTCATCGGACGCGCATCCGAGTACTTCGATTTCTTCGTCTTCGGCATCGCCTCGGCGCTGATTTTCCCGGCGGTTTTCTTTCCGTTCGTCGGCAGGCTCGAAGGCGCGTTGTGGTCATTTGCGCTGTTTTCACTGGCGTTCGTGACACGACCGCTGGGCACCGTCCTGTTCATGTCGATCCAGGAACGCTGGGGCCGCGGCATCAAGCTCACCATTTCCCTGTTCATGTTGGGCACCGCGACCGCGGGCATCGCCTTCCTGCCGGGCTACGCCACGCTGGGTACCGCATCGATCGTGATGCTGGCGTTGCTGCGCATGCTGCAGGGCCTCGCACTGGGCGGTTCGTGGGACGGCCTGCCGTCGTTGCTGGCGATGAACGCACCGAAGGAACGCCGCGGCTGGTACTCGATGCTGGGCCAGCTCGCCGCGCCGATGGGCTTCATCGTCGCCGCCAGCGTCTTCGCATTCCTGTATGCCAGCCTCAGCGAGGCCGACCTGCTTTCGTGGGGCTGGCGCTATCCGTTCTTCGTCGCGTTCGCCATCAACGTCGTGGCGTTGTTCGCGCGGCTGCGCATCGTGGTCGCCGACGAGTACCAGAAGAAGATGAGCGAGCTGGAGCTGGAGCCCACGCCCATCCGCGAGCTCTTCCAGGCCAAGGGCCGTCACGTGGTGATCGGCGCCTTCGCGGCGCTGGCCAGCTACGCGCTGTTCCACATCGTCACGATCTTTCCGCTGTCGTGGATCCTGCTGTATTCGCAGAAGTCGATCGTGACGTTCCTGATCATCCAGATCATCGGCGCGTTCATCGCCTGCGGCGGCGTGGTCGCATCGGGCCTGATCGCCGACCGCGTGGGCCGCGCGCGCACGCTGGGCGGCCTGGCGATGCTGATCGCGATGTTCAGCGGTTTCGCACCCACGCTGATGGGAAGCGGCAACGTCGGACAGGCGGCCTTCGTGCTGATCGGCTTCGCCCTGCTGGGCCTGTCGTACGGCCAGGCGGCCGGTGCGGTGACCGCCAACTTCGGCCGCCGCTATCGTTACACCGGCGCGGCGCTCACCTCCGACCTGGCCTGGCTGATCGGCGCCGCGTTCGCCCCGCTGGTCGCGCTGGGCCTGTGCTCGCAGTTCGGTCTGGCCTGGCTGGGCGTCTATCTGCTCTCCGGCGCCGTCGGCACGTTGGCCGCGCTGGGCATCAACCGGGCGATGAACTACAAGAGCTGACGCATTGCGAGCCCGCGCCGACGGCGCGGGCTCACGCACGATGTGATCCATGCGCGCGAAAGCGCGTCGCCCTCCGGCGCGCATGGCGCGAGCCCTTCTGCCTTGAAGCCTGCGGGCGCAGACCCCGCCCCGCTTCGGTGTTGACACAATTCGATAATTCCATAATCATGGAATTATGAAGACCGACACCGCCCTCAAAGCCCTCGGCGCCCTGAGTCACGACGCCCGCCTTGCCGCGTTCCGCGAGCTGGTCCAGGCCGGACCGGACGGCCTGCCGGTCGGCGACCTGCGCGATCGCCTGGGCCTGCCCGCCGCCACGCTCACCGCGCAGCTCAACATCCTACGCAACGCGGCACTGGTCCACGACCAGCGCGAAGGCCGCGTCATCCGCGTGCGGGCCAACTACCTGCAGATGAACGAGCTGATCGCCTACCTCACCGAAAACTGCTGCAGCGGCAATGCCGTCTGCGAGCCCGCCGCCGTGTGCAAGCCGCAAAGCAAAGGAGCATCGAAGTGAACCGCTTTCATGTACATCTCAACGTATCGAACCTTGACGACAGCATCCGCTTCTACTCGCAGCTCTTCGCCCACGCCCCGGTCGTGGTGAAGGCCGACTACGCGAAGTGGATGCTCGAGGATCCGCGCATCAACTTCGCCATTTCCACCACGGGCCGCGCGACGGGTATCGACCACCTCGGCATCCAGGTCGACAGCGCCGACGAACTCGCCGCGCTCGGAACGCGCCTGGACGCGGCCGGCAGCGCGGTAATGCCCGAACCCGATGCCACGTGCTGTTACGCGCGCTCCGACAAGATGTGGACCGAAGACCCGCAAGGCACGCGCTGGGAAACGTTCCATACCTTCGGCGATGCCGTCACCTACTACGCCGCCGACAGCGCCTGCGCCACCGACGGCGCCGCGTGCAGCCCGGCCATGCCCGCTGCACACCAGACGCCCGCCGCGGCCTGCTGCGCACCCGCAGCCGGCTGCTGCTGAGGCGCGCATGATCGTCCGCCCCCTGGCGCATGACGAGGAGCCGCGCGTGCGCGCGCTCCTCGTCGAGGCAGCGCTTCCCGTCGAAGACCTCGATCAGTCGAACGTGCATTTCATGGTCGCCGTGGATGACGACGCGACCATCGGCGCGATCGGGCTGGAAGTCTTCGGGCCCGTCGGCTTGTTGCGTTCGCTCGTCGTGCGCCCGGAGGCGCGAGGCGACGGCACCGGCGGCCGACTCGTGGATGCCCTGGAATCGTTTGCGCGCACGAACCGCGTGAGTCAGCTGGTGCTGCTGACGCAGACGGCCGCTGCGTTCTTCGCCCATCGCGGCTACGCCGTGATCGATCGCGCAGCCGCCCCCGCCGAGGTACAGCGCAGCGCCGAATTCCGCTCGCTGTGTCCTGCCTCCGCGACCTGCATGATCAAGGCTCTGGAACCGACCCCATGAACAAGCCCGCCTACAACGCGTTGTTCCTGTGCACCGGCAATTCCGCGCGCAGCCAGATGGCCGAAGCCCTGCTCAACATGATGAGCGACGGACGCTTCCGCGCCTACAGCGCGGGCAGCCATCCGTCCGGATTCGTGAAGCCGCACGCGCTGGAGTTGATCCAGAGCGTCGGGTATCCGACGGATTCTCTGCGCAGCAAGAGCTGGGATGAGTTCACAGGGCCCGACGCGCCGCGCATGGACCTGGTCATCACCGTGTGCGACAACGCGGCCGGCGAAACCTGCCCGATCTGGCCCGGACACCCGGCGGTGGCGCACTGGGGTGTGCCCGACCCGGTGGATGGCGACCCGTACTCCTTCAAGGCCGCCTGGTGGATCCTGCGTCGTCGTGTCGAACTTCTGCTCGCCTTGCCCATGGAGAAGCTGGATCGCCTCGCCCGAGAGCAGCGGCTGAACCAGATTGCCGAAACCACCCAACCCACCGAGACGTCCCAAGCATGAAGCGCGTCCTGTTCGTCTGTGTCGAAAATGCCAACCGCAGTCAGATGGCGGAAGCCTTCGCGCGCATCCACGGTGGCAGCACCGTCGAAGCGCTCAGCGCGGGATCGCGCCCGTCCGGCGTGATCAATCCCAAGGCCATCCGTTTCATGTCCGAGCTCGGTTACGACCTGAGCAAGCACGATTCCAAATCACTCGATCGCATCGAAGGGGAGTTCGACGCCGTCATCACCATGGGCTGCGGCGACAACTGCCCCTGGGTTCCCGCCGTTCGCCGCGAGGATTGGGCCCTGCCCGACCCCAAGCACATGGACGACGACGCCTACCGTGCCGTGCGCGACGAGATCTCCGCGCGCGTGAAAGCCTTGCTGGCGCAGCTTTGATGCCCATCGCCCGCAGACTTCTGGCGGAATTCCTCGGCACCTCGTTGCTGCTCGTCGCAGTCGTCGGCTCGGGCATCATGGCCGCGTCGCTTTCGCGCGGAAACGACGGCGTCGCCCTGCTCGCCAACGCCGCGGCCACCGCGGGCGCGCTCTATGTACTGATCACGCTGCTCGGTCCTATCTCCGGCGCGCACTTCAATCCGATGGTCACGCTGACCATGCGCCTTCGTGGCGAGTTGTCCACGCGCGATGCAGTCGCCTACATCGCGGTGCAGTTTCCGGCCGCCGTGGCGGGCGTGCTCATGGCGCACGCGATGTTCGGCCTCGAACTGCTCCAACCCGGCACGCACGCGCGCACCGGCCTTCCGCAATGGACCAGCGAAGTCGTGGCGACATTCGGATTGCTGATCACCGTGCTGCTCGGCGCGCGGCAACGTCATGCATCGATGCCCGCGCTCGTGGCCAGCTACATCTTCGCAGCGTACTGGTTCACGGCCAGCACCTCGTTCGCCAACCCGGCCGTCACCGTCGCGCGCGCCTTCACGCAGACGTTCGCCGGGATACGGCCGGAGGACGTCGCCGGCTTCATCCTCGCGCAGGGCATCGGCACACTGCTTGCGCTGCCGGTCGCCAGGCTGCTTGTGCCCAGAGAAGGACTCGCGACGCAGGCGTGAAGCAACGCGTTGCGTTCCGATCCGCAGAGCGGTGGCGCTGCGCGAGCGCCATCATGGCTCATCGAGAGGCGGCCGCGTATCACCGTGGCCGTACACCCAACGATCGAAGAACGCCGACAGATCCTTGTCGCTGACGCGCTGCATCGCCTGCTGGAATTCCGCGGTGTTCACCGATCGGCCGTAGTACGCGCGCGTGTACTCGCCGATGCCGCGCCAGAACACGTCCTCGCCCAGCTCTTCGCGTAGCAGGTGAAGCACGTAAGCGCCCTTCTGGTACACCACCGCGCGATCGTCCGCCGTGGGCTTGTCCCAGTTGTCGAACACCAGCGCACGATCAGTGCCCGCCGCACGCAACCGTTCCAGGCGCTGCATCCAGCCATCGACCTGCTTGCGGTACTCCTCGTCGCCAAATCGATGCTGCAGATACGCCGCTGCCATGAAACTGGCGAAGCCCTCGTTGAGCCAGAAGTGCGTCCAGTCTTCGCAAGTGACCATGTTGCCCCACCACTGGTGCGCGGCTTCGTGGGCGATCAACCCCTGCGCGGCGGGCCGCTCCAGCACTTGGAGACCGTAGGACTCGGACATCAGGGAGAAGCCCGCCAGTTCCTGACCGACCGTCCTTGCAACCAGCGCCTGGGTATAGTCGCCACGATACGGACGCCCTGCGCGCTCACCGAAGAAGCGCAGCATGTCACCCGTGTCGGCGAACACCTGTCGCAACTGCTGCGCGTCCAGGTCCATGGACAGATAGCGCAGTTGCACGGGTCCGGCGCGCCCATGCACCTGCGTGTACGGCCGGCAGCGAAGCCGTACACATAGCTGGGCACCGGGACGCTCTGGCGCCAGCGATGCAGGCTCCGCCCATCGGCCAGGCGACGCACCGGAAGCGCGCGGCCGTTGCCGACAGCCGTCACGTCAGCCGGCAACACCACCGACAGATCGAGCGTCGCTCGCTCACGCGGCGCGTTGATGCACACCAGCCACTGGTCGGTTGAGAAGATCGTGTACAGCTCACCACGCTGCGGCTGGAACTGAAGTCCGAAGCGCGGCGTACCGTGGTAGCCGATGTCCAGTGCATGCCGCTCACCGGGACGCGCGGCACGCGGCAGAGTGATGCGCAACCGGCCGCCTTCCATTGCGAAGGGCAATGCCACGCCGTCCTCGCGCACTGCATCGATCACCAGCTCACCGGCGTCGAATTCCAGCTCCGGCGCCGCGGTCAGCACGCGCAGGTCAATGCGTACTTGGCCATGCAGACTGCCGCGGGCGAGGTCCGGCTCAATTCGCGCCGAATAGCTCCGAACGTCAATCGCTGCGACCTCAGCCGATGGAGGCTGTGAGCCGGCATACGCGGGCAGGACGACGAGCAGCCACGTTGCAAGAAACAGCGACGTGGCACGCGCGATGACGCCGACTTGCAACCCGGGAAGGGTGAAGCGTGCCACCAGCCCAAGCGCTGTCGCACCCAGGGTCAGCGCGATACCGAAGTCCATGAAGCCCCTGCACAGAAGATCGGCCTGCAGCTTACACAGGGCGGCATCACGCTTGGATGGCAGGCGATGCTTACGCATGCAGTCAAAGTCGCAGCTCGCACCCGGATGGTCGTCAACGGGCATCGAAGATGCCGCTGCGCCCTTGTCCCGTCCAACAACCGCGACTCGCATGCGATCCTGCACGCCACCGCAAACGAGCCTGCACGGATGACGCCACGCTTTCGCCCCGTATTCGCGACCTTCGCCGCACTCGTGCTCTGCGCGGCAGGGACGCCCGGCGTCGCCGCGCCGCGCGTCGCATACGCCGCACCCACCGGCACCTGCGACGGGTATCCCCGGCTCGACATCGGCATGGCGAAGGGCTTCTGCGCCGGCCTCGTCATCGGCCCCACCGCCGCCGACCGCACGCGGCCGATGCGCCTGCCGCGTTCGCTGCTGCAACTGGACGACGGCTCGTGGCTCGTCACCGACCTGGGAAGCTGGGACGGTGCGAACGGCGCGATCTTCAGGCTCCGCACCGCACCCGGCGGCGTGCCGGCGCTGACGCGTGTGCTCGATGGCCTGCACATGCCGCACGCGATCGCGAGGGGGCCGGACGGCAAGGTCTACGTCGGCGAGATGAGCCGCATCTTCCGCTTCGATCCCGACGCCGTCGACGCCCGCGCAAGCATCGAGCCCGTCGTGACCGGCCTGCCCGACAACCGCCTGCACGACAACCGCCATCCGCTGTCGAAATTCGTCTTCGCACCCGACGGCGCACTGCTGGTGAACGTCGGCGCACCGTCCGACCAGTGCCTGCGCGCCGACGGCACACCGCCCGGCCGCACCTGCCCGGAAACCGATGGCGACGAACACGCCGCGTCGATCCGCCGCTACGCATTGCAGTCGCCCGGACAATGGAGCCGCGACTACACCGTGCACGCGCGCGGCCTGCGCAACTCGGTCGCGCTGGCGGTGCATGCTTCCGGCACGGTGCTGCAGGGCGAGAACAGCTACGACTTCACCACGCGCTGGTTCCCCTTCGACGAGATCAACGTCATCACCGGCGGACGCCACTACGGCTGGCCTTACTGCGCCGATGTCGCCGCGCCCACGCCGGGCTGGAAGGCCGCCCGCGCGATGGATTGCACGTCGAACGCGCACACACCGCCCGCACTGCTGTTGCCGCCGCACAGCGCGCCGCTGGACATGCTCTGGTACGACGGCGCCATGTTCCCCGCGCTGCGTGGCCGCCTGTTGATGACCTGGCATGGTTACCGCAGTGTCGGCGGCCGCATCGTCTCCTACGCCACCGATGCCCGCGGCGTTCCCGCTCCAGACCGCAACGCGCGCTATCCCCTGTATGGCGCCAGCTCCCGCGCCTACGGCGCCGCGCCCGCCGCGAACGCCGTGGTCATGACACCGGGCTGGAATCTCGCCGCCGGACGTCGACCGCAGGGATCACCGGTCGGACTGGCCGTGGCGAAGGACGGCGCGATCTGGACCGCGGACGATCGCGCCGGGCTGGTGATCCGGATCGCCGTTGATCGGCCCTGAGTCGCGACGCCGAAGCTCGGCATCGAACGACCTACCCGCGACGCGCCGCCTCGATCTTCGCGATGTCGATCTTGCCCATCTCCATCATCGCCTCGAACGCGCGCTTGGCGGCGGCCGGGTCCGGATCGGTGATTGCGTCGGTCAGGGCGCGTGGCGTGATCTGCCACGACAGGCCCCACTTGTCGCGGCACCAGCCGCAGGCGCTTTCCTCGCCGCCGTTGCCGACGATGGCGTTCCACAGGCGATCGGTTTCGGCCTGGTCGTCGGTCG
This sequence comes from Lysobacter sp. FW306-1B-D06B, assembly GCF_038446665.1. Taxonomy (NCBI): domain Bacteria; kingdom Pseudomonadati; phylum Pseudomonadota; class Gammaproteobacteria; order Lysobacterales; family Lysobacteraceae; genus Lysobacter; species Lysobacter sp. FW306-1B-D06B. The sequence goes on along the minus strand of NZ_CP151802.1, from coordinate 1,319,175 downwards.
CCACCTGGAACGAGAACGCCTCGGAGTGTTTGAACGTGGGTCCGCCGTTCAAGCCCAGGCACGGAATGCCCATCACCGTGAACTCCACGGTGAGCACATCGCCCTGCTTGCCCGAGGGATAGTCGCCCGGTGCGCGATGGACGGCGTTCACTGCGCTGTCGGGGAACGTCTTCGCGTAGAACGTCGCCGCATCCAGCGCGGTGCCGTCGTACCACAGGCAGATCGTGTTCTTGGCGACCATTGCGTTCTCCATTGCTCCAGGGCGGGCATCGGGGCGCTACTGTGCCACCTCGCGCACGCCAACGACGATGCACGATCTTCACAACGCCAAAGCCCCTCTCCGCTTGCACTAGCCCCTCTCGCGCTTGCGGGAAAGGGGTTGAGGTGAGGGGAACAACGATCCCGCTGCCTCCGCGCCCTACTCTTCGCCCGCCGCCGGCGCCTGACGCCGGGGCCGCTGCGCGAGCCAGCGATCGAGCTGATTGGCGAACGCCTGCCGGTCGCGTGCATGGAACGCCGCCGGCCCGCCGGTCTGCACGCCGGCGCCGCGCAGCTCTTCCATGAAGTTGCGCATCGACAACCGCTCGGCCATGTTCTCCGGGCTGTAGCGCTCGCCGCGCGGATTCACCGCCATGCCGCCCTTCTCGATCACGCGCGCCGCCAGCGGAATGTCCTGCGTGACCACCAGGTCGCCACGCTGCATGCGCTCCACGATCTCGCTGTCGGCCACGTCGTAACCGCCCTGCACCTGCACCGAGCGGATGTAGCGCGAGGCAGGCACGCGGATCCATTGATTCGCCACCAGCGTGACCTGCACCTGCGCGCGCTCGGCCGCTCGGAACAGGATGTCCTTGATCACGCCGGGGCAGGCGTCGGCGTCAACCCAGATTTGCGGCGGCGGGGTGTCGGCGGTGGTCATGGGCGCGTCGTGGTTGCGTTGCGCGGATTTTCGCTCATTCCACGGCGCCGCGTGCACATCGCTCACACCCCGTGCGCAGGCTGCGTCCTAGAGGAAGTTGTCCTTCACCGGCGGGCTGGCAATGAGCTGCCTGAGCTTGTCCGGGTCGTTCGTGTACTGGATGGTGGCCTGCGTCGGCAGATAGGTCATGCGCATGCTCTCGGCCGACGCCACGAAGACGAAGAAGTTCTGCGCGTTCACCCGGACTCCTATCTTCCCGTAGAAGAACGGTAGGTCCGACAGCTGGCGGAAGCTGATGTCGGGATGCACCAGCGCAACGAGATTGCGCGCGCACTGCCTGCGGATGACATCCAGTGCGCTTCCTTCCGGCACCGCCGCACCATTGACCGCGAGCGCGTAGCCATCGCCCCGTTTGGCGGGCGTCATCTCCACGACCAGAATGTCGCGACTCTCACAGCCGGCGGACCACGCGGGGCCCGCCACGACGACGGCCAGCCAGGACAGTGCGATCACGGTGCGCTTCATGGTCTTCCGCTCCCTTACGAAGGTCCAGTTCAGGGCCGCAAGGCGGTGATCGCTCATGCCCGCTGGCCGTCCACTTCCATCAACCGGCGCAGCATCGATTCATACGACACGCCTTCGAGGTACGTGCCGTCCTCAAGCGGCAGCCGGAGCTGGGCAAGTTGCTTCTCATCGGGTTCGATGATGTCGGGCTCGTACACCTCGCCACGCAGCGTGAGGTCCATCACCTCGCGCGTCGGCAGGCGCCTGACCACGTCGAAGTCGGTGGTGGGGAAGAACACGGCGATGTAGACAGCCCCCCGGAAGCCCGGGGACGAACGACGCGAACGCGATGGCGCCGCCGAACATGTACACGAGGGCGGCGCTCAGGCGCAGCAGGGAGTCAAGGCCCGGTGAGAGTGTCATGTCGCTTCCTGCGAAGTGTTGTCGTGGTGTTCGTCGGTGATGCCGTGGACCGGCGATCTTCAGAAGTATCCGCCGTCGGCTTCGCGCCCCATTTCGTAGCCTTCCAGTTCATCGAGACAGTGGCACCCGGCTTTGGTGTGGAAGGGCTACGCGATGGGCTGCCCGCAGGCGCCCCGGGTGCGCTTCGCTTACCCGGGCTACGCGCTGGTCGGACGCGGCCTGCTTTGGTGTGGAAGGGCTGTGCGATCGACTGTGCCGCTAAGGACCCGGATCGTAACCATGATCGGCCTGGATCCACTCGCGCGCCTTCTCGTCGGGGTCCAGGCGCCACGCGATGTCCGACTCCGTGACCAGGCAGCCATCGCCCGCCGGTGTCGCGACCACTTTCAAGCCGTTGTCCGGCGAGGTCGACGTCAGCAGCGTGGCCTCTCCCATCGGCTGCCCCTGCACGCCACGGTCGCGCACGTAGCGCTCCACTACGTCCTTGCAAGGCTGCTTCCAATGCCGCGCTTCCGTCCAGGACAGTGCGCACAAGCCGCTGGCGTCAGGCCCGGCCACCCATTGCAGGTGGGCCTGGTCGCCGTTGGGGTAGGTGGTCACGTACAGCCCCATGTAGGGCCTGCGCTTCTCGTCGCCCACCGGATAGAACGCGACGCCCTGCCCTTCGCGATCGCCGAGCGCGTGGATCAGCATGTCTTCCAGGTTGTAGCGGCAGGACGTGGCGCCACGGGCCACCGCATCCTCGATGATGGCCGGATTCGGGCGATCGTCCGGATAGGTCTTGAGTTCGCTTTCGGCGAAGCCGACGAGCCACGGGAGCGTGGCAAGCAGAGCGATCGTTGCGGGATTGAGCTTCATGCGTTCCCCGGGGCATCCGTCAGAAGGCCAAACGCCCCCTCCCTCGTCCGCGGCCTTGGCGCAGGCCGGCAGGGTCGCAAGCGGCATGCGGCGATGGTACTTCGTGTTGAAGCCGCCCGGGGCGTCCGCGCGGGCGCAGCGCGTAATCGCGCTACGCCGAGAATCGACGAGGGGCGCTCAAGGCGCCCCTTATTCTTTCGTTCGCATTACGGCCTTGCGTGATCGAGCGCTGCGGGCCTTTCGGCTACTCCGGTTCCTGCCAGTTGGTTTCGGCCAGGACGTCGCTCACGTCGTTGGCCAGGCGCTGGAAGCAGGTGACCATGGCGTTGGCGGAAAGCTCCAGTTCGCGTGCGTCGTATTGCACGCGCGCGGCGCACACGCTGGACAGCAGCAGCAGGTGTTCTCGCGCGCGGTACAACGTGTCGCGCGAGGCTTCGCTGATCTTGAATCGCGGGGTATTGAAGGTCGGCGGACGGTGGGACCCGGTACGACGGGGTTTGCTCATGAGTCGCTCCATTGACTGCGGTTGCCCCTGCGGCGAGATGCCGAAGGGGTGTCGGGAGGTTAAGAACCGCAACCAGCCGGCGGGCAGTTTTCCCCTTGCGGGTGTTGTATGACTGCCGCCCTCCCGACGCAGAACGACTGCATCGGATCTTGCGCCCAAAAATGTACAGGCACAAAAAACCCACCGGTTTGTCGGAGGTGGGTGCCGCTGGTTGTGGAGTTCTTACGCTCCGGCGGCGAGTCTCCATTCGCCGTGCGCACAAGATCAACACGAAGAAGTCGCGAACGTTCTTCGTAGCCCGGGTAAGCGAAGCGCACCCGGGGAAGCCTTCCCGCATCCACGAAGCGCAACGCTCGGCACGCCGAGCTCCGAGCTCGGATGACGGAGCTATTTGCTCGGCACGCCGGGCTCTGAGCTCGGATGACGGAGCTATTTGCTCGGTGCGCCGAGCTCCGAGCTCGGATGACGGAGCTATTTGCTCGGCACGCCGAGCTCGGAGCTCGGATCACGGAGCTATTTGCTCGGCACGCCGAGCTCCGAGCTCGGACGACGGAGCTTTTTGCTCGGCGCGCCGAGCTCCGAGCTCGGATGACGGAGCTATTTGCTCGGCACGCCGAGTTCCGAGCTCGGATCACGGAGCTATTTGCCCGGCACGCCGAGCTCCGAGCTCGGATCACGGAGCTATTTGCTCGGCACGCCGAGCTCGGAACCTCGGAACACCTCCCCGTCGCGTCCCGCGTCGCCGTCCGGGTAAGGCCAAGACCGCCCCCGGGGAAGGCCGAATTGTCATGTCAGGGAAAGCCCCGGGTCGCTGTCGGCGTTACGGTCGCAGGGGCCAGGTGGCCGGGTTGGCCGGTGCCGTTGCGTTGGGCTGTATACGAGTGCCGGCCGACGCGCCGCCCCCCTTTGTCCGCCGCGCACGCCGGGTCGGCGCGACCACCCCACGCTTTCGGAGAGACACGATGACCAAGTGGACGGCACTGGGAGCCACCGCAGTCCTGGCCTGCGCCTGCGCGGCCGTGGCCCATGCGCAGACCGGGGCGGCCGCCGCGCCGGCGGCCGGAACCGCCACCGCCGACAACCGCATGGTGCTGGCGGACAACGAGTCGTTCCTGATGCCGCTGGACGACATGAAGAACGCCCGGCCGAGCTACCCGGAGACGCTGCTCGCCTCCAACCTGCCGCCGCGCACGGTCTGCCTGATGGTGGGCATCAACGAGAAGGGCGCCGTGACCGTGGTGGCCAAGGCGCAGCCCTCGCCGTACTGCGCCACGGACGCGGAGCGCGAGTTCGTGGCCGCCTCCGAAACGGCGGCCCGGACGTGGAAGTTCGACCCCGCGCTGCGCTGCGTCTTCCGCAACGCGAAGGACAAGGAGCGCGCCCACGCCAGTTGCGACGGCGGCAAAGGCGTTCCGCAGGCGGTCACGCTGACCTACCGGATCCGGTTCGAACAGGTGGACGGGAAGCCGCAGGTGCATGTGGTGGGCGGGTAACGCGACGCGTGGCGACTGCACGGCTTCGGTAGCGAGCCTGTTGGTGAGGACCCATGGCGGAGCTGATCAAAACGTGGGCGCCGATACTGGTTCCATTGCTCGGGCTCATCGCCGGAACTGGATGGCTCCAGTACTTCCTCGCGCGAAGGCGTGAAAAGCGGGCGGAGGAGCTCAAACGCATCGAGGGCTTTCTACGCCCGTTTCAGGCCACGCTCAAAAGCACCGCGAAGCTCGCGGGCCAACTGCGCGAGAACGGCGAGCTTTCCGCGCTTGAGTACAACCCGGCGCACCTGAAGAAGCACTTCGCCAATCTCCCCGCCGGCGATGTGCGCAGGACCGCGTGGAAGGCCTACATCTCGCTCCTGCACGACGAGAACCGTCACGGCATTGCGCTGGTCGAAGCGAACATAGGCACGGCGTCTCCCGAGTTCCGCACTGCACTTGAGGATTACCTCCTGCACGTCAAGAAGTGGAGATACGTGTGGGATGCCCTCGACGCGGACGCAGGGGCAGAAGAACCCCCGGACGAAGCGGGCATGCTGATCGCCGATCCATTTCCAAAGGACGTTGAGCGTCTGTTGGAGACGGAGCTTGAGGCGGCCTTGCGCAAGGTCGGGCGTCGCGGATCGACATAGGGGACTGCACCTGGGGCGCTGTATCGCCGGGCACCTCAACGGCTCGTCATCTGCCCATCGCCCGCTCTAGTTCCGCGCGCCTGGCTCTTGCCCTTTCCGCTTCGGCCTCTTGCGTCGAGATCAACAACTTCTGGAGTTCGATGTTTTTCTGGGTGGCCTTCGCCATCTCCGGCTCATTCGTCGCTTGGTAGCGTTGCAATTCTCCCTCGAGGCGAAGCAACTCGGCCTTGCTCTTTATAAGAGCGGCCTCCCAGACCTGCAGATCCGCTACGGCTCTATCCAGTTCGCTGGTGCGATGATCGTCGGTTACACCTTCCCGTATCGTAGCGTCCTCCAGTTGCGCGATCTCAGCCTCCAGCCTCCTTTGCTCGACAGACCATTGCTCTCTTTCCTGATCGAGTTGTTGCTCGGCGTACCGGGCGTTCGACCTGGCTGTGGTGAACTGAATGGCATTGCCCAAGAGGGAGACCAGCAATCCCGCGATAGCAATGATCGTGGTTGGGCTTTTCCAGTCGGACGACATCGTAGCCTCCTTGAACCAAACGTCGGATTGGTGGGATATCGAACCGGGTTTGATTGATGATTCGACCGTGCGAAGGGGCGAGAGCTGCCGCGTGTCGGCACGCGATCCATCAAAGAGCCGCTCGCAAGCCTGACGATCAGTCAGAACGCAGCCGCTCGATCGCATGGGCCAGTGGGTAACCCATCAGGGACCGCTGGCCGTCTTCTCAGTGGTCGAGCTTGGCAAGTCCGGCAGGCCGCGTCGTCAGGTAATTGAAAGTTCCGGGTACGCCCCGCTTACCCGTCTACTCCGGCTTACCTGGACTACGCCGACTGCCGAACGGGTGGCCGTCCACCTGAACTGCCAGCGTTCCCACTATCGCAAGCCGGGTCAGGGCGGCAGGTCGAAGCCCACTTGGCAGCATCCGGTCCACAGGAGCGCGGCGTCAGCAAAAGGGAAAGCAAAGTATGAAGCCGTTCCTAGACCAACTGCAGATCGTTTCAACGCACCCGTTCGCATTCGTGGCATACATCGCGCTGATCGGACTCTGGGCAATCGTAGTCATCAAAGCGAATCGGATGCGCACGGTCTCTCGCACGATCTCCCAGTCGCTCACGCATCTCCCAGAACGGCAGCGCCCAAAGGCTCTCGCGGACGCCCTGAGGGAGCAGGGATACCACCTCAAGGAGGGGATGTCGGCCAAAGATTTTCTTCGCGCAGAGAGAATGAAGTACATCTTCTACGCCACCATTGCGCTGCTTGTCGTCGCAGTTATCCTCACGACCCTTGTTCTTACGCGTCCACACGGAACCACTGCACAGGCCGAAGGCACTGCTGCCACAACGCCCCCCTCCCCCGCCATTACGACCGGGAAAGGCGTGGTCGAAGACAGGAGAGCGTTGCTCAGGCTTGAGATTGAGAAGCGCAAGGCAAAGAGCGCGCGGTATCTGAACTTCCTCGGCGCCTACCCCAGCCAGCCCGAATCCTACAGACTGGAAGCATCCAAGTTGTACGGCCCTTCCGACTATGGCGGCGGCGACTTCCTGGAGCTCGATAGCAAATACCTTCCTTCAATAGACGCCATTGAGCGACTGATCGAAAGCGCTGAGCTGAACGACAAGACGAGAGGGCCTGTCGAGGCGTTCCGATCCTCCTACGAGCGATTCTTAGCTTCTGCCGAAGAACTCGCGCACCGAGGCAACCTCATGCTTGGCGTGAGTGACCTGCAGAAGTTCTCCCAAGAGGCAACGATGAATGCCACGTTCGCGTTATGTGCGCTTGACGCCGATCTAGGAGAGCGCGGCCCTAGCACGGGACCTGTGCCATTCGGGTGTGCCCCGGTGCACAGATAGCAGGGGCTGCGGCCTGAAGTCCGGCAATCTGACCGAGAACTGCTAGGGCACTGCTTACCCAGGCCAGGCCGGCTAGCGGCGAAACGGACTATTTCTTTAACCACGCGCGCAATAGATTCGCGAGAGGCGCGAAAGTCCATGCCAGCAAGAACGCAGTAACTGCCGCGGCAAGATAGCCGAGCCCACGAAGCCCCGTTACCTCGCGCAGAACGTTGTGTGGAAAGGGCTTTTCCGACCGCCCCGCGCAAGGCGGAGGGAATTTTGACTGCAACGATTGGTCGGGACTGCGGGATTCGAACCGACGACCCTCTGCCCCCAGACAGATGCGCCATCGCCCTAGGCAACCTCACGACCCAGAGCAGGCATAGGTTGCAGGTTGCAAATCGCCCGACTGCCTCGCTTAGGGACTGGCGAGGTTGCGCCCTGCGTAAAGCCGACGGGCGGAACTCCGCCGACGGCGGCCAGTTGGGGCGCAATGGCCCCAACTGGTACTAGCCTCTATTGAGGGCCCAACTAGTAATTTCTGGGTTCCCAACTAGCGCTTTGTGGATAACCCCACAACCGCGCGCTTGTACCACTCCTAGCGAGTCAACTCACCCGCACTTGGAATACCCACAATTCAAGCAAGTGGCACACCCATCCATAATCACCACCGCCTTCGTGCTGCACTTGTGGCACATCGTCGCGCTCGGCGGGAAGGCGGCGCCTTCGCCGGTGACTTCGACGTCTTCGCTGCGCGGGGTGTCGGTGACGCGGGGGTCGGGGAACAGGTCGGCGTGGTCGCTTACTTCACTGTTTTTTTTTGAGAGCTGCGCGTAGGCCGCGCGCTTCTCGGCGATCAGCGCGCGCTGCGCGTCGCTCAGTTCCGGGTCGATGATCAGGCCGATGGACTTCAGGTGGTCTTCGACAATCGCGCCCAGCTCGGCCACCAGCGAGGGCATGTAGACGCCGCCCGGCTTCCAGTAGCCGCCGCGCGGGTCGAACACGGCCTTCATTTCGTCGACCAGGAAGGTGACGTCGCCGCCCTTGCGGAACACGGCCGACATGATGCGGGTGAGCGCGACGATCCACTGGAAGTGGTCCATGTTCTTCGAGTTGATGAAGATCTCGAAGGGACGGCGCAGTTCGTGTTCGGTACCGGCGTTGAGCACGATGTCGTTGATGGTGACGTACAGCGCGTGCTCGAACAGCGGCGACTTGATCTTGTAGGTGGAGCCGATGAGGATCTCCGGGCGCTCGATGCGCTCGTGCATCTGGATCACGTCGGCCGTGGGCAGGGCGTCCAGGCTGGATGCGACGGGCGCGCTCTTGGCGGCAGCAGCCGAAGCCTTGTCTTCCGGGGTGACGACGCTGTAGCCCTTGATTTTCTTGTCGATCTTGACGGCCATGTGACCCGCTCCTGGTGCGGTAGTGCTGATCTAGTTATGTGTTTAATGCGGTGGCCGCGCCGCGAGGGCGCGGCCACCAATCGGGGCTTGCTGTTACCTGGCAGCTTTCTTCGCAACCTTCTTGGCGGGTCGCTTGGCTGCCTTCTTCGCGACGGCCTTGCGGGCCGGCGCCTTCTTCGCCGTCGTAGCGGCGGATTTCTTCACGGCCTTGCGCACGGCCGCCTTGCGGGTGGCGGTGCGCTTGGTCGCGGTCTTCTTCGCTGCGGCCTTCTTCGTGGCCTTCTTGGCGGCGGCTTTCTTCACGGCCTTGCGCGCGGTGGTCGTCTTCTTGGCAACCTTGCGCTTGGCGGCGGCGACGTCGCGCTTGACCGTGCCCTTGGCTTTGGCGACGGCGGTCTTGCCCGCCTTGCGTGCGGCCTTGACCTTCTTGGCTGCCTTCTTCTTGGCGGCCGTGGCTTCGCGGCGAATGTTCGCCACTTCCTTCTTCGCGTCCGCCGAGGCCTTGGCGAGCTTCTTCTTCGCATTGCCGACGGCCTTCTTCGCCGCCTTCTTGGCGGTGTCGGCCTTCTTGCGCGCGGTCTTCACCGCATCGTCGGCGCGCGCCATGACGGCGCTGCTGAAGCTGGTCACGGTTTCCTTCACGTTCTCGGCGGCCTGCGTCAGGGTCGCCGTGACTCCGTTGCCATTGCTCATGTTTGCCCTCCTGACGGGCGTCTCATTCGTTTGGCGGTTCGGTAATCGGGGTCGAACAAAGCAAAAGCACGTGTTGCGAAGTCGATGCTATACCCGCGGCGGGCCTGAACATGAACGCGGAAGCGGCCCACGGCGTTGAAGCCGGTACTTCTGCGTGGAGGCGGTGGGCCGCCTCCTGCCTTTGCTCTTCCGGTAAAGCCCTGAAGTCACTGGAGAGTGCCGCCATTCGGCGGCCCAACTGCCCCCGCTTTCGCGGGAATGACGAGCATCCGTCGCGTAAATGACGAACGTCAGAACTTGCCGTAATAGCCTTCCTTCAGTGCATCGAACAGGTTGGCGGCGGTGTGCATTTCACCGTCGTACTCGATCTGTTCGTTGCCCTTCACTTCCAGCACGCTGCCGTCTTCCAGTTCGAAGCGGTAGGTGGTGTTCTCCAGGTCGGCTTCCTTCACCAGCACGCCCTGGAAGGCGGCGGGATTGAAGCGGAACGTGGTGCAGCCCTTCAGGCCCTGCTGGTGCGCGTAGCGGTAGATGTCCTTGAACTGCTCGTACGGATAGTCCGTGGGCACGTTCGCGGTCTTGGAGATGGAGCTGTCCACCCACTTCTGCGCGGCGGCCTGCACGTCGACGTGTTCCTTCGGCGTGATGTCGTCGGCGGCGATGAAGTAGTCGGGCAGCTGCGCGCCGGCATCTTCGGCGAAGGGCATGGCCTTGGCGTTGATGAGCTCGCGGTAGGCCAGCAGCTCGAAGCTGTAGACGTCGACCTTTTCCTTGGACTTCTTGCCTTCGCGGATCACGTTGCGGCTGTAGTGGTGCGCGAACGAGGGCTCGATGCCGTTGGAGGCATTGTTGGCCAGCGACAGCGAGATCGTGCCGGTCGGCGCGATGGAGCTGTGGTGGGTGAAGCGCGCGCCGGTCTCGGCGAGCTCGTCCACCAGCTCCGGCGCGACTTCGGCGATGCGCTGCATGTAGCGGCTGTACTTGGCGTGCAGGACGCGGCCCGGGATCTCCTGGCCGATCTTCCAGCCGTCCTTCTTCATTTCAGGACGCTTGCGCAGCATCTCGGCGGTGACTTCGAAGCGCTCTTCCATGATCGGCGCGGCGCCCTTTTCCTTCGCCAGCGCCAGGCCCATTTCCCAGCCGGCCACGGCCATTTCCTGGGCGATGCGCTCGGTGAACTCGCACGATTCCTTGCTGCCGTACTTCATGCGCAGCATGGTCACCGTGGAGCCCAGGCCGAGGAAGCCCATGCCGTGGCGGCGCTTGCGCATGATCTCCTCGCGCTGCTGCGGAAGCGGCAGGCCGTTCACTTCGACGACGTTGTCGAGCATGCGGGTGAACACGCGCACGACTTCCTTGTATTCCTCCCAGTCGAAGGAGGCCTTGTCGGTGAACGCGTCGCGCACGAACTTGGTCAGGTTGACCGAGCCCAGCAGGCACGCGCCGTACGCCGGCAGCGGCTGCTCGCCGCACGGATTGGTGGCGCGGATGTTCTCGCACCACCAGTTGTTGTTCATCTCGTTGACGCGGTCGATGAGGATGAAGCCCGGCTCGGCGTAGTCGTACGTCGAGACCATGATCATGTCCCACAGATGACGGGCACGGATGTGGCCGTAGATCTTGCAGGCCACCAGGCCGTCGTCGCGCACGATGTAGTTGCGGTGCGTGGGCCACTCGCGCCACACGACCTGCGTGGCGTCTTCGATGTCGAGGTCGCCGCGCTCCTTGATGTTCACCGGGAAGACCAGCGGCCAGTCGGCGTCGGTTTCGACCGCCTGCATGAAGCCGTCGGTGATCAGCAGCGACAGGTTGAACTGGCGCAGGCGACCGTCTTCGCGCTTGGCGCGGATGAAGTCCTTCACATCGGGATGCGCGACGTCGAACGTGCCCATCTGCGCGCCGCGACGGCCACCGGCCGAGGACACGGTGAAGCACATCTTGTCGTAGATATCCATGAAGGACATCGGCCCGGAGGTGTACGCGCCGGCGCCGGCGACGAACGCGCCGCGCGGGCGCAGCGTGGAGAACTCGTAGCCGATGCCGCAACCGGCCTTCAGCGTGAGGCCGGCTTCGTGGACCTTCTCCAGGATGCCGTCCATCGAGTCTTCGATGGTGCCCGAGACGGTGCAGTTGATGGTCGAGGTGGCGGGCTTGTGCTCCAGCGCGCCGGCGTTGGACGTGATGCGGCCGGCGGGAATGGCCCCGCGGCGCAGCGCCCAGACGAAACGCTCGTTCCAGTACTGCTGCTTTTCGGCGGTGGGCTCGGCCTCGGCCAGGGCCTTGGCGACGCGCTGGTAGGTGGCGTCGATGTCCGCGTCCACCGCCTGGCCGGTCTTGGTCTTCAGCCGGTACTTCTTGTCCCAGATGTCCTGGGAGGCGGGCTGCATGGGGACGTCCCTGTTGGGATCGGCCCGATCCGCCGCGGCTGTCTTGACCGCCTCGAGGCGCACTGTGCTCATGCCTGTCCTGTCTCCTTGCTGTGGCGTCGCCGTATCGGTCCGGCACGCCGGTGGATTCTTATGTTGGGTACTGCACCGTCGTGGCCACGTGCCTGGAGGCCGCCGACGGCTATGCCCGCAACCGCGTTTTCAGCGGGCGCGACGGCATGGGTTTTTCTGGAAATCTCCGCTCATCCTGCTCCGCCATGCGCCCTCCCCCGAAAGCGCCGCCAGTCAAGCAACTCCAAGCACGGAACCCCAAATTTGGGCCCTCGCCACCGCCATGACCACTAGATGTAGTGGCGGCAGCGAAGGCTCAAGCTACCCCCGGCCCCGGGAAGTGTCAACGATTTTTTTGATGGCAGTCACATCACTGTGATGGCGGTCAAGCAGCTTGATTCGCACGCTTGCCGCCTCCGTGCAAACGTGCACGACGCACCGTCGGCACGCTTGGATCGGGCCTTGGAGGGGCAAAACTTCATCGCATATTTAATGCCGTTCACGGACACTGGCCGTCTCCGCGGTGGGGACGCGGTGCCCCGTTGCCGACGCCTCCCACGCCCATTCACCTTTTCCCAGAACGACGCGATGCGCCCTCTGCCGACCTTGCTCACCCTGTCCCTCGCCGCCGCCTTCGGTGGCTTCGTCGCCATCGCGGTGCGCGACGGCCTGGAGGCGCCCGCCCAGGCCGCCCCGGCGACCGCCGTGACCACGCCGACCGTGGCCGCGCTGCCGGCGATCGTGGGCGGGCAGCCGTTGCCCTCGCTGGCGCCGATGCTGGCCAAGGTGACGCCGGCGGTGGTGAGCGTGCACACCAAGCAGCGCGTGCGGGTGAGCCCGTTCGGCAACGATCCGATGTTCCGGCGCATGTTCCCGGAGCTGAGCCAGGAGCGGATCAACGAGTCGCTGGGCTCGGGCGTGATCGTCGACGCGCAGCGCGGCTACGTGCTGACCAACCACCACGTGATCGAAGGGGCCGATGAGGTGTCCGTGACGCTGGCCGACGGGCGCACGCTCACGGCCGACTTCGTGGGCTCCGATCCCGACACCGACGTGGCGCTGATGCGCATCAACGCTTCGAACCTGACCGCGCTGCCGATGGCCGATTCCAGCGCGTTGCGCGTGGGCGACTTCGTGGTGGCGGTGGGCAATCCGTTCGGGATCGGCCAGACGGTGACGTCCGGCATCGTCTCGGCGGTGGGGCGCACGGGCCTGCGCGGGCTGGGCTTCCAGAACTTCATCCAGACCGACGCGTCGATCAATCCGGGCAATTCCGGCGGCGCGCTGGTGAACCTCAACGGCGAGCTGGTGGGCATCAACACCGCCAGCTTCAATCCGCGCGGTTCGATGGCGGGCAATATCGGGCTGGGCTTCGCCATTCCCACGAGCCTGGCGCGCAACATCATGGGCCAGCTGATCGCCAACAACGGCGTGGTGATCCGCGGCTCGCTGGGTTTGGAGTCGCAGGACGTGGACGACCGCCTCGCCAAGGCGCTGGGCCTGAGCGAGACGCGCGGCGCGGTGGTGACGCAGGTGTTCTCCGGCAGCGCGGCGGCGGCGGCGGGCGTCAAGGTGGGCGATGTGATCCTTGCCGCCAACGGCGAGCGCATCGACAGCCACGACGAACTGCGCAACTACGAAGGCCTGCAGGCCGTGGGCAGCCGCATCGCGCTGGACGTGCGCCGCGACGGCAAGCCGCTGACGCTCAATGCGTCGCTGCGCGAGCAGCCCAAGTCGTTCCAGGGCCTGGAACTGGATCCGCGCCTGTCGGGGGCGGTGTTCGCTGAATTGCCCGAGCGCCTGCGTCAGGCAGGTCTATCCGGCGTGATGGTGGCGTCCGTTGCCAGCGGCAGCCGCGCCGAAGCGAACCGTTTGCGCAAGGACGACGTGGTGATCGCGTCCAACACGGGCAATTTCGATGATCTGCCGGGCTTCCGCGCGAGCTTCACGCAGCGTCCTGCACAGTTGGTGCTCCGCATTCTCCGCAGCAACCGCTCGGCCGACCTGCTGATGCAGTGACGCCGTGGCGGCGGTGCGGATCCGCAATACCCAGTCACACAGGAGCCGTTCGATGAACACCAGCCCCACCGATCCCACCAACCCCGGCGACAACAGCTCGGCAGCCTCCGGCGCCGCGAGCTACCGCGACGGCCTGCGCAGCAACCTCAGCGAGGCCGGCGGTCATGTGAAACAGGCCGCCAGCGATGCGGGCTCCGCGCTGCGCGGTGCCGCCGCGGCAGCGGGCGAAGAACTGCGCGTGGGCAAGGCCCACGTCAAGGCGGACCTGGCCGACAGCGCGCTGGCCGGAATCGCCGCGGCGGAGAACGCCGGCGGTGCCGCGCGCGAGCAGATGGACGCGCTCATGGACAAGGGCCGCGATCTGGTCGACAGCGCCGCCGAACTGATCCGCGAACGTCCGCTGGCCTCCTTCGGCGTGGCCTTCGCGGCGGGATGGATCCTCGCCAAGCTCGCCCGCAGCGGCGACAAGTAAGCCCCCGTGAGCGAGGCCGACGAGCGTCGCGAACACGAAGACCCGGCGGCGCCACCGCCGCCGGACCTGGCCGAGTCGCTGCGCGACATCGGCAGTACGGCAAAGGCCAGCCTGGGGGCGGCGGCCGATTCGGCGCGTGCGTTCCGCACGCTGGTGGCCGCGGACCTGTCGCTGGCACGCAGCGCGCTGGGGCGTGCGCTGACCTTCGCCGGTGTGGCGGTGGTGTTCGGCGCCTCGGCGTGGCTGTTCCTGATGGCCACGCTGGTGGCGCTGCTGCGCAGCTTCGGCATCTCGTGGCTGGTTTCGATGCTGATCGCCGCGGGCCTGAGCCTTGTCGTCACCGTCTACGCCGGACTGCGCGCGGCGCACTATTTCGAATACACACGCATGCAGGCCACGCGCCGTCAGCTGGCGCGGTTGGGCATCGGCGAGCTGGCCGACCTCATGCCCACGCCCGACTCCGCCGAGTCGGCGCGCGCGGCGGCGCAGGATCTGCGGCAGGATGCCGAGAAGCTGAAGAACTCCGGCAACGGCACCCACATCACTCCGCCCTGACCATGGCCGACCGCAAACCCCATAAGACGCTGAGCTTCAAGCAGCTCGTCGCCAAGGTTCACCAGGCCGAGGACGTGCTCGAGGAGAGGGAGCGCACCGTCGCCGCCGACCTGGGCCAGCTCAAGTCGTCGTGGCTTGCGGCGTGGACGCCGTGGCGCATCGTGACGGCGGGGCTGGTGAGCGGCTTCGTGGTCGGTCGCGCCGAGCCGCTGCGTGCGATCGGCAAGAGCGGCGGGCTGATGCAGATGGTGTCGATGGTCGCCAGCCTGGTCGCGGGCGGCAGCGCGAAGGTCGCCGCCGAGGAAGCGACGGAGGCGAACGAACAGGTGCAGGCCGAAGCGGCGGAAACCTCGGCGACCGGGGCCGGTTTCGCGCAGCGCGCGGTGCCGCCCGACGCGGTCGCGCCGCCTGGCGAGGTCGACGAAGCGCTCGCGCTGGCGCAGGCCGAACTACGCATGCGCGCGGCGCGCACCGCCACGGTCGACCAGGTGGCGCCATGAGCGCGCTGCCACCGGCGCCTCCCGCCTCCGACGACATCGTCCACGCCGACGAAGGCGACGAACTTCCTCCCAGTCCCGTCTCGCCGCGTCCGCGCTCCTCGAGCGCGGCGATGGTGCTGGCGACGCTCGCGGTCGGATTCACGCTGTGGGCGGCGCAGGAGCTGATCCTGCCGATCCTGCTGGCGATGTTCTTCGCGCTGATCGGCAACCCCATCCTGCGCGGGCTGCAACGTTTGTACGTGCCGCGCTTCCTCGGCGCGCTGCTGGTGCTGCTGGGCGGATTGGCCGCGGCCGGTGCGCTGGGCAATCAGCTGATCGAGCCGGCCAGCGAGTGGGTGCGCCAGGTGCCGCGCGAGATGAAGCAGATCGCGCCGAAGCTGCGCGACCTGACCAAGCCGATGCTCGATGCGAACAAGGCCGCGCAGAACATCGCGCGTGCGGCCGGTGGCGAAAGCACCAGCAAACCCGTGCAGGTGATCCGCACCGAACTCAACGAGCCCTACAAGGCGCTGACCGCGACGCCGCGACGCGTGGCTTCGGTGCTGGCGGTGGTGCTGCTGACGTTCTTCTTCATGGTCTACGGCCAACAGTTGCAGCGCAACGCGATGGCGCTGCTGCCCACGCGCCAGCAGAAGAAGCTGACGGTGGACATCCTCACTTCGATCGAGCGCGCGATCTCGCGCTACGTGCTCACCATCACCGTGATCAACACCGGCGTGGGCCTGGCGCTGGCCGGTTCGCTGTACTGGCTGGGCGTGCCGATGCAGGAAGCGCTGCTGTGGGGCACGATGGCGGCGATCCTCAACTTCGCGCCGTATGTCGGTCCGTTGATCGGCATCGTCATCATGCTGCTGATGGGGTTCGTCGCCTTCGACGAACTGTGGCCGTCGCTGCTGCCGGCGGGCCTGTACCTGGCGCTGCACACGCTGGAAAGCCAGATCATCACGCCGATCGTGCTCGGCCGCAGCATGCGCTTGTCGCCGCTGGTGCTGATCCTGGCGCTGATGGTGTTCGGCTGGCTGTGGGGCATCGTCGGCCTGCTGCTGGCGGTGCCGATGCTCGTGTGCGTGAAGCTGGTGCTGGCGCGCATCGAGGGGCTGACGGGGTGGGCGAAGTTGTTGGAGTGAGCCTCGTCATGGGCCCTATCCCGCGTTGAGCCCCTCTCCCGCTTGCGGGAGAGGGGTTGGGGTGAGGGCTCGGGGAGAGCAATGCAGTGATGCTCGCGGTCAGGCTCCTGCGCTGTGCACTTCACCCCTCCCCAACCCCGCGGCCTCCGGGCACAGCCCGGAGGCGTTCGTCGGGACGCGCGCCAGTGGCGCGCAAACGTCCCTCCTCACCCCTGCAAGCAGGGGAGGGAGCGAAAAACTACAGATCCGGGCACTGCAACCGTTCGATCGTGTACACCGGCGTGCGCACGCCGTGGAAGCTGTAGCTGTTGTCGCAGTGGCCGATCTGCCAGCCCACCGCGTTGCCGGCTTCGTCGTAGAACGTCTGGATGTAGGGCCAACGTCCGGCGCTGGCGGTGCCGGCGAGCACCAGCACCAGCGCGGCGATGCCCAGCAGGCGGGCGAGCGTGGATCGGCGTGGAATGCGCATGACTTTCCTCCTTGAGGCGGCACAAGCCGCCGTGGACCGCGGCGCGCGAGCCGTCCTGGGCGCGCCCGGCGACAGGGCCGTCGGCACGCACGCCGGTGGGCCGGAACGGGCTCCGCGCGTGCCGTGAGCTGGATACACCCCCGCGCACCGGGGAACCGGGACCGCGTCCGCAAACCCCGTCTCGCGGGCTCGCGCATGCGACGAACGGGCAGGCGGCGCAGTAAGGCTAAAATCGGGGAATGGCTTCCCCCGTCCGCGCGATCACCCTCGACCTCGACGACACCCTGTGGCCCTTCGCGCCCATCGGCGCGCGGGTCGAGCGCGTGCTGCACGACTGGCTCACCACGCATTGCCCGCGCACGGCGCAGCGCTTCCCGATCGAGGCCATGCGCGAGCTGCGCGAACGCATCTACTTCGAACGCCCCGACCTCGCCCACGACTTCAGCCTGCTGCGCAAGCTGAGCCTGGTGCGCGCGATGGAACTGGCCGGCGACGACCCGCTGCACGCCGACGCCGCGTTCGAAGCCTTCTACGACGAGCGCAACCGCGTGGAGTTCTACGACGATTCGCTCGATGCCCTCGCGCGCCTGGCCGCGCGCGTGCCGCTGGCGGCCATCAGCAACGGCAATGCCGACCTGGCGCGCGTGGGCATCGGCACGCACTTCGTCTTCCAGCTGGGCGCGCGCGAACACGGCACGCCCAAGCCGGCGGCGAGCATCTTCCACGCCGCCTGCGAGCGTTTTCCGCTCGCGCCCGCCGACGTGCTGCACGTGGGCGACGACATCGAAATGGACGTGCTCGGCGCGCAGCGCGCGGGCCTGCGCAGTTGCTGGATCAACCGCACCGGCGCGCACTGGCCGCACGCGGACGTCCGCCCCGACCTTGAATTCACCACCCTCGCCGGGCTGGCCGACTGGCTGGACGCGGCGCAATCACCGGAAACCGCTGCCGCATGAGCCTGCCGACTGGATTCGTCGACATCACCACCACCGCCGCACTGCCGCTGCACGTCGTCACGCGCGACGGACTGGCCCAGTGGCGCTCGACGCAGCCGGCCGCGGTCGGCGCCTGGCTCGACGCGCAGGGCTTCGACGGCTCGCCGTTCTCCACCATCACCTTGCCTGCGGCCGACGGCGGCATCGCCGCGGCGGTGATCGGCGTGGGCGATCCGCTCGACCCGTTCGCCCACGGCCATGCGCCGTTCGCACTGCCGCCGCGCGCATTTTCGCTGGCGACCGAGTTGCCGGCCGAGGCGCAGGCGGCGTTCCAGCTCGGCTGGGGCCTGGGCTGCTACCGCTTCAACCGCTACCGCACGCCGTTGCGCGCGCCGGCGCAGCTCGCGCTTGCGCAGGGCGATGCGGACGCGTTCGCGCAGTTGGCCGCCTGCATCCGCGTGCGCGATCTGGTCAACACGCCGACCGAGCACATGGGCCCGGACCAGCTGGAACAGGTGGCGTGCGAGATCGCCGAACGCTTCGGTGCGCACATCGAAGTGTTCAGCGGCGACGACCTGCTCACGCACAACTTCCCCGCGATCCACGCCGTCGGCCGCGCCAGCCACCGCGCGCCGCGCCTGATCACCCTGCGCTGGGGCGACGAGTCGCACCCGCACGTGGTCATCGTCGGCAAGGGCGTGTGCTTCGACACCGGCGGCCTGGACCTCAAGCCCGCCGACGGCATGCGCAACATGAAGAAGGACATGGGCGGCGCGGCGCACGCGATCGCGCTGGCCGAGCTGGTGATGACGCAGCGCCTGCCGCTGCGCATCACGCTGTTGGTGCCGGCGGTGGAGAACGCCGTGGGCCCCAACGCGTTCCGCCCGGGCGAAGTGGTGGACACGCGCAAGGGCATCACGGTGGAAATCGACAACACCGATGCCGAAGGCCGCGTGATCCTCTGCGACGCGCTGACCTACGCCGTGGAAATGCAGCCGCAGCTGCTGCTGGACTTCGCCACGCTCACCGGCGCTGCGCGCATCGCGCTGGGCCCGGACCTGCCGGCGCTGTACAGCAACGACGAAGGCGTGGCGCAGCAGTGGCTCGAGGCCGGCATGCAGCTGCGCGATCCGCTGTGGCGCATGCCGCTGTGGCGTCCGTACGTGCGTTACCTGCTGAGCAACGTCGCCGACATCGCCAACGGCGGGCCGTCGAAGATGGCCGGCAGTATCACGGCGGCGGTGTACCTGGACCGCTTCGTCCCGCCCGCACAGAAGTGGGCGCATCTGGACGTGTACAGCTGGAACGACAGCGATCGCCCGGGCCGTCCGGCCGGCGGCGAGGCGCAGGGGCTGCGCGGGGCGTATGCGTTGTTGAAGCGGCACGCGGGCGTTTGATTCCTGCCTCCCGCCCCACTGCGCCGATGGCGCGATGAGCCCCTCTCCCACCGGGAGAGGGGTTGGGGTGAGGGGCAACGGAGGCAGACGCGCTGGCTCTCGCGCACGCATGTCCGCGCTGCGCTGTTGCTTGGATCAAAGCGAAAGTGGCTTCCAGCTTCGCTGGAATGACGGCATAGGATGCGGACGGCGTGACGGCCTGGGTCCCGGCCTTCGCCGGGATGACGGTGCGCGAGGCAATCGCCCCTAACGGGACGCCAAGACACTGGCGCCCCTACAACCACCCCTTCTGCCGCGCCAACCGATACGCCTCGATGCGATTGCCGACGCCGAGCTTGCCGATCGATTCCGACAGGTAGTTGCGCACCGTGCCCTGCGACAGATGCAGGCGCGCGGCGATCTCGCCCGCCGTCAGCCCCTCGCCCGCCAGGCGCAGCACCTGGCGCTCGCGTTCGTTGAGCGGATCGGCCTCGCCCCAGGCGTCCACCGCCAGCTGCGGGTCGATCGCGCGGCCGCCGCGATGCACCTGCCGGATCGCCTCGGCCAGTTGTTCGGCCGGCGCGTCCTTGAGCAGATAACCGCTGGCGCCGGCTTCCAGCGCGCGGCGCAAAAAGCCCGCGCGGGCGAAGGTGGTGACGATGATGACCTTCGTCGCCCAGCCGTGGCGCTGCATGCGCTGCGCGAGTTCCAGGCCGCTCAGGCCGGGCATCTCGATGTCGGTGACCAGCACGTCCGGCACGCGGCCCTCGCGCTGCATGCGCTCCAGCAGGCTCCATGCGGCCTCGCCGTCGGTGGCCGTGCCGAGCACGTCGATGTCGGACTCCAGACGCAACAACGCCGACAGCGCGCCCAGCACCATCGCCTGATCTTCGGCCAGCACCACTCCGATCATCGCCTGCGCCTCCAGCGGACTGCGCGCACGTTAGCACTGCGCGCGCAGGTCAGGCCGCGGCGGGCGGCACCTGCGTGCGCAGCGCCGTGGCGTCGGGCGCATCCATCGTCATTCGCGGCAACGGCACCTGCGCCTGCACGCGCGTGCCCTGCCCCGGCGTGGAGTCCACGCGCAGGCGACCGCCGAGTGCTTCCAGCCGTTCGCGCATGCCGCTCAGTCCGTTGCCGGGCGCGATCGCGCCGCCGCGCCCGTCGTCCTCGATGTGCAACACCGCTTCCTCGCCCTGCGTGTGCAGGCGAACGCGTGCGTTGCGGGCGCGTGCATGGCGCTGGATGTTGGTCACCGCTTCGCGCAGCGTCATCGCCAGCACGGTTTCCACCTCGGCCGGCAATGCCATCGGCGCGAACTCGTAGTGGAACACCACGCCGTCCGATTCCAGCAGCAGACGCGCCGACGCCAGTTCCGACGCCACGCCCGCCGCGCGGATGCCGGTCACCGCGCTGCGCACCTGGCCGAGCGCGTCGCGGGCGATGCGCGTCACCTCCGACAGTTCACGCACGGCCGCCTGCGGATCGCGCTCCACCAGCTTGCCGGCGAGCTCCGACTTCAGCGCCACCAGCGACAGCGTGTGGCCGAGCAGGTCGTGCAGGTCGCGGCCGATGCGTTCTCGTTCGGCCAGTGCGGCCAGCCGGCGCACTTCGTCGTGCGAGAGCTGCAGCGCGGCCTGCTTGCGGCGGCTTTCCAGGAAATGGTGGTTTCCGAAGAACACCGCCACCGCGACGATCAGCGTGATCAGGAACACGAACACCGGATAGCGCAGCAGCACGATCTCCACCAGCAGGCCGGCGAGCATCGCCGCCATCCACGCCAGTCGCTGCCACAGCGGGCCACCCACGGTCGCCGCGAAGCCGCACGCGTAGATCAGGTAGGTGTTGGCGAAGGGATTGCTGGGCAGCACCAGGTAACCCAGCGCGGCGATCGCCAGCATGCAGGCCACCTTCCTCGCGCCGATCTGCCGGTACGCGGCGAAGTACAGCGGCAGGAACAGCGCGATCGACACCAGCGTCGGCCACAGCTGCGTGCGCCCGCCGAAGACGCGATCGTTCTCGCCGATCCACGCCAGCAGCGTGGGCAGGAACAGGAAGCTCAGGTAGCCCAGCAGGAAGAACGGCGTCCAGCCCAGGCCGAGCGCTTCGGGGATCAGGCGTCCCCGCCAGCGCAGCAACGCCGGTTTGATCGATCCGGACATGGCGCGGACTCCGTCGGTGTGGCGCGTGTTCATGACTGTAGCCCCGGGTTCGTCAACGCGAAAGACGGCGGCGCGCGAGCAGGAAGAACACGACGGTGATCGCCGCCAGCACGGCGACGTGCATCACCGCCGATGCGCCGGCATCGCGCCCGACCACCTTCAGTGCGAGCTGCCCCAGGTGCCACGCCGGCCACAGCGGGGCGAGCTGGGCGAACACCGGCGGCAGCACGCTCAGCGGCATCCACAGGCCGGACAGGAATGCCATCGGCATGTACACCAGGTTGACCACGGCCGGGGCGCCGCTGCCGCCGACCAGGCTGCCGATGTACAGGCCGATCGCGCAGAACGGCAGCGCGCCGGCGATGTTCACCAGCCACAGCATCGCCCACTGCCCCGGCGCCAGCGACACGCCGCCCAGCGATGCGCCCAGCACCGCGAGCAGCAGCGAGATGATCGCGCAGAACAACGCCGCCATCGCCATCTTCGCCAGAAGGTACGCGCCGGGCGGCATCGGCAGTGCGCGCTTGAGTTCCAGATACCCGTTCTCGCGCTCGATCGCCACGCTCACGCCGAAGCCGAACAGCGCCGCGCCCATGACGCCGAACACGCCGTAGGTCGCCAGCAGGTATTGCGACGCCGCGACGCCACCGCGCGAGCCGGCCAGCAGCACGCCGAACAGCACGTAGAACAGCGTGGGAAACAGCAGCGTCGGCACGGCGAACATCGGCGTGCGCAGCAGGCGCAGGAACTCGTACTTCGCTTCCAGCCGGTAGCTGCGCAGCGTGGTGTCCGGCCTGGATGCAATGCTGGCAAGGGTGTTCATCACGCAGCCTCCCGGTTGGCTTCGCGGGTGAGTTCGAGGAAGGCGTCGGCCAGTCCGGCGCGCGACACTTCCAGTTCGGTAAGCGCCGCGTCTTCGGCGAGCAGACGGCGCACGACGGGTTCGGCGGATTCGGCGATCACTTCCAGGCGCGCGCCGTCGCGACGCGCTTCCATCACGCACGGCCATGTCGCCACGCGCTCGGCGGCCACGGCGCTGAAGCAGCGGATGCGACGCTGAGCGAGATGGCCGCGCAGTTCGTCGACCGATCCCTGCGCGATCACGCGCCCGCGCTGGAGCACGACGACGCGATCGGCCAGCGCTTCGGCCTCCTCCAGGTAATGCGTCGTCAGCAGCACGCCGCAGCCTTCGCCGACCAGTTCGCGGATCGCGCGCCACAGCATGCGGCGGGCCTCGATGTCCAGGCCCGTGGTGGGTTCGTCGAGGAACAGCAGCTTCGGTCGCCCGCATACGGCGAGGGCGAACTGCACGCGCCGCTGCTGTCCGCCGGAGAGGCGGCCGTAGCGCCGGTCCATCAGACCGTCGAGTCCGGCAAGCATCACGCAGTCGGCGACGCTGCGCGGCTGCGCGTAGTAGCTGCGGGTGAGCGCTAACAGTTCGGACACCTTCAACATGTCGGGAATGCCCGCGCTCTGCAGCATCACGCCGATGCGGCGGCGCACGGCGAGTTCGTGCGGCGACGCGCCGAACAGCGACACCGTGCCCGCATCCGCCCTGCCCTGGCCGAGCAGCAGTCCGATCGCGGTGCTCTTGCCTGCACCGTTGGGGCCCAGCAATGCCAGCATCTGGCCGCCGCGCACCGTGAGGTCCACGCCCGCGAGAGCCTCAATGGGGCCGAACGACTTGTGCACCCCGTCCAGCCGCGCCAGCACCGCGTGTTCGCTGTTCATCGCCTGCTCTCCATGCGGGATCGTCCCGAGTGAAGGCATCCTGCGCGGGTGCGTTCTGGCGCGGCAGTCGCAGCCGTCACGGCGAACACATGACAGACATCAGGTGACCGCGCGGGCCCGCATCGAATAGGCTTGGCGCTGTCCTGGCCGCCCTGGCGGCAGAAAGTTACTTCCGGCCCCTAGCGCAGGCGCGGTCGGACTGCCCACACTTCTCCCCTTTCACATCGTCCGGATCGTCGATGAACAACTCTGCCGACCTGCTGAAGGAATTGCGGATCGACCGCTCGACACCACCGCCCCCGGCATCGCGCCGCGGGCTGTGGATCGCATTGGCCGCCGTGGCCGCACTCATCGTGCTCGTGCTCGTCGCATGGGCGGTGTTCGGCCGCTCACGCGGCGTGGAAGTCCAGACCGCCACCGTCACCGCGATCGGCAACGGCGGCAGCAGCGCGTCGGTGCTGGATGCCACCGGCTATGTCGTCGCGCGTCGCATGGCGACGGTGTCGGCGAAGATCACCGGCAAGGTGCGCGAGGTGTTCATCGAGGAAGGCATGCGCGTGGAGGAAGGCCAGGTGATGGCCACGCTCGATCCGCTGGACGCCGACGCCGAACGCACGCTCGCCAGCGCGCAGCACAGCGCATCGCGCAGCCAGGTGGAAAGCGTGCGCGCGCAGCTGTCGGAGGCCGAGGCCAATGCGCGTCGCCTGTCGACGCTGGTGAACCAGCAGCTGGTGTCGAAGGCGCAGTACGACGAGGCCATCGCCGCGCGCGATTCGCTGCGCGCCGAGCTCATCACCTCCGAGCGCAACGCCAAGGTCGCCGGCGACCGCCTGCGCATCGCCGACATCGGCGTGGACAACACCATCGTGCGCGCGCCGTTCGCCGGCGTGGTCACGGCGAAGGCGGCGCAGCCGGGCGAGATCGTCTCGCCGCTCGCCACCGGCGGCTTCACCCGCACCGGCATCGGCACGATCGTCGACATGGATTCGCTCGAGATCGAAGTGGAAGTCGGCGAGGCCTTCATCGGCCGCGTGCAGCCGAAGATGCCGGTGGAAGCCACGCTCAACGCGTACCAGGACTGGAAGATTCCGGCCGAGGTGATCGCGATCATTCCCGCCGCCGACCGCGGCAAGGCCACGGTGAAGGTGCGCGTGGCGCTGAAGCAGAAGGACCCGCGCATCGTACCCGACATGGGCGTGCGCGTGAGCTTCCTGGAAGCCAGGAAGCCCGACGCGCCGGCGCAGAAGCCGGGCGTGCTGGTGCCGGCCGCGGCGATCGCCTCGCGCGATGGCAAGCAGGTCGCCTTCGTCGTCAACGACGATCGCGCGCAGCGCCGCGAGGTCACCGTCGGCCGCAGCCTGGGCGAGGACCGCGAGGTCACGCAGGGACTCGCAGGCGGTGAGACGGTGGTGCTGGATCCTCCCGAACGTCTCGCCGACGGCGACCGCGTGCGCGTCGCCGCGGCGGACGCCGAGTCGGCGTCCGATTCCGCAAGCGAGTAAGGCCTTACGAACCGCAGGACGCAGTCCCCCTTTCATCGTTTCGAGGACGTCGCAATGGCTACGCTGGTTTCGATCCGCAACCTGAGGAAAACCTATCAACGCGGTCCGGAGAAGGTCGAGGTGCTGCACAGCATCGACCTGGACATCCCCAAGGGCGATTTCGTCGCGCTGATGGGTCCGTCCGGTTCGGGCAAGACCACGCTGCTCAACCTCATCGGCGGGCTGGATTCGCCCACCGGCGGCGAGATCACCGTGGACGGCCAGCGCATCGACACGATGACGGCCGGCCAGCTCTCGCACTGGCGCAGTCAGAACGTGGGCTTCGTGTTCCAGTTCTACAACCTGATGCCCACGCTCAATGCGCAGAAGAACGTGGAGCTGCCGCTGCTGCTGACCAAGCTGTCCTCGGCGCAGCGCAAGCGCAATGCGGAGATCGCATTGCAGCTGGTGGGCCTGGCCGATCGCGGCAAGCACCGTCCGAACGAATTGTCCGGCGGCCAGCAGCAGCGCGTGGCGATTGCGCGGGCGATCGTGTCCGACCCGACGCTGCTGATCTGCGACGAGCCCACGGGCGATCTGGATCGCCAATCCGCCGAGGAGATCCTCGCGCTGCTGCAGTCGCTCAACCGCGACCACGGCAAGACCATCCTGATGGTCACGCACGATCCCAAGGCCGCCGACCACGCGCAACGCACGATCCATCTGGACAAGGGCACGCTCGTGGAGCGTGAGCTTGCGGTGGAGCACTGACATCGATTCCTTGCTCCTCCCCCTGCATGCAGGGGGAGGTTGGGAGGGGGTCCGAGGCGCGCAAGCGCCGAGCTCGCCGCGAGGCGGCTCGCAACCCCTCCGCAACCCTCCCCTGCGCCGCAGGGGAGGGAGTGAAATCACCTTGAGGACGCGCAGATGAAATACCTGCACCTGATCTGGGCCGCGCTGTTCCGAAGCAAGACGCGCACCTTCCTGACGCTGCTGTCGGTGGTGACCGCGTTCCTGCTGTTCGGCATGCTCGACTCGGTCCGCGTGGCGTTCAACACCAGCGCCAACGTTTCCGGCTACAACCGCCTCATCACCACCTCGCGCCTGTCGATCACGCAGTCGCTGCCGTACCGGCTGCAATCGCAGATCGAGAGCGTGCCGGGCGTGACGAAGGCGTCCTACGCGACGTGGTTCGGCGGCATCTACCAGGATCCGAAGAACTTCTTCCCCAACTTCGCCGTCGGCCCGGGCTACATCGAGCTGTACCCGGAGTACGTGATCCCCGCCGACCAGCTCAAGGCGTTCTACGCCACGCAGGACGGCGCGATCGTCGGCGAGGCGCTGGCCAAGCTGCACGGCTGGAAGATCGGCGACACGATCCCGCTGCAGGCCACCATCTTCCCGACCAAGGGCAGCAACAATTGGAACTTCAAGCTGGTCGGCATCTTCCGCATGAACGACAACAAGCGGAAGGGCGAAGAAAAGCAGCTGATGTTCAACTGGAAGTACTTCGACGAAGCCAACGACTACATCAAGGGCCAGGTGCACTGGTACGTGGTCGATGTCGCCAAGGCCGACCAGTCCAACCAGGTGGCGCAGGCGATCGACAAGCTCTCCGACAACTCCGACCACGAAACCAAGACGCAGACCGAGCAGGCCTTCAACCAGGCCTTCTTCAAGCAGATCGGCGACATCGGCCTGATCGTCACCTCGATCATGGGCGCGGTGTTCTTCACGCTGCTGCTGCTGACCGGCAACACGATGGCGCAGGCAGTGCGCGAGCGCATCCCGGAACTGGCGGTGCTCAAGACGATCGGCTTCTCCAATCGCAGCGTGCTGTGGCTGGTGCTGGCCGAAGCGACGCTGCTGGTGGTGCTGGGCGGGTTGATCGGCCTGGGACTGGCGGCGCTGATCATGCCGGCGGTGAGCCAGGCCAGCATGGGCCTGATCCAGCTGCCGAACGTGCCCGCCGCGACCTGGGGCCTGGGTCTGGTGCTGATGGTCGTCATCGGCGTGGTCGTCGGCCTGCTGCCGGCGATGCGCGCGATGCGCCTGAACATCGTCGATGCCCTCGCGGGCCGCTGACAGGAGACACGACATGAGCCGTGCAAGAAAGTGGTTGGGCAACACCGGCGTCGTGCTGGCGCTGGTCGCGGGACTGGCCGTGTGGACGATGCTGCCGTGGTACGCGGTGCTGGCGCTCGTCGTCGCGCTGGCGCTCTGGCTGGTGCTCACGCGCACCGGACGCCTGGCGCTGGAGGCCACGCGCATCGGCATCGCCAGCCTGCCGCAGCGATGGGGTGCTTCGAGCGTGATCGTGGTCGGCATCGCCGGCGTGGTCGGCGTGCTGGTGGCGATGCTGGCGATGGGCGCGGGCTTCGAGGCCACGCTCAAGCAGACCGGCAACGACAGCACCGCGATCATCCTGCGCGGCGGTTCGCAGGCGGAGACCAACTCGGTCATCACCCGCGACCAGGTGCCGCTGGTGAGCGCATTGGCCGGCATCGCAAAGGGCCCGGACGGACGTCCGGCGATCTCGCCCGAGCTGTCGCAGGTGGTGAACATGGTCACCCGCGCCGACCACACCGACGCCAACGCGCAGCTTCGTGGCGTGGGCGAAGCGGCGTGGACGCTGCGTCCGCAGGTGAAGATCGTCGAGGGCCGCAAGTTCAACCCGGGCATGCGCGAGCTGGTGATCGGCCAGGGCGCGCGCAAGCAGTACGTCGACCAGCAGTTCAACGATCTCAAGTCGGGTTCGCAGATCGAACTGGCGAACCAGATCTGGACCGTGGTGGGCTTCTTCGCGTCGGGCGATTCGCACGACTCGGAACTGTGGGCCGATGGCGAGACGCTGGCTTCGACGTACCGCCGCAGCGCCTACCAGTCGGTGACGGTGAAGCTGGACGGCAAGGACGGCTTCAACCAGCTCAAGGCCGCGATGGCCGCCGACCCGCGCCTGAAGCTCGACGTCGACACCACGCGCCACTACTACGCCAAGCAGTCCGAAGGGCTGAGCAAGTTCCTGCGCGTGCTGGGCATCGTGATCGGTTCGATCATGGCGGTGGGCGCGGTGTTCGGCGCGCTCAACACGATGTATGCGGCCGTCGCCGGTCGCGCGCGCGAGATCGCGACGATGCGCGCCATCGGTTTCCGCGGCCTGCCGGTGGTGGTGGCGGTGATGCTGGAGACGATGCTGCTGGCGCTCATCGGCGGCCTCCTCGGCGGCGCGGTGGCGTGGCTGGTGTTCAACGGCTACAGCGTGTCCACGCTGGGCAACAACTTCAGCCAGGTGATGTTCCAGTTCAAGGTTTCGCCGGCGCTGCTGTGGAACGGCATCATGTGGGCGCTGGGCATCGGCCTGGTCGGCGGTCTGTTCCCGGCGCTGCGCGCGGCGCGATTGCCGGTGACGGAGGCGTTGCGGGCGGCGTGATCGCCACTTGTGGCTGAAGACGGAAAGGCCGCGAGCAATCGCGGCCTTTCTTTCATTCCCGCGCAGGCGGGGTCTTTTGGGCCGCCGTATGGCGGCACCATCCAGGCGTCAGCTGCGCCACCACTGCCGAAGAGCGTCACACGCCTGAATGTTGGATTCCCGCCTTCGCGGGGATGACGGCTTGAACAAGCCGCAGCGGCGACTGCGCCTTACACCACCACCCGCTCCGACTCGATCTTCCCCAGCAACCACTGCAATCCCGCCAGGTGCTGCTGATCATGGCTGCACAGGTAGTGCACGAGGCTGCGCAGCGTCAGCGGCCCATAACCTTCGAACTGCGCCGTGCGCGCCAGCTGCGCCGCGTCCAGCCGCGTGATCGTCTCCACCGTGCGCGCACGCGCATCGCGGAAATCGTGCAGCACCGCATCCGCGTCCGCATCGCCGTAGCGGCGCTCCACGGCCAGCGGTTCGCTGTCGATCGACGGGAGTAGCGGATGCGATTCTTCCAGCGTGCGGCGGATGCGCTCGTGGTAACCCTCGATCTCGATGTCGCGCACGTGGCACAACTGTTCGATCGCAGTGAAGTGCTCGCTGGGAATACCGTCCCAGCTGGGCGGCGTCCAGTGGCGGTATTCGGCCGGAATCGCCTTGTAGTGCGCTTCCAGTTGCAGCGGGAATAGCGCCAGCGCGCTCAGTGTCGTCTTGTCCATGACGTAGCTCCTCTTATGCCGTGGCGGGCAGCGCCGACTGACGCCGCGCACGCCACAGGCCTTCGCCGGCGAAGATCACCAGCGCGATCCAGATGAAGACGAAGCCGGTCGCGCGGTCGCGATCGAAGGCTTCACCGAAGAACAGCACGCCGAGCAGGAACTGGATCGTCGGCGCGATGTACTGCATCAGGCCCACCACCGACAGCGGCACGCGGCGCACGGCGTAGGCGAAGCCGATCAGCGGCAACGCAGTCAGCGCGCCGGCGAAGATCAGCAGCAGGTCCGCGCCCAGGCCGTAACCGCCGACGAAACCGCCGCCGCCGTGCGTCTCGCTCCACAGCAGCAGCGCCAGCGCGGGCAGGAACAGATAGACGCTCTCCACGCCCAGACCGCTGACCGCATCCACCGCGACCAGCTTGCGGATCAGTCCGTACAGCCCGAACGTCAGCGCCAGTCCCAGCGCGATCCACGGCGGCTGCCCGTATTGCCAGGTCAACCACGCCACGCCGAGCCCGGCGAGTGCGACCGACACCCACTGCACGCGGTTGAGGCGCTCGTGCAGGAACACCACGCCCATCACCACGCTGATCAGCGGGTTGATGAAGTAGCCCAGGCTGCTCTCGACGACATGCCCGGCGTTCACGGCCCACACGTACAGGCCCCAGTTGGCCGAGATGAGCAGGCCGCTCAGCCCGAGCATCCACGCCGCACGCGGGCGCGCCAGCGCCGCGCGCAGCCAGCCGCGTCCCTGCTTCCACGCCAGCCAGCCGGCGACGAGCAGCGCGCTCCACACGATGCGATGCAGGACGATCTGCAGTGACGGCACCGCCTTGAGCAGGTGCCAGTACAACGGCATCAGGCCCCACAGGACGAACGAGGCCGCCGCGATCCACAGCCCGTTGCGGGTGGCGTGGGCGTCGTTCATGCCGCCGGCTCCGAGGTCGGCGCCGGTGCGACCGGCCGCGATGCGCGCGCCTTCGCCAGCGTGATGATGACCACGCCGACCAGGATCACCGCCATCGCGCCCAGATCGTGCGCGGTGAAATGCTCGCCGCCGAGCAGCGCGCCGAACATCACCGCGATCGGCGGATTCACGTAGGCGTAGCTGGTCGCCAGCGCCGGGCGCACGTGATGCAGCAACCAGATGTAGGCGGTGAAGCCGAAGATGGAGCCGGCGACGACGAGGTAGAGCATCGCGCCGGTGGCCGACAGCGACGGCATCTGCGTCATGCGCTCGCCGTGGATCATCGCGGCGATCAGCATCCAGATGCTGCCCGTGAGCATTTGCCCGGCGGCGGACATGAAGGGCTGCGGCAGGTCCTGGTCGCGGCTCCAGATGGAGCCCCAGGCCCAGGCGATCGGCGCGATGACCAGGCACACCAGGCCCAGCATCGACGACGACAGTTCGCTGCCCGCGTTGAGCCACAGCACGCCGAGGAAGCCGATGATCAGGCCGACCCATTCGATCTTCGACGGATGCCGCCCGCGCAGCATCGCGAACACGCCGGCGAACAGCGGCATGGAAGCCACCGCGATCGCGGCCAGGCCGGAGCCGACCTCGGTCTCGGCCAGGTTCACCAGGCCGTTGGACAACAGCACCATCCAGATCGAGAGGATCCACAGCGTGCGCCACTGCTTGCCGGTGGGCGACGGCACGCCGCGCGCGCGCAGCACCGCATACATGATCAGCCCGGCCAGGAACATGCGACCGGCACCGAGCAGGAACGGCGGGTAGCTCTCCAACGCGAAGCGGATGGCGAGGTAGGTCGAGCCCCAGAGGATGTAGACCGAGGCCAGGGCGAAGGCGACGGCCAGCGCGCCGGGCGCGGCCCGGTCGACGGTGGGTGCAGCGGTGCTCATGCGGGTTCCGGACGTGGGGGGAGGTGAGGCACTGCAACTGCGTTCGTGAACAGCGGGCCGTCGAAACACAGCGTTGCGGCCCGTCTGCACCGAAGACACCACGGGCACCGCGCTGGTCGGAGCATCCTTTGCGAAGGACGCTGCGCGCGCGGTGCCTGGGGTCGTTCGGATGCATCAAGCGTAACGCCACCGCCCCGCGACATGCTTGATTAATCATGCGCTTGAGCGCAAAAATTTTGCATGGCCGCATCGCCGCTCGCACTGGATGAATTCGACCATCGCCTGCTGGAGCTCCTGCAGCGCGATTCGGCCGCTACGCTGACGACGCTCGGCGAGGCGGTCGGGCTGTCGGCCAGCGCCGTGCAGCGGCGCATCACGCGCTACCGCCGGCATGGACTGATGCGCGAGATCGCGGTGCTCGACCCGGCGCTGCTGGGCACCACCACGCTGGCGACCGTGCTGGTGGCCATGGAGCGCGAGTCGGCCAAGCTGCACGCCGCTTTCCACCATCGCATGCGCGCCGCGCCGGAGGTGCAACAGTGCTACTCACTGGCCGGCGAGTGGGATTACCTGGTCATCCTGTGCACCACGGGCGTTGCGCATTGCCGCGAGATCGCCGATCGGCTCTTCATGGACGAAGGCAACATCAAGCGCTACGAGACGCGGATGGTGTTCGACGTGGTGAAGACCGGGCTGCACGTGCCGACGCGGGCGCCGGTGAAGCGGAAGCGGTAGCGGGGCGAGGCGCGCTGGGCGTGGACCTCTCCCGCAATGGGAGAGGTCGGGCAATGTCGGCAGGAAACGTTGTTGGGCGCGGAGGCGCCTTCGTCACGCCATCATGCTTCGGCGCGATACACCAGCACGGGAATCGCGGAGTGCGTCAGCACCTTCAGCGTTTCGCTCCCCAGCACCAGCGCCTTGATGCCGCGACGCCCGTGCGAGGCCATGGCGATCAGGTCGCAGCCGCGATCGGCGGCGGTGGCGATGATGGCCTGGTACGGAAATTCGTCTTCCACGACGATCGGCTCGCACGGCACGGCCAGTTCATGCGCGCGGCTGATCACGGTGCGCAGGTGGCGCCACGCGGCCTCCTGCGCGCTGCGCCCGTACTCCTCGCCGCTGACGACCAGTTGCTCCGGCGTCACCGCAAAGACGTGCAGCGGCTGGGTCACGCACAACGCCGTCACCCGCGCGTGCAATGCATGCGCCAGTAACAAGGCCTGTTCGACCGCGTGATCGGACAGCGGCGAACCATCGGTCGGGATGCAGATGTGGTGGTACATGGCGCACTCCGGGGTGGATGTACGTCCACCTTCCCGCGGCCTGCGCACCGATGTTTGATCCGGATCAATCCCGCGTCATCGTCGCGACGGACGGCGGGCACTACGCCGCCTGTTCGCGCTCCAGCACCCGCTGCTTGAGCGGAAGCCCCCAGCGATAGCCGCCGAGCGACCCGTCGCCGCGGATCACGCGATGGCAAGGCACGACGATGGCGACGTGGTTGTTCGCGCACGCGTTGGCGACAGCGCGCGACGCACTCGGATGGCCGATCTGCTGCGCGATCTGCGCATAACTGCGCGTCTGCCCGCGCGGGATCTTCATCAGCGCATCCCACACCTTCTTCTGGAACGCGGTGCCGATCAGGTCCACCGGCACCTGCGCCTGCTTGCCGGCCAGCGCATCGGCGACGGCGCGCAGGCGCGGCGCAAGGAATTCATCGCGACCGGCATCCACGCGTTCGAGCTGCGCCTTGGGGAATTCCTCGTGCAGACGCGCTTCCAGCACCGCCGCATCGTCGCCGAGTTCGATCGTGCAGATGCCACGCTCGGTGGTGGCGACGAGCGCCTGCCCCAGCGCGGTGTCGGCGATGCTCCAGCGGATCTGCTCGCCCGCACCGCCGGCGCGGTAGCGTGCGGGCGTCATGCCCAGCTTCGCCGCGCCGCCTTCGTACACGCGCGAAGGCGAGCCGTAGCCGGCGTCGTACAGCGCGGCACTGACGTCGCTGCCTTCGCGCAGCGCGCCCTTCAGCGCGCCGAGCTTGCGCTGGGCGAGATACTGCGCCGGACTGAGGCCGAAGCGCGCGGCGAACTGGCGTTGCAGGTGCGAGGCACTGAGGCCGACGGCGACCGCGAGGTCGGCCAGCGTCGGCTCGCCGTCGTCGAGCAGGCGGCGGGCGTGGTCGAGCTTGTCGCGAAGTTGGCGTGCCGTGTTCATGGCCCAAAGCGTAGCGGGCGCCCTGAGGCGCCCGCTATCCGTTCTTTGCGATGTCCGCCTCGGATGCACTGGCGGCCCGCGAGACGTAGCCCCCTGAGTCAGGGGGCGATTCGCGCGCAGCCTGGGAACCCGTCAGTCGGCCCAGTGGCCGGCCGTCGTGGCCGTCGGCAGCACCTGCGCCGAGAGCTGGCGGTCGTTGTTCAACAGGCGCACGGCATCGGCCAGGATCGCGGCCGATTCGCGCAGCAGCGGGTCCGGACGCTTGTCGGCCAGCTTCTCGCGCTCGGCATCCTTGGCGATGTCGCGCTCGTTCGCGGCCAGGCCGTCGTCGTTGTAGTCGTCGGCCAGCGGGTCCAGGTCCAGGCCCAGCGCCTTGCGCTGTTCCTGGCGCGTCTTGCGCTTGGCGTCCTCGTTGTCACGCTCGGCGCGACGCACGGCTTCGTTGAGGCTCACC
This sequence comes from Lysobacter sp. FW306-1B-D06B, assembly GCF_038446665.1. Classification (NCBI taxonomy): domain Bacteria; kingdom Pseudomonadati; phylum Pseudomonadota; class Gammaproteobacteria; order Lysobacterales; family Lysobacteraceae; genus Lysobacter; species Lysobacter sp. FW306-1B-D06B. The sequence goes on along the minus strand of NZ_CP151802.1, from coordinate 1,285,970 downwards.
CATTTCTTGGCGCGCTCCTCGCGGAACTGCGCGACGTCTTCACTCCACCACTGGAATTCCTTGTCGTTGGCGATGCGCGTGGTGTGCAGCGTTTCCAGCTTCGGCAGCAGCGGGCTGAAGTTGCCGTAGGTGGTGTGCGGCACGGCCGAGATGCGCGTCCACGGCAGCGCGTTGTCGTACGTGCTCTCGCCGTACTCACTGGCGTCGACCGAAACCGGGAAGGCCACGTCCGGCACCACGCCCTTGTTCTGCGTGGAACCGCCGCTGACGCGGAAGAACTGCGCGATGGTCAGCTTCACCTGGCCGAAGCGCGCTTCTTCGTTGGCCGGCCAGCGGTCGAGGTCGACCAGGTTCTGCACCGTGCCCTTGCCGAAGCTCGTCTCGCCGATGACCAGGCCGCGACCGTAATCCTGGATCGCGCCGGCGAAGATTTCCGATGCCGAAGCCGAACCGCGGTTGATCAGCACCGCCAGCGGGCCTTCCCAGGCGATGCCGGTGTCGCTGTCGCCTTCCACGCTCACGCGGCCGCCGGACTCGCGCACCTGCACGACCGGGCCGCGGTCGATGAACAGACCGGTGAGTTCGATGGCTTCATTGAGCGAGCCGCCGCCGTTGTTGCGCAGGTCGAGCACGACGCCGTCGACCTTCTTGCCGCGCAGCTCTTCCAGCAGCTTGGCGACGTCACGCGTGGCCGAGGCGTAATCGTTGCTGTTCTTCCGGCGACCTTCGAAGTCCTGGTAGAAGCCGGGCAGTTCGATCACGCCGATGCGCTGCTCGGGTGCGCCGTCCTTGCCGGGGATGGTGATGACCTTCGACTTGGCGGCCTGGTCTTCCAGGCGCACCTTGTCGCGCACCAGCACCAGGCGCTGCGGCTGGCTGTCCAGGCCGGCTTCGGCCGGGATCACGTCCAGGCGCACCTTCGTGCCCTTGTTGCCGCGGATCTTGGCGACGACATCGTCGATGCGCCAGCCGATCACGTCTTCCATCGGGCCGCTGTCGCCCTGGCCCACGCCGACCACGCGGTCACCGGGCTTGAGCTTGTTGGACTTGCTGGCCGGGCCGCCGGGCACGATCTCGCGGATCGCGACCACGTCGTCCTGCTTCTGCAGCACCGCGCCGATGCCTTCCAGCGACAGCGACATCGACACGTTGAAGTTGTCGGCCGTCTTGGGCGTGAAGTAGTCGGTGTGCGGATCGACCGAGTTGGCGTAGCTGTTGAGGAAGGTCTGGAACACGTCCTCGCCCTTGAGCTCGGCGATCGACTTGCCCATGTTGGTGTAACGCTTGTCCAGCGTCTTGCGGATCTCCTCCAGCTTCTTGCCGGCGAGCTTCAGGCGCAGATAGTCGTTGCGCACCGACGCCTTCCAGAGCGAGTCCAGCGCGGCATTATCGGTCGCCCACGGTGCGTCCTCGCGGTCGTACTCGTAGCGGTCGCTGCCGGTGAAATCGAACATGTCCTGCTTGAGCAGGTTGCGCGCATAGCCCACACGCTGATCGACGCGCTGCTTGTAGGTCGAGAAGATCGCGTAGGCCGGCGCGAGGTCGCCGCTCTTGATCGCGTCGTCGAACTTCAGCTTGTAGGCATCGAACTTGGCGATGTCCTGCGCGGTGAAGAACTGCTTGCCGCCGTCGAGCGCTTCCAGGTAACGCTTATAGATGTCGGCCGAGAGCGTGTCGTCCAGCGTGACCGGGCGGTACGCGTAGCGGCTGTCGGAAAGCAGTCCGTAGACGAGCTTGGCGGCCGTGGTCTGGTCGGCGGTCGCCGCGCGCGGCAGCGGCGACGGTTCCATCGACTTGATGAGGTTCGGCTTCTCGCGCTCCGGCAGTTCGACCTGCGAGGTCTTCTTGTCGGCAGCACTGTCGGACTGCGCGAGCAACGCCACGGGCGTGGTCAGCAGGAAGGCGACGAGGACGGAGGCAGGTGCGGTTTTGGCTTTCATCGAGAGGCTTCGCGCGGCCGAGGAGCAGCCGTCATAGGGGTTGCAGATCAGGAAGAACCTGAGGAGTCAAACGCAGAATGGACGGCGTTTGGACAATCCCACAGTGCCGAAAGTTGCGGCGGCTGTCACCCACCGTCCACGGGAATTAGCGTGCCGCCAGCCGCATTTCGCCCATTCATGGCTGCGTGTTCAGCTGGGCGACGGGCAGCGGTCAGGCAGGGGTAAGCCTCGGGCTTTCCCGATCAAAGGCACGTGAGCGGAACAAGGCCGATCAGGCGGCGACGAAGCCGGCTTCCATCGCGGAGCGATCGGCGTGGTACGAGGAGCGGACCAGCGGGCCGGAGGCGACGTGGGTGAAGCCCAGGCTCATGCCGTACTCCTCCAGCGCCTTGAACTCCTCCGGCGTCCAGTACCGCAGGACCGGATGATGGTGCGGGCTGGGCTGGAGGTACTGGCCGATGGTGATCATGTCCACGTCGTGCGCGCGCAGGTCGCGCAGCGTGGCCTGCACCTGCTCCATGTCCTCGCCCAGGCCCAGCATGATGCCGCTCTTGGTCGCCACTTCCGGGTGCTGCGCCTTGAACTTCTTCAGCAGGGTCAGCGACCACTGGTAGTCGGCGCCCGGGCGGACGTTGCGGTACAGGTCCGGCACGGTCTCGACGTTGTGGTTGAACACGTCCGGCGGGTTCGTCGCCAGGATTTCCAGCGCGCGCTCCATGCGGCCCTTGCCGCGGAAGTCGGGCGTGAGGACCTCGATCTTGGTGCGCGGGCTGTGGTGGCGGATCGCCGCGATGCAGTCGACGAAGTGCTGGGCACCACCGTCGCGCAGGTCGTCGCGGTCGACGCTGGTGACCACCACGTACTTGAGGTTCATGTCGGCGACGGTGGTCGCCAGGCTCAGCGGTTCGGCCGGATCCGGCGGCTTCGGACGGCCGTGGGCGACGTCGCAGAAGCTGCAGCGGCGGGTGCAGACCTCGCCGAGGATCATGAAGGTCGCCGTGCCGTGGCTGAAGCACTCGTGGATGTTCGGGCAGCTGGCCTCTTCGCAGACCGTGACCAGGCGGTTCTCGCGCAGCTTGGCCTTGAGCTGCTGCACCGAGTTGCCGGAGGGAATCCGAACGCGGATCCACGACGGCTTGCGCAGCACCGGCGCGTCGGCGAACTGCACCGGCGAGCGCGCGATCTTGTCGCCGGCGACCTGCTTCACGCCGGGCTGCAACGTGGACGGCGCGGCGTCGCCACTCACCACCGACAGCGGGATGGTCTTGGAAGCGGACTCGGTCATGGCGTGCGTGGATCTCTGGAGCGGCGGCCCCGGTCTGCGGAGCGCGTCGGAATGGGGGTCAGAACGTCGGCGGCGGGGCCGGTTGGACGTCGAGGCCGAACTGGCGGGCGACGTGCTCGATCAGCACCGGCTTCACCGCATCCAGCCCGGACGGGCCGCCCAAGTCTAGCATCGAGGTCACCTGCAGCCCCTGATAGCCGCAGGGGTTTATGCGCTGGAACGGCTCCAGGTCCATGGCGATGTTGAACGCCAGGCCGTGGAAGGTGCAGCCGCGCCGCACGCGGATGCCCAGCGCGCCGATCTTGGCGTCGTTGACGTACACGCCCGGGGCGCCGTCGCGGCGCTGGGCGAGGATGTTCCAGTCGGCCAGCGTGTCGATCATGGCCTGCTCGATCCGGTGGACGTATTCCTTGACGCCCACCTTCAGCCGCTTCAGGTCGAGCAGCGGGTACAGCACGATCTGGCCGGGGCCGTGGTAGGTCACCTGGCCGCCGCGGTCGACGTGGATCACCGGGATGTCGCCGGGAAACAGGACGTGCTCGTCCTTGCCGGCCTGGCCGAGGGTGAACACCGGGTCGTGTTCGACCAGCCAAAGCTCGTCGGGCGTGTCCACCGTGCGCGCGTCGGTGAAGGCTTGCATGGCGTGCCAGACGGGCTCGTAGGCACGGCGGCCCAGGTCGCGCAGGCGGGCCGAGGGCACGGTGGGTGCCGGCTCGGGCGCGACGACGACCGGCTCGCTCAGAGCGTCCACTTCACTTCCGGGTGTTCGCGCAGCGCCTGATGCGCCAGGTCGTACTGCTCGCGGCTGGTCGCACGGAAACTGATCCGCACGGACACATAGCGCCCGTTGCTCGACAGCTTCCAGTTGACGGTTTCGTGCAGGACTTCGATGCCTGCATCCAGCAGCAGCGTCGGCAGCACCGTTTCCAGGTCCTTCTCGGCCGCGCCCATGGCGCTCAACTCGAACGTGCCGGGGAACTGGAAGCCGTGTTCCGGGTTGTCGGATTTGATTTCCATGGCGGTCATTATGGGTCTGCCCCCCGGCAAACCCAACCCGGTTTCCGGCCTGCGCAGGCGTTGCAGCGTCAGGCCGCCAAGCGCACTTCCTGTTCATCCGGACGAAGACGGACATGTGCCGGCCGCCCCTCGTTCGCGACGCGGCGCCTGCCTCGCGGCCTCTTCAGACTTCGTCCTATTTCGACGGACGGCGCGCGCGCCGAGACTTCGCGGGCTCGAACACCGGCCCGGCCCATGACCCCTGCGTTCTCCCACCGCGCGCTGATCGCGCTGCTGGCCGTCCACACCTCGGCCCTGGCCGCGCTGGCGCTGATCCTGTCGCTGATGGTCGCCGGCTATGGCGAGACCGGCACGGCAGACGCGCTCGCGATCGCGGCACCGTGCATCGCTTTGTTGTACGCCCTGGCCATGGCGACGTACCTCGTCACCGCCCGGCTGCTGCGACAGGGCCGCCACAGCGCGGTGATCGGCTGGCTGTTCGGCTACGCCTGCGTGCCTTTGCCGATGCTGGCCGCGATGCTGCTCTGACGCCGGCTCCACGCCCAACAAGACACGCCCAACAAAAAAGGCCGGCTTGCGCCGGCCTTTTTGCTATGTGAGTGCGGGGTCGGATCAGTCCGACTCCCACCACATCCAGAACTCGTCCCACAGGCGCTTGAAGAAGCCGCCCTGCTCGACCGCGTTGAGCGCGACCAGCGGACGCTGCGAGACGACCTTGCCGTCCAGCATCACCTTCACCGTGCCGATCTTCTGGCCCTTGGTGATCGGCGCGACCAGCGTCTTGGGCACGTCCATCATCGGCTTGAGCTGGTTGTACTTGCCGCGCTGCACGGTTACCAGCAGCGGTTCGTCGACGCCCAGCTGCACTTCGTCGGACGCGCCCTTCCACACCTTCTGCTTCGCCACGGCCTTGCCGGTGTCGTAGAGCTTGTGCGTCTCGAAGAAGCGGAAGCCCCAGTTGAGCAGCGCCTGGCTGTCGTTGGTGCGCTGGTCGTCGGACGTGGAGCCCATGACGACCGAGATCAGGCGCTGGTCACCGCGCTTGGCCGACGCCATGAGGCAATAGCCGGCGCCGGAGTGATGGCCGGTCTTGATGCCGTCCACGGTGGAATCGCGCCACAGCAGCCGATTGCGGTTCGACTGGGTGATCGGGCCGACCGTGAATTCCTTGATCCGGTTGTACGAGTACGCGACCGGGAAATCGTGCACCAGCGCGCGGCCCAGCAGCGCCAGGTCGCGCGCGGTGGAGAAGTGCTCCGGATCCGACAGGCCCGTCGGGTTGACGAAGTGGCTGTTCTTCAGGCCGATGCGCGCGGCGTACTGATTCATCAGCGCGGCGAAGGCGTCGGTGCTGCCGGCGACATGCTCGGCCAGCGCGATGGCGGCGTCGTTGCCCGACTGCACCACCATGCCCTTTTCCATCTCCAGCAGCGGCGCGGTCTTGTTGACCTCGAAGCCGGAGTAGCTGCCGTCGGTGCCGGCGCCGCCGACGCGCCAGGCGTTCTCGGTCATCATGACCTGGTCGTCGCCCTTGACCTTGCCGGCGGCCATTTCCGCGGCGATCACGTAGCTGGTCATCACCTTGGTGATGCTTGCCGGCTCCAGGCGGGTGTCGTAGTTCTCGCCGGCCAGGATGTTGCCGCTGGCGGCGTCCATCAGCACCCAGGCGGTGCCGGCGATCTTCGGCGGCGGCGGCACCGGCAGCGATTCGCTGGCGGCCGGCAGCGCGGTGCGCGGCGCGGGCGTGGTCTGGGCGAGCGCGAGGCCGGCCACGAGGGTGGCAGCGGCCGCGACGACGGCGGCTCTGGCGAGAGCGGGGACTTTCATTTTCGGTACGGCTCCGGGCGCCGGCGTCAGGCCGGCCATTGGCAAGAGTGGGAAGAATTCTAGTCGCGGACGCGCTGCGGCTGCCCGAATCCCAGACCGGCGATGCGGGCGGCGAGTTCCGTGGCCTGGGCGGCCTGCAGCGGACCGACGCGCAGGCGCCAGATGGTCTGGCCGTTGGCGCTGGCGTCGCTGAGCTGGGCGGTGTCGATGCCGGCCTCGCGCAGGCGGGTCAGCGCGCGGTCGGCGTTGGCGCGGGCGGTGAAGCTGGCGACCTGGAAGACGACCTTGTCGCCACCGGCCGACACGGGGGCCGCGACCGGCACCGTGGCGGCGGGGAGGGCGATGGGCGCGGTGACGGCCGGGCTCGGGGCAGCGGACTGGACCGATGCGACGGCGCCGGCAAACTTGCCGCCGTTCGCGTTCATCGGCGTGGGCTTGCCGGTGGCGATGCGCACGCCCGGCGGCAACACGGCGGCGCCGGCGGTGCCGACCGGGATCGCGGCGACAAGGCGGTCCATAGCGCTGGGCGACTTCTGCGGTGCGGGGGGCGTGGGCTGAGGCGTCGGCTGGGCGGTCGGCCGCTCCGGCGCGGAGGCGTAGATCGGCGCGTCGTCGCCCGGCTTCAGCGCACGCACTTCGACCTTGCCCGTGCCCTTCTGGGTGATGCCCAGCTTCACCGCGGCGGCGTAGCTGAGGTCGATTACGCGCCCTTCGTGGAACGGGCCGCGGTCGTTGACGCGCACCACCACCGACTTGCCGTTGTCGAGGTTGGTCACGCGCGCGAAGCTCGGCAGCGGCAGCGTCTTGTGCGCGGCGGTGAAGGCGTACATGTCGTACACCTCCAGGTTGGACGTGCGGCGTCCATGGAACTTCTGCCCGTAGTACGAGGCCGTGCCGCGCTCCACATACCCCTTGGTGTCGTCCATCACCTTGTAGGTCTTGCCGAGCACGACGTAGCTGGGGCGATTGCCCACGGCCGAACGCGGTTCGTTCGTGACCTCGGGCTCGGGGATGGAATCGACGTCGGGCACGTAATCCGGCGTGGTGTCTTTCACGCCCGGCTTGTAGAGCCCGCCGGCGGTGTAGTGGCCGCGCGTGTTCGGGTCTTCCTGGGCCGGGGCGTAAGGCGATTTCTTCTTGCTTCCGGGCAGCGGTGCGTGATGCACGCCGCCACGATCCGGCGCGGCTGTGGGCCGCGAAGCAGACTTCTTCGGCGAACTCGCGCAGGCGGCGAGACAGACCACCGCGACCGCCAGGAGCGTCCGGGCGGCCACGGTGCCGAGGGCAGGCAGGCGCATCATGCGGACGGCTGTCCTGAGGGTGCGGCCGCGACCGGCGCATCACCGCTGCCGGCGATCGCCTGGCTCAACTGATACACCGCCATCGCGTAGTGCTTGGAGATGTTGTAGCGGGTGATCGCGTAGAAGTTGCGGAAGCCGAACCAGTACTCCGGCCCGGCATCGCCGTCGAGCTTCACCACCGTGGCGTTCTGTTCCGGCGGCGTCACCGGCTGCAGCGGGCGGAAGCCGCGCGTGGCCAGGTCGCTCATCGTGTACAGCGGATCCAGGCTTTCCGGCTCGATCGGCTGCGCATTGGCCGACGCATTGGCGCGCACCGTCACCGGCCCGCCGCGCACCCAGCCGCCCTTCTGCACGAAGTAATTGGCGATGGAGGCGAAGACGTCGTCGAGGTTGTTGAACAGATCGCGCTTGCCGTCGCCGTTGCCGTCCACCGCGAACTCGCGGTAGCTCGACGGCATGAACTGGCCCCAGCCCATCGCGCCGGCGTAGCTGCCCTTGAGCGCGGTGATGTCCAGTCCGGTTTCCTTGCCCAGCGCGAACAACTGGGCCAGCTCGCCGCGGAAGAACGCTTCGCGGCGGTTCTCGCGATCCAGCTTGGCCGGATCGCCGCTGCGCGGATAGGCGAAGGCCAGCGTGTACAGCGCATCGAGCACCGGATAGGAACCGGTGTTGCGGCCGTAGTTGGTTTCCACGCCGATGATGGAGACGATCACTTCGGCGGGGACGCCGTACTTCTCCTGAGCGCGTGCGAGTTCTTCGCGGTGCTCGGCCAGGAAGGCGCGGCCGCCGTCGATGCGCGACTGGGTGATGAAGATCGGCCGGTAGTCGCGCCACGGCTTGGCTTCGGCCGGTTTGGACATCGCGGCGACGATGCTGTCGCGGATCTGCGCCTTCGCCAGCACCGATTCGATGTAGGCCGGGTCGATTCCGTACTGCGCGGCGGTCTCGCGAACGAACGCGGCACGCGCGAGGTCCAGCGGCTGCTGCAGCACCGGATCGGGCAGCGCAGGCGTGCCCGGCACCGGCCTGGCCGGAGCGGCGGGGGTGGAAGTCTGCGGAACGGGCGCGGAGGCCTGGGTGGCGCAACCGGCCAACGCGAGAAAGGACGCGCTGATCACGGCGCTACGGATTAAGTGGCGTCGGGTCATCGACGCGAGGGTAGCACGCGCTCCGGATGGCCAGAACCGCACGTTCATGCAGGACAGGGCATCGAGTCAGGTTCGCGCGGCCCTGCCCTGCACGATGAACAGGTGTGTCAGCGCGCGTAGATCGGCCGGTGCGCGCGAACGGCCATCACCACGCCCAATCCCGCCAGCAGCGAGACGGCCGACGTGCCGCCGTAACTCAACAGCGGCATGGGCACGCCGACCACCGGCAGCAGGCCGGAGATCATGCCGCCGTTGACGATCACGTATACGCAGAACGCCAGGCCGAGCGCGCCGGCGATCAGTCGCGAATAGCCGTCGCGCGCCTCCGCCGCGATCCACAGGCAGCGGCCGATCACGAACAGGTACAGCGCCAGCACCGTGCCCACGCCGATCCAGCCGAACTCTTCGCTCAGCACGGCGAAGATGAAGTCGGTGGTGTGCTCGGGCAGGTAATTGAGGTGCGACTGCGAGCCCTGCCCCCAGCCCTTGCCGGTGAGGCCGCCCGCGCCGATGGCGATCTTCGACTGGATGATGTTCCAGCCGGTGCCCAGCGGATCGGACTCGGGATTGAGGAAGGTGAGGATGCGGTCCTTCTGGTACGGGCGCAGCAGCCAGAACCACGCGACCGGCGCCACGGCCGCGACCGCGCCGAACGCCATGCCGAACCACCACCACGGCAGTCCCGCCAGGTACAGGGCGAACGCGCCGCTGGTGGCAACCAGCATCGCGGTGCCGAAGTCGGGTTGGAGCAGGATCAGGCCGGTCGGCACGGCGATCAGCACGCCGGCGATCAGCACCGTGCGGAACCGCGGCGGCAACGCCTGCCGATCGAGGTACCACGCGACCATCATCGGCAGGCTGAGTTTGAGCAGCTCGGCCGGTTGCACGTAGACCACGCCGAGGTTGATCCAGTGGCGGCCGTGCTTGCCGGTGCCGATCAGCAGCACCAGCACCAGCGGCAGCAGCGAGGCGCCGAACACCAGCGGCGTCCAGTTGCGCAGCTGGTTGGGCGGCACGCGCGAAAGCGCCCACATCACGCCCAGACCGGCGACGAAGAACGCACCCTGGCGCACGACCAGCCCCATGGCGTGATCGGCAGCGCTGTACAGCACCGCCAGGCCGATCACCATCAGCGCCAGCAGCGCGCCGAGCAGCGGCAGATCGAGCGTGCGCGCGAAGCGCACGAGCAGGTCGAACAGCCAGCGCAGGATCAGCCTCATCGGGTGGGTTCCTGCGGTGGGGTGGGTTGCGGTGGCTGTTGCGACAGCGGTTGCGATTGTCCCGGCTGCGGCGCTTCCCTTCTCCCGCTTGCGGGAGAAGGTGCCCGGAGGGCGGATGAGGGCAAGGGCGCCGGCGGCGTTGAAGTCACCACGGCCGCTTCGTTCGCCCTCACCCCTCTCCCGCCAGCGGGAGAGGGGCTCGATACAGCCGTGGCGCCCGCCGCGACGGGCGTTCCCGCCACCGGCAGCAACGTCGGCACCGGACCGGCCGCCGTGCCGGCGACCGCAGTCACCGGCGCTGCATGCGGCTGGGCCGGGCGCGTGTACTTGGGATCGGTCGGCACCGGATCAGGCATCTTGCCCAGCAGCCAGGCATCGAAGATCTTGCGCGCGATCGGCGCCGCGGTGCTGCCACCGAAGCCGCCGTGTTCGACCGAGATCGCCACTACGATGGTCGGGTTGTCGGCCGGCGCATAGCCCACGAACAGCGCCTGGTGGCGCAGGTGGTAGGGCAGCGAATGCGGATCGAAGCTCTGGCTGCCCTTGCGGCTGATCTTCTGCGCGGTGCCGGTCTTGCCGGCCATCATGTACGGCGCGCCGATCGCCATCGCGCGACCGGTGCCGCCGGCGCCATGGATGGTCTGGATCATGCCTTCCTGCACCGCGCGCAGGTTGCTGGCGTTGTCGGTGATGCGCGATGGCGCGGGCTGCGGCAACGGCACCCACGGCGTGTCGTAGCCGTCGCGGCGCTCCGAGACCAGGTGCGGTCGCATCAGGTCACCGCCGTTGGCGATCGCTCCCGTGCCGCGCACCAGCTGCAGCACCGTGGCGATCCAGTAGCCCTGGCCGATGCCGGCGTTGACCGTCTCGCCCGCGTACCACGGCTCCTTGGTTCGCTTGCGCTTCCAGTCCGGCGACGGCACCACGCCCTTGTTCTCGCCCGACAGGTCGATGCCGGTGGGCGCGCCGAATCCATACTTGCGCATGTATTCGTCGAATCGCTCGATGCCCATCTCGTAGGCGAGCTTGTAGTAGTAGAAGTTCACCGACGCGGCGATCGACTTGCGCAGGTCCGTCCAGCCCGCACCGCCGTGCGCGTCGCGCCAGCCGCGCTTCTGCCCGGGGATATAGAACGTGCCGGTGGAGAACACCTTCGACTCGGGCGTGCGCAGCCCGCTGTCCAGGCCGGCCAGCGCGATCAGCGGCTTCACCGTCGAGCCCGGCGGGCCGCCGCCGAGCACGTTGCGGTTGAACAGCGGGCGCGACGGGTTGTCCATCAGCGCGCGGTAGTCGACGTTGGAGATGCCGTTGACGAACAGATTGGTGTCGTAGCCCGGCAGGCTGACCATGGCGAGGATTTCGCCGGTGCGCGGGTCCATGGCGACGGCCGAGCCGTCCATGTCGCCGAACGCCGTCACCATCGCCTGCTGCAGGTCCAGATCGATGCTGAGCTTGAGGTCGGCGCCCGGCGTGGCCGGAACATGCCCGACCTGGCGCATCGGCCGGCCGTCGACGTTGGTCTCGATCTGCTCGTAACCGACCTTGCCGCGCAGCGCTTCCTCGTAATAGCGCTCCAGTCCGGTCTTGCCGACGTGGGTCAGCGCGGCCCCGCCCTCGCCCAGGTCCTTGAGGTCGTCGGCGTCGATGCGGCCGACGTAGCCGATCACGTGCGAAAGCAGTTCGCCGTAGGGATAGCGCCGGTTGAGGTAGGGCACCAGGTCCACGCCGGGGTAGCGCCAGCGGTCCACGGCGAAGCGCGCGGCCTCGTCCTCGGTGACGCGCAGCTTGAGCGTGATCGGCTTGAAGCCGCGCGTGGCGCGACGCTCGTCCTCGAACCGTGCCTTGTCCTCGGGCGTCAGCGCGATGATCTTCGCCAGCGAGGGCAGCCAGGTGTCGGTCTTGCCGGCTTCGAACGGCGTCACTTCGATGCGGTACGCCGGCACGTTGTCGGCCAGCACGCGGCCCTTGCGGTCCAGGATCAGCCCGCGGCCCGGCACCACCGGACGCAGCTTGATGCGGTTGGCTTCCGAGCGCGTGGCGTAGTCGGCGTGCTGCAGGACCTGCAGGCGGAAGTACCAGAAGCCCAGCCCGGCCAGCGCCGCCAGCACGCAGATGAAGGCGATCGCGGAGCGCAGGCGGAACTGGTTGGCTTCGGCTGCGCTGTTCTTCAGGACGCGACGACGCGGGCCCATCTCAGCGCGCCCTCCAGCGGCCGTGACGGAGGGAATCCAGGCCAACGTACACCAACGGCCACAGCAGCAGGCCCGTCAGCGGCGACAGCCAGGTCAGCGGCAGCGGCGTGCGTTCGCCGACGGCGAGGTGAATCGCCGCGATGACGATGCAGTCGTTCAACAGCAGGCCGCCGATCGCCAGCGCCTGCTGCGACATCGGGAAGAAGCGCAGCCGCGCGCGGAAGCGCTGCAGGATGTAGGCCATCACGACCAGGCGCAGCGCGTGTTCGCCGAACAGGCTGCCGTACACCAGATCGCCCAGCAGCCCGACGATGAAGGCGACGCCCAGGCCGACGTGGTCGGGGTCTTCGATCACCCAGTAGGCCAGCACGAGCGCCAGCCAGAACGGCCGCAGCGGCTGCAGGGCCGGCGGCAGCGGCAGCAGGCCCAGCATCAGCGCCACGACGATGCTGAGCGGCAGCACCCATTGCGGACGGACGCGGCTCATCGGCGGGCCTCCGGCGGCGCGTTGGGGCGCGGCGGTTGGACCGGCGCGGACGCGGGCGCATTCGGTGCGGCCTGCGTGGCCGGCCCGCTGGACGGGGTCGGGGTCGCTGGCGCGGTTCCGCCCGTCGCAGCAGGCACGACCGGCGACACCGCCGTCGCGGCTCCGCCCGCGGCAGGCGCTGCGCCGGCATCCGACGGGGTGAACGCCGTGGCGGCCGGCAGCGGGTTCGGCATCGACAGCAGCACCAGCACCTCGCGGCCGCGGTCGAGCTGCGCGGCCGGCGTCACCTCGCCGACGAGGAAGGCGCGGCTGTCGTCGGGCTTGAGCGAGGCGATCGTGCCGACCGGGAACCCCGGCGCGAAGCGGCCGCCCAGGCCCGAGGTGACCAGCACGTCGCCGACCTTCACGTCGCTGGAGAGCGGCACGCTGGTCAGGCGCAGCCGGTCGCTGCGCCCTTCGCCGTACACCACCAGCCGCACGCCATTGCGCGCCACGGCCACCGGCACCGCGTGCGAGGGATCGGTGAGCAGCAGCACGTTCGCGTACATCGGCGTCACGGCGATGATCTGGCCGAGCAGGCCGCCGGAGTCGATCACGTTCTGCCCGACCTCCACCCGGTCGCGCGTACCGGCATTGAGCACCAGTCGCTGCCGCGTGGGGTCCAGGTCGATGTCCAGGATCGGCGCCAGCTTGACGTCGAGGCGACCGCGCTCGGCGGCGTCGAGCAGTCCGCGCAGGCGCGCGTTGTCGGATGCCAGCGTCTGCAGGCGGGCCATGCGCGCCTGATTGAGCATCAGGTCGTTGCGCAGGCGGCGGTTCTCGGCGGTGAGCTGGGTGAGCGTGCCGGCATCCTCGCTGATGCGCTCCACCACCTGCCCGGGCCAACCGGCGACCATCCACAGCGGCTGCACGAGCAGGGTCACCTGCTGGCGCGCCTGCGCGAGCCAGCCGCCCCGGTGGTCCAGGACGATCAGCACCACCGCCAGCGCGAGGTAGGCCAGCAGCTTGAGCGTGCCGGCCACGTCACCGGGACGTGCTGAGGTGGGTGGGCCGGCGTAGGTGGGCATGGGGCCGGGAATGGGGAATCGGGAATGGAGAGTAGGAGAGCGTCGCGCCTGTGCGCTTGCCATGCCGGCGGAGCACCCCGCCCCGCCCGGCATGCTTGTACTGGGACCAGGCCGGGAACGCCGCAGCGCAGCCGCAACGATTCCCGATTCCCGATTCCCCTTCTGCGGCTTATTCCGGCGCGAAGAACTCGTTGCCGTGCATGTCGACCAGTTCCAGCGCGCGACCGCCGCCTCGGGCCACGCAGGTCAGCGGGTCGTCGGCGACCTGCACGTGCAGGCCGGTTTCCTCGCTGATCAGGCGGTCCATGTCGCGCAGCAGCGCGCCACCGCCGGTGAGCACGATGCCGCGCTCGGCGACGTCGGCGCACAGTTCCGGCGGGGTCTGCTCCAGTGCCAGCTTGATCGCCGAGACGATGCCGGCCAGCGGCTCGCGCAGCGCTTCGAGCACTTCATTGGAGTTGATGGTGATCATCTTCGGCACGCCCTCGGCGAGGTTGCGGCCGGAGACTTCCACCGTGGCGGCCTTCTGCTGCGGGTAGGCGCAGCCGATCTCGAGCTTGATGCGCTCGGCCGTGGCCTCGCCGATCAGCGTGCCGTAAGTGCGGCGCACGTAGCTGATGATCGACTCGTCGAAGCGGTCGCCGCCGATGCGGACCGAGGCCGAATAGACGATGCCGTTCAGCGCGATGACCGCCACTTCCGTGGTGCCGCCGCCGATGTCGACGACCATCGAGCCGCGCGCCTCGGTCACCGGCATGCCGGCGCCGATGGCGGCCGCCATGGGCTCCTCGATCAGGTAGACCTCGCGGGCACCGGCTTCTTCGGCCGATTCCTTGATCGCGCGGCGCTCGACCTGGGTCGAGCCGCAAGGCACGCAGACCAGCACGCGCGGGCTCGGGCGCAGGAAACGGCTCTTGTGCACCTTGCGGATGAAGTGCTTGAGCATCTCTTCCGTATAGGTGAAGTCGGCGATGACGCCGTCCTTCATCGGGCGGATGGTCGTGATGTGGCCCGGGGTGCGCCCGAGCATCATCTTGGCCTCGCTGCCGACCGCGGCGACGGTCCGGTTGCCGCCGATCAGGCGGTCCTGGCGGACGGCGACCACCGACGGCTCGTTCAGCACGATGCCCTGGCCGCGCACGTAGATAAGGGTGTTGGCCGTGCCCAGATCGATGGACAGGTCGTTGGAGAACATGCCGCGAAACTTCTTGAACATCGAGGATCGGCCGTGGAATGAGGGGCGAGCGAGGGGTTCGCTAGCCTAACAACGCCCCCCTTGTCGAGCAAGGAAAAAACCCGGATTTCCCGGTACTTCCTGCGCCTTCAGTCACCTTTCGGATATGTCCTAGGCCAGTTCGCGGTGGCGGGCCGCTCCCGGCGGCTGGCCGTGGACGCCCCCAGCGGCTACCCTAGCGCCCGCGCGGCACTGGGCCGCCTCCCGCGATTTTCTCGCAACCGCCGTACGCCGCCTGCGCGGCCGGCCTCCTCGACCTGGGTACTTCCGATGTCTGCACTGATCTGCGGATCCATGGCCTACGACACCATCATGGTGTTCCCGGACCAGTTCAAGAACCACATCCTCCCGGACAAGGTGCACATCCTGAATGTGTCCTTCCTCGTGCCGCGGATGCGCCGCGAGTTCGGCGGCTGCGCCGGCAACATCGCCTACAACCTCAAGCTGCTGGGCGGCAACCCGATCCCGATGGCCACCGCCGGCCAGGACTTCGGTCCGTACCGCGAGCACTTCGAGCAGCAGGGCATTCCGCTGGATCACGTCAAGATCATCCAGGAACTGTTCACCCCGCAGGCCTTCATCACCACCGACCACGACAACAACCAGATCACCGCGTTCCATCCGGGCGCGATGATGCGGTCGTACGAGAACCACGTTAAGGACGTGAAGGGCGTGACGTTCGGCATCGTCAGCCCCGACGGTCGCGAAGGCATGCTGCAGAACGCGCAGGAATTCGCCGACGCCGGCATCCCCTTCATCTTCGATCCGGGCCAGGCGATGCCGTTGTTCAACGGCGAAGAGCTGCGCAACTTCATCGAGCTGGCGCAGTACGTCACCGTCAACGACTACGAGTCCAACCTGCTGCAGGAACGCACCGGCTGGAGCGAGGGCGACATCGTCAAGCGGGTGAAGGCCTACATCACCACGCGCGGCCCGAACGGCTCGCAGATCCACACGCCGGAGAAGACCTTCGACATCCCGCCGGCGCACGAGCGCCGCGTGACCGATCCGACCGGCTGCGGCGACGCGTTCCGCGCGGGCCTGATCTTCGGCATCGAGAAGGGCTACGACTGGCTCACCATCGGCCGCATGGGCAACCTGATGGGCGCGCTGAAGGTCGAGCATCCGGGCACGCAGAACCAGCGCTTCGACTTCGACGAGTTCAGCGAGCAGTTCAAGCAGCAGTTCGGTTACGCGCTGTAAGGCCGGGATTCGAGAATCGGGATTCGGGATTCGCAAGAGCAGCGCTTCTTCGAATCCCGAATCTCCAATCCCAAATCCCGACGCCGCGAAGCGGCGTCACATCATGTGCGCCAGCCAGAGCATCTCCGGCGCGGCCAGGCGCTCGAACTCGCGATACGGCATGCGCACCACTTCGGTGTGGTTGCCGGCGTTGAACGCGATCTCGTCCTGGTGCGCCAGGCGCGAATCGACGTACACCGGCATGCCGTACAGATGCCCGAACGGCGGCATCGCGCCGGGCTCGCAGTCGGAGAACGCCTCGCGGAACTCGCTCTCTTCGGCCAGTTCCACCGGCACGCCGCCCAGCGCCAACGACAGGCGGTAGAGATCGGCCCGATACGCAGATGGCATCACCACCATCGCCAGCCGTCCATCGGCCTTGATCATCACCGTCTTGGCGAAGTGATTGGGCTCCACGCGCGTGGCCGATGCGGTCTCGTGCGCGGTGACGGTGCGCGGGTGCGTCAGCGTCGTGTAGGGCGCCTGGCCCTGGTCCAGCAGATTGTGCAGACGTGGGGAGAGCATGGCGTCCTCCACCCAATGCGATGCCGCGCCGACTGCGATCCGATCGCGTCGCATGCGGCTGGCGAACCGGCGCGGGCTTCCGTGCTCGCGTCGCCCGATACACGGCACATGGCCGGCATCGGGGAGGAGCTTACGAATGCAGCGCGTAAGGCAGTGTGGAGACGCGGACCTTCAGCCGCGCGCGCCACGCGACGCCGCCAGCGCGATGCCGGCGCGTTGCAGGATCGCGTTCAACGCCTTCTCGTCGCCCATCTCGTAGGTCTGGTCGGCTTCCAGCGCCACGGCTCCATCGATGACGATACCGACCTGCCCGCAGCCGTAGCAAAGCAGGACTTCGTAGCGGTGGTCATGCGCCTGGAAAGCGATCGCATGGCGATACTCGGGGATGCAAGCGGCCGCATAGCTGGGGACCTTGGACAACGACGCATGCAGCGCGTCCCGAACGGCCGCCGCATCCGCCGCACCAACGACTGTCCTGCCCAGGATCTTGTTGCGATCCAGACACGCATCGCGCGTGCACCACTCCTTCTCGCTGCGTCGCCACGCGGCGGTCTGCTCGCGATCGAAGATCTCGCGCTGCGGCGTGCCATAAGCGGGCGGGGGGCCCGCCGGTGCAGGCGGCTGCCACGGTTGCAGCGAGTACAGCTCGAACCTCTCGGCCTTTGCCATCGCCTCCAGCGCCTGCGCGCGCGGCGAGCCGGGCTCGGGCGCGGACACACGGGTTTCGGGCAGGACCGCGGGCTCGTCGGAAATGCGCAGCCCCGCCACGACGTCCTCGGGCGCCGCGGATCGTCCGGACTCCCGGCACCCGGCCAGCGCGACGAGCAGCAGCGCCAGGCCCAGCGCACTGGCCGAAGCCTTGCGCCTGCTCAGTTCCACTTCGGCATCCGCGACGAATCCAGCCCAGCTACTTCGAACACCGCCGTGCGCGTGCCACCCGCCTTCACCGGGAATTCGATCGCGATGACCTTCGCGCCTTTGACCGTCTTCCACAGCATCTTCTCGTCCTCGATGAACATGGCGATGGCCTCGTCGGTCTTCGGGCGGCTCGCATCCACCGGCTTGGGCGCGGCATCGTCGACCTTCAGCTTCACCTTGCAGCCGCCGTAGCAGTCGAAATCGCCCTTCTCCAGCACGAGGTAGCTGCTGCGGCCCCAGTCGGGCCGGTCGCGGAAGATCAGCTGCACCGGACGCGGGCCGCTGCCGTCGGTGTCGACGTGATCCTTGGCGTAGATCGACGCCGAAACCTGCTCGCCCTTCTCCACCGGCTGCGTCTGGTACGTCCACAACGCGGCGGTGCGGCGCTGCTCGCGTTCCTGCGCGGCCTTGTCCTTCACCTCGCCATACCGCGCTTCGATGCGGGCGAACGCGGCACTGGCGGGATACTTCGCCGCGAGCACGTCGCCGTGCGCGCGTGCCAGCGCCCAGTTCTGCTTTCCGTATTCGGTCTCGAAGGACTTCGCCATTTCCTCGGCCGCCTGCTCCTGCGCGGCGGCCTGTGCGGCGGCTTCGGCCTTGGGATCGGCCGCCGGCTGGCACGCGACGAGCGCGCCGGCGAGCGCGAGAACGGACAACTGCAATGCAGCGTGCTTCATCGTGATGTTCCTTGTTCGATCAGCGCGATCACCGCACGAGCGACCGCGTCGGGTTGTTCCAGGATCGACATGTGGCCGCAGCCGTCGAGCATGACGCGTTGCGCCTGCGGAATGCGTCGGGCGTACAGCTCCAGTGCGCTGGCGTCGATCACCGCGTCCTGGCGGCACCATAGCAGCAGCGTCGGCTGGCGGATGCGCGCGGCGTCTTCGCCGGGCAGGAAGCGCTCGCTGCCGCGGCCGATGCGATCGAGCACGTGCTGTTCGAAGGCCGCGTCCGCCCGGCGGCGTTCGATGTAGATGCGATCCACCGGCCACGGGATCACCGGCTTGGCCGCATCGTCGAAGAACACCGTGTCCAGGTAGCGTTCGAGCGTGCTCGCATCGCTGACGCCGAACGGATTTCGTCCGGCCAACACGTCCAGGCCGAAGCGGTTGTCGGCGAAGCGCACGCCGGCCGCGTCGATCAACCCCACGCGCGCGACCTCCCCCGGATGCCGCGCGGCCGTGAGCGCGGCGATGCCACCGCCCATCGAATGCCCCAGCAGCACGACGCTGCGCTCCGGCGACACGGTATCGATGAAGCGCGCGACGCGTTCGCTCTGGGCGAGGAAGCCGTAGTCCGCGCGCTCGATGCGCCGGCTTTCGCCCCAGCCGGGCAGATCGGGAATGACGAGTCGGTACTTCCCGCGCAGCCTGCGCGCGACGGAATACCAGTTCTCCTTGCTGCCGGTGAATCCGTGCAGCATCACAACGGTGGGTGCATCGGCCGGCGCGTCGTCGCTGTAGGCGTAGACCCAACGTTCCTCGCCGATCTGCACGCTCTCCTTCGACAGGCCGGCGACGACGCGCTGACGCGTGAAGTCGCCGCTGATGAGGGCGTAGGGGTTGCGCCAGAGGAACGCGGCGGCGGCGAGCAGCAACGCGAGAAGGACGATGGCGAATGTACGCAGCGTTCGACGGCGCAAGCGCGACCTCCCTCCCATCCTCCCCCTGCGAGCAGGGGGAGGGGCAAACGCACGGCTTCGAGCCGCTTACGACTTCGCCGGCTGCTTCGCCTTGGCGATCGTCTCTTCCACCGACTGCGTCGTGATCGGGTGGTAGCCCGCACGCGCCTTGGCGAAGGTGTCCTCGGCCAGCTTCAGGCCTTCGGGCGTCTTCACCAGTTCGACGTAGGTCGGCATGATCAGCTTGCGACGGCCGACGCGGCTGATGAACTCCGCCGCCGCCGCGTTCGCCTGCGTGTAGCCGCTGCGCACCGCCAGTGGGTACCAGCGCTGCGCGATCTCGCCGTTCGGCGTGCCGGTGAACTTGAACGCCGCATCCAGCGCAGCCAGCTGCTCGGGCTTGAGCGTCTGCGGCATGCCGTCGATGAAGTGCACCCACTCCTGCGTGCTCCACTTCGCCGTCGCGCCCGATGTCGGCAGCGTGCCGCCGTCCAGCCACGCCTTGCGCGCGGCGTCCACCGCGTCGAAGCGCGGCGACACGGTCTTCGGCGCGCTGTCCGGCACGCCCGGCTCGTAGATCCACTGGTCGAGCTCGGCTTCGGTGACCTTGCCCGGGTACTTGGCGAGCAGGTTGGCCTTGGCGTACTCGATGAACGTCGTGGTCGGGATCGACTGGAACGCGAAGTGGTTGAAGTATTCCTTCAGGAACGGATCGAACGCTTCGCGACCGTAGCGCTCTTCCAGGAATTGCAGGAACCACGCGCCCTTGGTGTAGACGGTCGAGCTGCTCTGGCCGTCCGGATCGGACAGCGTGCCCGGTCGCAGCGCCATCACCTGCAGCTTGGGATCCAGCTCCTTGTACTCGGCGGCCAGCTCGTTGCGCGAGATCACCTTCTCCATGTCGGCCGCTTCCTTGCCGTACAGGTCCTCGACGATGCGGTTCTCGACGTAGCTGGTGAAGCCTTCGTTGAGCCAGCTGTCCTTCGGCGTGGAGAACGTCACCAGGTTGCCCGACCAGCTGTGCGCGAGTTCATGCGCCACCAGCGAGACCAGCGACTTGTCGCCCACGATCACCGTCGGCGTGGCGAACGTCAGGCGCGGGTTCTCCATGCCGCCGTACGGGAACGACGGCGGCAGCACGAGGATGTCGTAACGCTCCCAGCGGTACGGACCGTACAGGCGTTCGGCCGTCTGCATCATCTTGTCTGTGTCGGCGAACTCGGCGGCGGCCTTCTTCACCATGCCCGGCTCGGCCCACACGCCGGCGCGCTCGCTGATCGGCTGGAACGTGAGGTCGCCCGCGGCGATCGCCAGCAGGTACGACGGGATCTTCTGCGGCATCTTGAAGCTGTAGTCGCCATCGCGCGCGGCGTTGGGATCGTTGTCGGCGCTCATCAGCACCATCGCGTCCTGCGGCGAGGTCACGTGCGCGGTGTAGGTGAAGCGCACGCGCGGCGTGTCCTGCAACGGCACCCACGAACGCGCGTGGATCTGCTGCGACTGGCTGAACATGAAGGGCGTCTTCTTGCCCTGCGTCATCTCCGGCGTGAGCCACTGCAGGCCCGAGGCTTCCGGCGAGGTGTGGTAGGTCACGCGGATGCGCGCATTGCGCTGCGGCGATTCGATGGTGAACTTGTTGCCGAGCACCTTGTCCTTGTCGGCGACCGTGAACTTCAGGTCTTCCCACTTGCCGTCGCTGCGCTCGCCGACGACCTTCTCGACGGTGATGTCGCGCGTGTCCAGGATGAGCTGCGTCGCCTTCGGATCGAGCCAGTCCAGCGTGTAGGTCGCGCTGCCGCCGAGTTCCTTCTTGTCGAAATCGACCTTGAGTTCCAGTGCGAGGTCGTTGATGCGGACCTTGTCGGGTTCGGAGTACGAGTACTCGTCCACTTCGGCGACGTTCTTCTGGTCGGCGGCGGCGGTCACGGCGGCATCCTTGTTGGCGGTGTCGGCGGGCGGCGCGGCATCGCGCGAACAACCGGCGGCAAGGGCAGCGGCGAGGCACAGGGTCAGGATCGAATAACGCATGCGTGGAACCGTTCTGGCGGGTGAGCGGCCGAGTTTAGCGCCTCCGGGCGGGCTCACGGCAGGACCGCGGCGGTCTTGCGGCATGCCGTACGGCAGCCGATGCCGTATTCACTCTTCCCATTCTCGGCCAGGCGCCAAACCGGCAGTCTCGGACCTTAGGCAAAACCAACGCCCTGCCCACTCGGACGCAGCGGTCCCTTTGGGGCGCGACATGCGGGGAAAATAACCAACTGCACGGCACGGCGGCAGAGACTAGCCTGCGCCCCTTCGTCGAGATCGTAAGGAAGGCACCGTGACCCACCTCATCGCCATCGCCGCCACCGCTCGCGCCAAGGCGAACCGATCGGAAGAACTTGGCGCTGCGTTCATGGCGCTGGTAGCGCCGTCCAGAGCAGAGCCCGGATCGATCGTCTATGAGTTGCATCGCTCGACGCAGGACGCGGACCTGTGGATGGTCTACGAGGTCTGGGCGAGCCAGGAGGCCTTCGACGCCCACCTCGCTACTGCGCACCTCCAGGCGTTCCTCGGCCGGGCCCCCGAGCTCGTCGAGGGGGACATCGACATCCAGCCCTTCGTTCCGCTGACTCGCGCCCCGTAGGCAGAACAGCTCCGATCCTTGCGGGCCCGACTCCGCCGAAATCCGGCTACCTCGGGCCCGAAAGGAACATGACGGCTTACACCTTGTACCCGGTATGGATCGCCACGATCCCCGCCGACAGATTGCGGTAATCGCAACGCGCGAAGCCCGCCGCCTGCATCATCGACTTCAGCTCGTCCTGCGGCGGGTGCTTGCGGATGCTTTCGGCGAGGTACTGGTAGCTGTCGGCGTCGTTGGCGAACAGCTTGCCCAAGCGCGGCAGCACCTGGAAGGAATGGAAGTCGTAGATCGGCTTGAACCAGTCGGCCTTCACTTCCGAGAACTCCAGCACGCGCGCCTGGCCGCCGACCTTCAGCACGCGGTTCATCTCGCGCAGGGCGGCGTCCTTGTCGGTGACGTTGCGCAGGCCGAAGGCGATCGTCACCAGGTCGAACGTGCCGTCCGGGAACGGCAGCTTCTCGGCGTTCATCTGCACGTATTCGAAACCGCCGACCTTGCCCATGTCGGTCATGCGGTCGCGCCCGGTGCGCAGCATCGCGCCGTTGATGTCGCCCAGCACGATGCTGCCCGATGCGCCCACGCGGTCGCGCAGCAGCAGCGCGATGTCGCCCGTGCCGCCGGCCAGGTCGAGCACGCGGTCGCCGCGCTTCACCTGCGCCGTGCCGACGAAGTAGCGCTTCCACACACGGTGGACGCCCAGCGACATCAGGTCGTTCATCAGGTCGTAGTTGCGCGCGACCGACGAGAACACCTCGCCGACGAGCTTCTGCTTCTCGCCCGTGGGCACGTCGCGGAAACCGAAGTGGGTCGTGCCGGAGTTGGCGTCTTGCTTCTGGCTGGGATCGTTCATGCGGCGATTATCGCACCCCGTGCCAAACTGCGCCCCACCGGCCGCGCGCATCGAGGCGTCCCCGCCGGCCCCGCGCCCAGGGAGGACCACCGCGCCCATGAGCCGTTACGCGCCGCGCGACTGGCTGCCGCACGAGCGGCCGACGCTGCCCGGATCGCCCTCGACCCCGCTGCACACGCCGGCGCGCCGCGTGGCCTTCGGCCTGGTCGGCTTCCTGGTCGCCATCACGGGCGGGCTGGGCAATGCGCTGGTCACGGCCAACCTGCTGAACCTGCAGGGCGCGATCGGCGCGACCTCGGCCGAGGTCCAGTGGCTGCCCGCCGCCTACGTGATGACCAACGTCTCGGCGAATTTGCTGCTGGTGAAGTTCCGCCAGCAGTTCGGCCTGCGTTTGTTCACCGAAGTGTTCCTGGGCCTGTACGTGCTGCTGACCTTCGCGCATCTGTTCGTGCACGGGCTGGGCTCGGCGATCGCGGTGCGTGCGGCGCACGGCATTGCCGGCGCGGCGCTGAGCACGCTGGGCCTGTACTACATGATGCAGGCCTTCCCGGCCGCGCACCGGCTGCGCGGGCTGGTGGTGGGCATCGGCGTGGCGCAGCTGGCTACGCCGCTGGCGCGGATTTTCTCGGCCGAGCTGCTGGAGTTCGGCGAATGGCGCGGCCTGTACCTGTTCGAGCTGGGGCTGGCGCTGATTTCGCTGGGCGGCGTGCTGATGCTGCGGTTGCCGCCGAGCGACCGCATGAAAGTGTTCGAGAAGACCGACTTCCTCACCCTGGCCTTGTTCGCGCCGGGCATCGCGCTGCTGTGCGCGGTGTTGTCGCTGGGGCGCATCGACTGGTGGTTCGATGCGCCCTGGATCGGCTGGGCCCTGGCCGGTTCGATCGTGCTGCTGACCGCAGCCATCGCGGTGGAGCATTTCCGCGCGAACCCGCTCATCAACACGCGCTGGCTGGCGAGCGGGACGATGGTGCGGCTGGGCGTGTCCGTGCTGCTGATCCGCTTCGCGTTGTCGGAGCAGAGCACCGGCGCGGTGGGCTTCATGCAGGCACTGGGGTTGAACAACGACCAGATGCACAGCCTGTTCGCGATGGTGGCGCTGGGCTGTGCGGCGGGCATCGTCGCCAGCGCGATCACCATCCGCCCCAACCGGATGATCATCCCCTCCTCCATCGCGCTGGCCTGCATCGCCATCGGCGCACTGCTGGATGCGCAGTCCACCAACCTCACGCGCCCGCAGAACATGATGCTGAGCCAGTTCCTGATCGGCTTCGGCAGCACCTACTTCCTCGGCCCGGCCATGGTGCTGGGCATGGGCCAGGTCATCGGCCAGCCGCGCAACCTCATCACCTTCGTCGTGCTGTTCGGCATGGCGCAGAACCTGGGCGGGCTGGTGGGCACGGCGGCGCTGGGCACGTTCCAAACGGTGCGCGAGAAGTTCCACTCCAGCCAGCTCGTCGAGCCCCTCACGTTGCAGGACCCGCTGGTGGCCGCACGCGTGCAGGCCGGCGCGTCGGCGTATTCGCGGGCCATCACCGACCCGGCCCTGTTGAACCAGCAAGGCGTGCGGGCGCTCGGCGCGGCCGCTTCACGCGAGGCCAACGTGCTGGCCTACAACGATGTCTTCATGGCGATCGCCGCGATCGCGCTGCTCACGCTGGTCTGGATGCTCGTGCATCGCCTGCGCCTGCTGCAGCGCGACCGCGCCGCCGCCCGTGCCGCCTCCCCCTCCATTCCCGCCGCCCCCGTCGCTCCATGAACACACCCGCTCCAGCTCCCGCCGCGCCCGCCGCACCTGACCCGTCTCCCGCCCGCCGACGCCGGCGACGCTGGCAGATGGCGGCCTTCGCCGGCGTGGCGCTGACGGGCGTGCTCGTCGTGCTCTACGCCTGGCGCCTGCCGCCGTTCCGCAGCGCCATCCAGAGCACCGAGAACGCGATGGTGCGCGGCCAGGTGACGATCATTTCGCCGCAGCTCGGCGGTTACATCACCCAGGTCGCGGTGCAGGATTTCGACCATGTGCGGCGCGGCCAGCTGCTGGTGCAGATCGACGACCGCATCTACCGGCAACGGCTCGAGCAGGCGCAGGCGCGGCTGCAAAGCGAACGCGCGGCGCTGGCCAACGCGACCCAGGCGCGGCGCAGCGCGGAGGCGTCGGTAGTGCAAAGCGACGCCGCCGTGCGCAACGCGCAGGCGCTGGCGCAGAAGACCCAGGCCGACCTGCGCCGCATCGATCCGCTGGCGAAGCAGCAGCTGCTCTCGCAGGCCGATCGCGACCAGGCCCGCGCGGCCAGCACGCAGGCGCAGGCCGGCGTGAGCGAGGCGCTGGCCGGCGTGGAGATCGCGCGCCAGAGCGTGCGCAGCGTGTCGGTGAACATGGCGGTGCTGGAGGCGGCGGTCGCCAATGCGGAGGCGGCGTTGCAGCTGGCGCGCATCGACCTGGACAACACCCAGGTTCGCGCACCGCGCGACGGCCAGCTCGGCCAGGTGCAGGTGCGGCTGGGCGCGTTCGTCAATCCCGGCACGCAGTTGATGGCGCTGGTGCCCGAACGCATGTGGGTGGTGGCCAACATGAAGGAAACGCAGATGGAGCACGTGCGCATCGGCCAGCCGGTGACGTTCACCGTCGACGCACTGGGCGGCGCGCGCCTGCGCGGACGCGTGGAGGAGATCTCGCCCGCCACCGGCTCGGAGTTCAGCGTGCTCCCGCCCGACAACGCCACCGGCAATTTCGTCAAGATCGCCCAGCGCATCCCGGTGAAGGTGTCCATCGACGCCGGCCAGGCACCGGCGGCGCGGTTGCATCCGGGCATGTCGGTGGTGGTGAGCATCGACACGTCGGGCGACCGCTGAGGCGCGCGCTGGCATCATGCGCGCATGACCGCTCCGCTCAACGCCCTGCGCTGGCAGGCCCGCCTGTTCCGCGAACTCGACGCCGGCACGCTGTACGCGCTGCTCAAGCTGCGTTCGGAAGTGTTCGTCGTCGAGCAGCAGTGCGTGTACCTGGATCCCGACGGCAAGGACACGCATCCGGACACGGTGCATGTGTTCGCGACCGACGACGACGGCGCCATCGCCGCCTACCTGCGCATCCTCGCGCCGGGCCTGAGCTACCCGCAGGTGAGCTTCGGCCGCGTGCTCACCGCGCCGGCCTGGCGCGGCCGCGGCCTCGGCGATCCGCTGGTGCATCAGGCGCTGGCGCAGATCCAAGCGCGCTGGCCCGGCTGCGACGTGCAGATCGGCGCGCAGGCGCATCTGCAGCACTATTACGCGCGGCACGGTTTCGTGCCGTCTTCCGAACCCTACCTCGACGACGGCATCGCGCACATCGACATGCTGCGTGCCGCTGGAGCTTCCGCATGATCCATACGCCCGACTACCGCGCCCTGCTCGCCACCGCCGTCGAGGAAGCCCGCAAGGGGCTGGCCGAAGGCGGCATTCCGATCGGCGCGGCGCTGTACCACGACGACGGCCGTCTGCTCGGCTGCGGCCACAACCGCCGCATCCAGGAGAACGACCCGTCGGTGCACGGCGAAACCGACGCCTTCCGCAAGGCCGGCCGCCAGCGCCGCTACCGCGACACCATCATGGTCACCACGCTGGCGCCGTGTTGGTACTGCAGCGGACTGGTGCGCCAGTTCAACATCGGCACGGTGGTGGTGGGCGAATCGGTGAACTTCCGCGGCGGCATCGACTGGCTGCGCGAGAACGGCGTCAAGGTGATCGACCTGGAAGACGCGCAGTGCATCGGCATGCTCGGCGATTACATCGCCGCGAACCCGGACGTGTGGAACGAGGACATCGGCGAGGATTGAGCGCATGCCGGCGTGGTCCTGCCCGAACTGCGGTCGCGTCTTCAACCGCGCCAACGTGAAGCACAGCTGCGGCACGGGCGACCGCGCGGCGATGCTGGCGAACAAGCCGGCGGCACTCGTGGCGCTGTACGAGGAACTGGAACGCACGGTGCGCGGCTACGGCGACGTCGAGATCGTGCACAAGGATCGCTACGCGCTGCTGCGCACCACGCGCATCTTCGCCGACGTGGTGTTCATGAAGGACGCGTTGCGCCTGGCGTTGCAGCTGGACCGCGAGTTCGACCACCCGCAGTTCTTCAAGACCGCGCGCGATGAACGCGGCCGCGTGCAGCAGGTCGCGAAGCTGCGCGATGCGGCCGACCTGCGCGCCATCGAACCCTGCCTGCGCGCGGCCTGGCAGTTCGCCGCCGGCTGAGGGTTTCAACCCGGCGCCGCGCTCGTGCATCCCAGGACGGGCTGACTTCCGCCACTGGCCCGTTCCGTCCCGCGTCCCTCAGGATTCCCGCATGCACGCCCACGCCGGTTTCGAAACCCGCCATGACGCCCGCGACGTGCTCGGCACGCACCGGCACGGCGGCGCGTACGCGGCACTGGTGATCGACGGCAGCCACGTCGAGGCCAGCCCCGACGGCCCCATCGCCTGCGAGCCCGGCACGCTGGTCCTGCACCCGCGCTGGCATGCGCACGGCAACCGCTTCGGGCGGTTCGGCGCGACGGTGGCGAACCTCGACCTGGTCGATGCCGCCGCACCGGACACGCTGCGCGTGCTGCGCGTACCGGACGCGAGGCAAGCACGGGCGGTGTTCACCGATGCGCCGCAGCGGCTGGGCGAACTCATCGCCGCGTGCACGCCGGTGCGCGCGCCCGAGCTGCATGCGTGGCAGGCAGAGTTCCTGCGGGAGCTGGAGCTGGGCGAGCTGGACGTCGCCACGCTGGCGCGCCGCGCGGGTGTCTCGGCCGCGCATGCCTCGCGCGTGTTCGCGGTTTCGCACGGAATGCCGCCGCAGTTGTTGCGTCGCGAACTGCGCTGCCGCCGCGCTCTGCGCCTGCTGGCCGATGGCCTGGCACTGGCCGACATCGCCGCGCTCGCCGGATTCGCCGACCAGGCACACCTCAGCCGGACGCTGCGCGCCGCCACCGGCGCCACGCCGTCGCGGTTGCGGGGGCAGATCAAATGCGTTCAAGACGCCCCGCCCCGCCCCCCGCTGCAATGAGCGTGAAGACGGCCGCCGGCCGTCGACCGAACGGATTCCCCATGCCCCACGCCATCCGCATCGCCCCACTGTTCCTCGCCGCACTGTTGCCGGCCGCGTACGCCGCCGAGCCTGAAACGTCCACGCCGGCCGCGACCGCCGCGATCGCCGAGTCCACCAACGCGATCCTGCAGGGCGATGGCCCGCGTGCGGTGCGCGCACTGCGCGAATCGCCCATCGACGGCTTCCGCGGCAAGGACGCCGTCTACCGGGCCTGCATGCTGGCGCGCCACGCGGATGCGCCGGTGTTCGCCACCGACGCCATCACCGACGACTTCGCCCGCGGCGTGCTGCACGATTACCAGGACTACTGGTGGCACGCGATGAAGTCGCCGTCGCAGCGCGCGGCACTGGAAGGAAAACTGCTGGAAACCCTGCGCAAGCGCATCGGCGCCGATGCTGCGGGCGCGAAGGACATGGACGCGCTGGAACCGATCCTGCAAGGCCAGCTGCTCGCGCACGGCTACCGCGCGCAACTGGGCCGCACCCTGCCGCTGCGCGAGCTGATGATGTGGCGCAAGCAGGACACCCGTCCGTACAACGTGGAACTGCCGGAAGGCCCGTACACCGTGAAGGTGGAGCTGCTGGACGACTGGGTCAGCCGCGGCTGGACGTCGTACGGCCGTTGCGAGCGCGGCTCCGCCGGTGGCTGGGCGACCGCCGAAGCGCTGTACGCCGTGGTGCCCAGCTACAGCGAAGGCCTCGACAGCGAAGCGTTCCGCGTCGTGTTCCTCGGCCACGAAACGCAGCACTTCGCCGACCAGAACGCGTTCCCCGGCATGGCCTCGTGGGAACTGGAATACCGCGCCAAGCTGGTCGAACTGGCGCAAGCGCGCGAAGTCAGCGCCAAGCGCCTGGGCTCGTTCATCTCCGCGCAGAGCGACGACATGGATTCGCCGCATACGTACGCCAACAAGCGCGTCGTCGCCGACCTCACCGCGCGGCTGGGCGAATCGCCGGACAAGGTGAGCATCGAGCGCCTGCAACAGGCCGCGCGCGATCAGCTCATCGAGGACACGCGCCGGCGCAAGGCCGCAGGTGCGCACGCCGATCCTGTCGCCCGCTGAGCGCGCTGTGGCATGGTGGCGGCCCGCCCACACGGAAGCCGCCGCCATGTCCGAACACCTCGCCTCGATCCGCTGGACCCGCAACGGCCAGCCGTTCGACTACGAGCATTACCCGCGCGATCACGAGGTGCGTTTCGAACGCGGGCAACGCATCACCGGCTCGGCGGCGCCGGCCTACTTCGGCAGCGCGCAGGGCGTGGATCCGGAGGAGATGCTGGTCGCGGCGCTGTCGTCGTGCCACATGCTGACGGCGCTCGCGATCGCGGCGAAGAAGGGCTGGACCGTCGATGCCTACGAGGACGATGCGGTCGGCACGCTGGGCAAGAACGACGAAGGACGCGCGGCGGTCACGCATGTGACGCTGCGTCCGCGCATCGTGTTCGCCGACCAGGCGCCGAGCGCGGAAGAGCTCAAGAAGCTGCACGAGTCCGCGCATCGCAATTGCTTCATCGCGAGCTCGGTGAAGACGGTGGTTGCGGTGGAGCCGCGCTGATCACAGCCCCTCCCCCTGCTTGCAGGGGGAGGTTGGGAGGGGGTCGAGGCGCGTCAGCGCCGAGCTCGCCGCGATGCGGCTTCGCCACCCCTCCCCAACCCTCCCCTGCGCGCAGGGGAGGGAGCATTCGTGGAGTTTGGGCTTACAGAATGTACCGGCTCAGATCCGGATCCTGCACCAGCTCGCCCAGGTGCTGATTGACGTAGGCGCGGTCGATGCGCACCGCCTGTCCGTCGCGATCCGGCGCCTCATAACTGAGCACATCGAGCAGACGCTCCAGCACCGTGTGCAGGCGACGCGCGCCGATGTTTTCCTGG
The DNA here is from genome assembly GCF_038446665.1 of Lysobacter sp. FW306-1B-D06B. NCBI lineage: Bacteria > Pseudomonadati > Pseudomonadota > Gammaproteobacteria > Lysobacterales > Lysobacteraceae > Lysobacter > Lysobacter sp. FW306-1B-D06B. The sequence continues at coordinate 1,256,528 of NZ_CP151802.1, read as the reverse complement.
CGCTCGTTCACCTGCGCTGCGATTTCCGCCAGGCGCTCCACCGCGTCCGGCGTGAATTCCAGGCCCACGCCTTCGGTGCGCAGCAGTTCGATGTACTGCGTCGTCAGCGCGGCCTTGGGCTCGGTGAGGATGCGCACGAAGTCGTCCTTGCTCAGCGCGCTCAGTTCCACGCGGATCGGGAAGCGACCCTGCAGTTCGGGGATGAGATCGCTCGGCTTGGCCAGATGGAACGCGCCCGACGCGATGAACAGGATGTGGTCGGTCTTCACCGGGCCGTACTTGGTGCTCACGGTGGAGCCTTCCACCAGCGGCAGCAGATCGCGCTGCACGCCTTCGCGGCTGACGTCGCCGCCGCTCAGGCCCGCTTCGCTGCGCTTGGCGACCTTGTCGATCTCGTCGATGAAGACGATGCCGTGCTGTTCGCAGGCCTCGATGGCGGCCTCGCGCACTTCGTCTTCGTTGACCAGCTTGCCGGCTTCCTCTTCCGTCAGCTGCGAACGCGCGGTGCGGATCGGCAGCGTCTTCTTGTGCGTCTTCGCGCCGGCCACCTGCGAGAACATCTGCCGCAGCTGCTGGCCCATTTCCTCCATGCCGGGCGGCGCCATGATGTCGACGCCGACGTTCACCGCCGTCTCGATCTCGATCTCGCGGTCGTCCAGCGCGCCGCTGCGCAACTGCTTGCGCAGCTTGGCGCGGGTTTCGTTCTCCTGCGACGAGGGTTCGTCCTTCGCCGCTTCTTCGGCATTGAAACCGAACACGGTCGTCGCACCCTGGCGGCGTGGCAGCAGCGCATCGAGGATGCGCTCCTCGGCGCGCTCTTCGGCCTGCGTGCGCACGCGGTGCTTGGCCTGCTCGCGATACAGCTTCACCGCCGTGTCGGCCAGGTCGCGCACGATCTGCTCCACGTCCTTGCCGACGTAGCCGACCTCGGTGAAGCGCGTGGCTTCCACCTTCACGAACGGCGCGTTGGCCAGCGTCGCCAGGCGGCGTGCGATCTCGGTCTTGCCCACGCCGGTCGGGCCGATCATCAGGATGTTCTTGGGCATGACCTCGTTGCGCAGCTCGGCCGGCAGCTGCATGCGGCGCCAGCGGTTGCGCAGGGCGATCGCGACCGCGCGCTTGGCCGAATGCTGGCCGACGATGTGTCGATCCAGCTCCTGCACGATCTCGCGCGGCGTCATGGTGGCGTTGGAGTTATCAGGCTTGATGGGCATTTTTCGGGATTCGGGATTCGGGAGTGGGGATTCGCAAAAGCAAGGCGGGACGGGCTTCGAATCTCGAATCCCTAATCCCTAATCCCGGCTCTACAGTTCTTCCACCACCACGTTGCGGTTCGTGTAGATGCACACGTCGCCGGCGATGTTGATCGCCTCGGTGGCGATGGTGCGTGCGTCCAGCTGGGTATGCGCGATCAGCGCGCGCGCGGCGGACAGTGCGTACATGCCGCCGGAACCGATGGCGATGATGCCGTCCTCGGGCTCGATCACGTCGCCCGTGCCGCTGATGATCAGCGAGGTTTCCCTGTCGGCGACCGCGAGCAGCGCTTCGAGCTTGCCCAGGCGTCGCTCCGTGCGCCAATCCTTGGCCAGTTCCACCGCTGCGCGCGTGAGCTGGCCATGCTTCTCCAGCTTGGCTTCGAACAGTTCGAACAGGGTGAAGGCATCGGCGGCGGCGCCGGCGAAACCGGCCAGCACCTGGCCGTCGCGGCCAAGTCGTCGCACTTTGCGTGCGTTGGCCTTCATCACCGTGTGGCCAAGGGTGACCTGACCGTCGCCGGCGACCGCGACGCGACCGTCGCGGCGCACCGACACGATGGTCGTGGCGTGGAAAACGTTGGGGTTCTGACTCGGATCCATGCGACCTCCGGGGGATTCCCAGTGGGTGGGGGCATGGACGGGTGGGTTCAAGCCGGCGGGTTGCGCGACGATGTCAATGCGCATGCGTGAAGACGCACGCGCACGACCGAATGCCTAGAGCAACGCCATGCGTGGATTGTCCGGGGAGGGCTCGATGTCCCACTCCTCGTACCAGTGTTCGCCCTGCGATTCGGCCGGGTGCATGACGCGTCCGGAGCCGTTGCCGCAGGCCAGCGATTGCGCCGGGCAGTAGCGGTCGCAGCCCCAGCAGATGCGCTCGGGGTGTTTGGGATTCAGGGGGAAGTTCTTCGCCATGGCCCGGGTCTCCACTGGATATTTGCCCGTGCAAGCAAAGCTACGGACGAGGCCCGGCGGGAGATTTGAGACGAGTCAGAAAAGTTCCTGGACCCTCTCCAGGAGGCCTCGCGAGAGCGGTCGGTACGGAAAGCGTTCAGCCTTCGCCGGTCTTGCGGCGGGCACGCGGGTGCGCGGCGTCGTACGCCTTGGCCAGGTGCTGGTAGTCCAGGTGGGTGTAGATCTGCGTGGTGGCGATGTCGGCGTGGCCGAGCAGCTCCTGCACGCCACGCAGGTCGCCGGAGGATTCCAGGATGTGGCTGGCGAAGGAATGCCGCAGCAGGTGCGGATGCACGCGCTTGAACAATCCCTGCTGCTGCGCCAGATGACGCAGCCGCAACTGCACCGCGCGCGGCGTGATCGGCGCGCCGCCGCGACCGGGAAACACCGGTGCGTCGTTGCCCGCGCCCGTGGACGCGCGCCATTCGCCCAATGCGTTACGCGCATGCGAACCCAGCGGCACGCTGCGCTGCTTGCTTCCTTTGCCGAGCACGGTGACCAGCGCATCGGCCAGGTCGAGGTCGCGCCAGCGCAGCGCGCACAGTTCCGACAGACGCAGGCCCGAGGAATAGAACAGTTCCAGCAGCGCGCGATCGCGCAGGCCCAGCGGCGCATCGGTCGGCACTTCGACCAATGCCTTGGCTTCGTCGGGATCGAGCACCTGCGGCAATTTGCGCGGTGCCTTGGGCGAACGGATCGACGCGGCCGGGCTCGCTGCGATGCGCCCCTGCTTCACCAGCCAGGCATAGAAACTGCGGCATGCGGAAAGCCGCCGTTGCAGGCTCTTGGGCGACAGGCCGCGGCGGTGTTCGGCGGCGACGAAGCCGCGGATCTGCTCGCCATGCAGCGATGTCACCTCGCTGCCTTCGCGCTGCGCCCACTGTGCGAGCGCGAGCAGATCGCGCCGGTACGCATCGAGCGTGTGCGCGGACATGCGGCGTTCGACCTGCAGATGTGCGAGGTAGTCCTCGATCTGCGCCACGCGCGGCGCCTCGTCCGGTGCATCCGGTGGAAGCGACACCGCGCCGGCGCGCCCGCGCGGCATCAGCCCGGGAAGCGCTTGAGCGCGGTGGCGAGCGATTCGCCCATCATGCGCAGGAACAATGTGCCCATGCCGGGGAAGAAGCGGTTCGCATCGCGACTGCCCACCGCCACCAGGCCCACGCCCGGCAGCGGCAACAGCGCGGTGGACTGCACTTCCTCCGCGCGAACGCCGTACAGCAGCGCGTGCTTCTCCGGCTGCAGACGGCCGCACAGCGGTTCGCCGTCGGCCAGGCAGTCGCGGAACGGATGCAGGCGCGCATCGTCCTGCGCGATGACCTGCAGCCAGTCGGTATCGCCCAACCCGTCGATCGGACGGAACACCACCAGCCGCACCAGATCGCCGTTGAAGTCTTCGGCGAGGCTGGCGGCCATCGCGCGCAGCGTGTCGGCGGCGCTGCCCTGGCGCATCAGCGCCAGCGTGAGCTGGTGCGTGCGCACCGACAGGCGCTCGTTCTCCTGCGCGTTGGCGAACAGTTCCTGGAGGCGGCGCGAAAGCTCGCGGTTCTTGTCGCGCAGCACTTCCAGCTGATAGCTCGCCAGCGACGATGCCGAACCTTCCTCGCGCGGGACGACCAGGCTCAACGCGAGGTCGGGGAACTGCTGCAGGAAGCGCGGGTGCCGGCGCAGCCAGGCGGCGACTTCGTGGGCGCCGAGCTTTTCCAGCGTGTCAGTCATGAGTCCACTCTCCTTCGAAGACGAACGCAGCCGGCCCGGACATCGTCAACGGGGCATCGTCCGCAGGCCAGGCGATGCGCAGTTCGCCACCGGGCAATGCGACGGTGACGTCGCGATCCACGCGTCCGCGCCGCATCAGCACCGCCGCCGCGGCGCAGGCGCCGCTGCCGCAGGCCAAGGTCTCGCCGACGCCGCGCTCGTACACGCGCAGGCGGATGCGATCGCGCGATTCGACCTGCGCGAAGCCGACGTTCACCGATTCCGGAAAGGCCGGATGCGATTGCAGCAGGGGCGCGACGGCTTGCACTGGCGCGTGATCCACGTCGTCGACCTCGATCACCGCGTGCGGGTTGCCCATCGACACCGCGCCGAAGGTGAATACCGAGTCGTCGTGGTACAGCACGTATTCGTCCTGCGCGCCTTCGAAGCCGCGCAGCGGGATGCTGGCCGGCGCGAAGCGCGGCAGGCCCATTTCGATGCGGTAGCCGCCGCCGTCCAGGCGCGTGACGGCATGCGCGCCGACGGGGCTGTCGAGGACGAACTCGCCGCCCAGCGCGTCGCCGCGCGATTGCGCGTCGCGCACCACCCACGCGGCGATGCAGCGCGCGCCGTTGCCGCACTGCTGCGACGAGGAACCGTCGGCATTCCAGATGCGGTAACGCGCGGCGGCACCGTTGTCGGCGCGTTCGACGGTGAGGATCTGGTCGCAGCCCACGCCGGTGTGGCGGTCGGCCAGCGCGCGGCATACCTCGGGCGAAGGCGGCGGCGTATCGCCGCGCAGGTCGAGCACGACGAAGTCGTTGCCCGCGCCGTGCATCTTGGTGAAACGCAGGGTCATGAGCGCGGCGTGTCGGTGTTTTCCGGCGGATCGGAGTCGTCGTCGTCCAGGTCCGATTCGGCGTTGGTGGCGTCGGCCTTGGGCGTTTCGTCGATGGCGTCGCTGGCGTCGCCGATTTCCTGTGCCGGCGCCGCACCGGCCTGCGTGTCCACGGGGACCTTCGGCGGCAGGATCAGGGGGCCCTTGTTGCCGCACGCCGACAACAGCAGCGGCAGGGCAAGCAGGGAAACGGCGGCGAGCAGGCGGACGGGATTCATGCCCGAAGTGTAGCCCGGGGCGCGCGCGATGGAACCTCAGGCACGCGGATGCGGCGGCGGTTCCGGGCGTCGCCACAGCCAGACTGCGACCACGGCCATGATTCCGGTGCCGGTCGCGGCCATCCACCAGCGCGGCGCGGTGAGGAACATGATCACCGCGCAGACGGCCATCATCGACACCGCCAGGCGCTTGGCGCGCCGCGAAACGGCGCCGTGCGCCTCCCAGTCGCGGATCATCGGCCCGAACTGGCGATGCGCGAGCAGCCAGTCGTGCAGCTTCCGCGAACCGCGCGCGGCGGCGAAGGCCGACAGCAGCACGAACGGCACGGTCGGAAGCCCGGGGACGACGATCCCGATCACGCCCAGCGCGAGGCTGGCGTAGGCGAGCAGCCACCAGGCCCAGCGGAAGCGGGCTTTGGGGCGTGGCGTGGGCGATGGAAGCGGGGTAGTCACGTGGTGGTCTTGACGTTCCGGGGGCTTTGCGAAAGCAGTAGCGGCATGTGGCGAGCGGCGCCTCACCGCACGCCCCGGCCCTCACCCCAACCCCTCTCCCGGCGGGAGAGGGGCTTAACGCTCGGCACTGCCGGGCTTACTTCGAAGCAGTCGCCGCAGGCGCCGCGGCCAGGCCCAGCTGGTCGAGCATGAACGCATACATCTCCGACAGCTCGCGATAGCGGCGGAAACGGCCCGACTTGCCGCCATGGCCGGCGTCCATGTTGGTGCGGAACACGACGGTGTTGTCGGAGGTGTCCACGTCACGCAGGCGCGCGACGTACTTGGCCGGCTCCCAGTACTGCACCTGCGAATCCCACAGGCCGGTGCCGATGAACATCGCCGGATACGCCTGCCTGGACAGGTTGTCGTACGGCGAATACGACAGCATGTAGTCGTAGTAGTCCTTCTTTTCCGGGTTGCCCCACTCGTCGTATTCGTTCGTGGTGAGCGGGATGGTCGGATCGAGCATCGTCGTCACCACGTCCACGAACGGCACCTGCGAGAGGATCACGCGGTACGTGTCCGGCGCCATGTTGGCGATCGCGCCCATCAGCAGGCCACCGGCGCTGCCGCCGTACGCCGCGACGCGATCCTTCGCTGCATAGCCCTGCTTCACCAGGTCGTGGGTGACGTCGATGAAGTCGGTGAAGGTGTTCTTCTTGTGGAACAGCTTGCCGTCGTCGTACCACTTGCGGCCCATTTCCTGGCCGCCGCGGATGTGGGCGATGGCGTACACCATGCCGCGATCGAGCAGGCTCACCACCGGACCGTTGAAGCGCGGATCGGTGGAGGAGCCGTAGCTGCCGTAGGCGTATTGCAGCATCGCGGCCTTGCCGTCCTTCTCGAAGCCCTTGCGATACACCAGCGACACCGGGATCTTCACGCCGTCGCGCGCGGTCGCCCACACGCGCTGCGTGACGTACTTCTCCGGGTCGTAGCCGATGACGGGTTCGCGCTTGAGCAGCTTGCGCTCGCCGGTTTCGACGTTCACTTCGTACGTCGTGCCCGGCGTGGTCAGCGAGGTGTAGCTGTAGCGCAGCCACGGCGTGTCGTGTTCGGAATTGACCGACAGGCCCATCGAATATGCCGGCTCGTCGGCCTTGACGTACTCCTCCTTGCCGTCCTTCTTCAGCACGCGCAGGCGCTCCAGCGCGTCGGAACGTTCGGCGATGGTGGTGAAGCCGTCGAACAGCTCGAAGCCTTCGATGAACACGTCGTCGCGGTGCGCCACCCAGTCCTTCCACTGCTTGCGCGAGGTGGCATCCGACGGCGCGGTCATCAGCTTGAAGTTCTTCGCGCCGCCTTCGTTGGTGCGGATGACCCAGCGGCCGTCGAGGTGATCGGCCTGGTATTCCACGTCGCGCTCGCGCGGCGCGAGCACGGTGAACTTGTCCGGGTTCGCGGCCGGCGCGCAGCGCATCTCGCTCGAGACGGTGCTTTCCACGCCGATGCAGATGAACTTGTCGTCGCGCGAGCGATCGATGCCCATGTAGAAGCTGTCGTCCTTCTCCTCGTACACCAGCACGTCCTGCGAGGCGGGCGTGCCGAGCACGTGCTTCTTCACGCGCACGGTGAGCAGGGTTTCCGGATCGTTCTCGACGTAGAACAGCGTCCTGTTGTCGTCGGCCCAGACCAGGTTGGGCGAGACGCCCTTGATCTCGTCGGGGTAGACCTCGCCGGTTTCCAGGTTCTTGAAGCGGATGACGTACTGGCGGCGGCCCACGGCGTCGTCGGCCCAGGCGAGGATCTTGTTGTCCTGGCTGACTTCCCAGTCGCCGACGTTGAAGTAGTCCTTGCCCTTGGCCATGACGTTGACGTCGAGCAGCACCTGCTCGGTGGCGTTCATGTCGCCCGCGCGGCGCGCGTAGATCGGGTAGTCCTGGCCGGTCTCGAAGCGGCTGTAGTACCAGTGGCCGCGCTCGCGGTACGGCACGGAGGCGTCGTCCTGCTTGATGCGGCCGACGATCTCTTCGTACAGCTTGTTCTCCAGCGGCTTCAGCGGTGCCATCACCGCGTCGACGTAGGCGTTCTCGGCGTTGAGGTACGCCAGCATGTCGGGATTCTTGCGCTCGTCGTCGCGCAGCCAGTAGTACTCGTCCTCGCGCTGCGCGCCGAACGGGGCCTTGACGATGTGAGGCTTCTTCGCCGCATCGGGCGGGGTGGCGGTGGCGGCGAGGCTGGGGGCGGTGGTGCTCATGATCAGGCCGAAAGCAGGAGATGGGTCGGTTTCATGGATGGGGTCCGGTTGTGCCAATGACAACGTGCGGCTCTTGGAACCCCTCCCCCTGATTGCATGGGGAGAGGCAGGACTGCTTGCGCGCCACTGGCGCGCGTCCCGGCGAACGCCATCGGCTGTGCCCGATGGCCGCGGGTTGGGAGGGGGTGGTGAGGCGCGTCAGCGCCGAGCTCGCCGCTGCGCGGCTTCGCCCCCCTCCGCAACCCTCCCCTGCACGCAGGGGAGGGAGAAACAGCAGCGGCTTACTTGCCGCTCAATTCATTCCACAGGAACGTAAACGCCAACGCACTCATATGCGCCGCCTGGGCGTTGTTGGCCGAACCGCCGTGGCCGCCCTCGATGTTCTCGTAGTAGCGCACGTCCTTGCCGGCGTCGAGCATCTTCGCCGCCATCTTGCGTGCATGGCCCGGGTGCACGCGGTCGTCGCGCGTGGAGGTCATGAACAGCGCCGGCGGATAGGTGCGCTTCGCGTCGAACAGGTGGTACGGCGAGAAGGTGCGGATGTAATCCCAGTCGGCCGTGTCCGGATCGCCGTACTCGGCCATCCACGAGGCGCCGGCCAGCAGGTGGCTGTAGCGCTTCATGTCCAGCAGCGGCACCTGCACGACCACCGCGCCGAACAGCTCCGGGTACTGCGTGAGCATGTTGCCGGTGAGCAGGCCGCCGTTGCTGCCGCCCTGGATGCCCAGGTGCGGGGTCGAGGTCACCTTGCGCGCGATCAGGTCCTGCGCGACCGCGGCGAAGTCCTCGTAGGCCTTGTGGCGATTGGCCTTCAGCGCGGCCTGGTGCCAGCGCGGGCCGTACTCGCCGCCGCCGCGGATGTTCGCGACCGCGTACACGCCGCCTTTCTCGAGCCAGCCCTTGCCGACGCCGCCGGAATACGCGGGCGTCAGCGAGATCTCGAAGCCGCCGTAGCCGTACAGCAGCGTCGGCGCCTTGCCGTCGAAGGCCAGGTTCTTCGGGCGCACCAGGAAGTACGGCACGCGCGTGCCGTCCTTGGACGTGGCGAAGTGCTGTTCGATCGCATCCCGGGACGCATCGAAGAACACCGGCATCGTCTTCAGGACTTCCGGCTTCGACCCCAGCTGCGCCAGCGACAGCGTCGTCGGCGTGAGGTAGTCGGTGGCGGTGAGCCAGACCGCGTCGCTTTCGTCCGGATCCACCGCCGACACCGCCAGCGTGCCGAAGGTCGGCGCGCCGGTGAATTCCTTGCGCGTCCATTCGCCCGCGCCCGGCGTCAGCACGCTCAGGCGGTTCTTCACGTCGTCCAGCACGTTCAGCACCAGGCGCGACTTCGTCCAGGTGTAGCTGGACAGCGAGGTCTGCTCGGTCGGCGTGAACAGCGCGGTGAACTCGCGCTTGCCGGCCATGAAGTCGTCGAACTTCGTGGCGACGAGGCTGCCGGCCGGCCAGGTCTTGCCGCCGGCTTCATAGGGCTCGCGCAGCTCCAGCAACAGCCACTCGCGGTGCGCGGACTTGTTGGCGGAGTTGGGCGCGTCAATCTTCGCCAGCGAGCCATCTGCCTTCCGCAGATAGAGTTCGTCGTTGTAGAACGCCAGCGTGCGGCTGACGAAATCGCGCTCGAAGCCCGGCGTGTGATCGCGCAACGCCGCGATGTACATGTCGGTCGGCTTGCCTTCGTACACCACGCGCGCCTGCTCGATCGGCGTACCGCGCTTCCATTCCTTGACGATGCGCGGGTAGCCCGAGCTGGTCATCGAGTCGGCACCGAAGTCGGTGTAGACGTACACGGTGTCGCGGTCGATCCAGCCCAGCGCGCCCTTGGCCTCGGCGCGGAAGAAGCCGTCCTTCACCCAGCTCTTGGTGGACAGGTCGAACTCGCGGGTGACGTCGGCATCGGCGCCGCCGCGCGAGAGCGCGATCAGGCAGCGCGTGTAGTCCGGGCGCAGGCAATCCACGCCGTGCCAGACCCAGTTTTCGTTCTCGGACTTGTTCAGCGCGTCCAGGTCGATGACCGTTTCCCAGCGCGGCTTCTCCTTGCGGTATTCCTCCAGCGTCGTGCGCCGCCACAGGCCGCGCTCGTGCTGCTTGTCCTTCCAGAAGTTGTAGTAGTACTCGCCGATCTTCTCCACGCCCGGGATCTTGGCGTCGGAATCGAGGATGGCGCGGATGTCGGATTCCAGCTGCTTGAACTGCGGCGTGGACGCCAGTTCGGCCTCGGCCTGCGCGTTATGCGCCTTGACCCAGTCGAGCGAACGCTCGCCGGTGACATCTTCAAGCCAGGCATAGGGATCGGCGGACACGGCGGGGGACTCCTTGGCGGGTGCGGCGCCGGCCAGCGAGGCGACGGCAAAACCTGCGGAGATCGCCAGGGTCTGGCAGGCAAGCGACAACTTCGGCATCGGCGTTCAGGCGTGGTGATCGGAGCCGGAAACCTAGCACAGCGCGCGCGGCCCGCCGGGCGGACGGGGGCCGGACGGGGCGCGGGTGGTGTACGACGTCGCAGGGCTCGTTCGAACCCGTCTTCGGGCCGGCGGCCGGCCCGGCTGGGGGCTCAGGCCGCCTGCGAGTGGCGACGATGCAGCACCGACGGCCGGCGGCGACGCGCCTGGGCGCCGCTGCGGCGACGCGTGCGTACGGTGGCGGCCTCGTCGGCCTCGCGCGCGGGCAGGCGGAAGCGGTGCAGCGCCCACCACGCGGCCAGCGGCATCGCCACCAGCCACAGCGGCATCCAGCCGAAGGTGGGGCTGAAACCGCGCGCGGCCGGCAACAGCAACACGATCGCCACGCCGATGGCGACGGCATGACGCATCAGGACGTCGAGGTCGGGGTGGATCGAGGGGCGGGTCGGCTGCATGGCACGGGCTCCGTGGACGATGGGGCCAGCGTGCGGCGGGAGGATCTCATGGGTTGCGACGGTCTGCCGGGAGACCACACGCGGCACGCACCCCTGCCCTCGCACCTCCTGGCCCAAGGGCTGGTCTGACCCTGCCCACCTCACCCCACTCCGTTCGTCCTGAGCGTAGGCGCGAAGCGCCGAAGTCGAAGGATGAGCGGGCATCACGGCCCGTCCGCCCTTCGACTTCGCTTCGCTCAGGACGAACGGGGACACGTACGACCCCGACCCGATGCTCCGCGACTGCCTGCGCGTGCTGCTACTGCGCCCGCGCCTCAGCGCTCGTAATTGCTCAACGCCAACTGCAACAACGCCCGCGCCTGCTCGCGCAGCACCTGCGGCTCGACGATTTCCGCATCGCTGCCGTAATGCATCACGTCCATCAGCAGTTCGCGGCCGGCGCTGTAAGGCACCTTCAGCTCGTAACGGCCGTCGGGCAGGAAGCGCCCCTGCTGCTGCGAATGCCAGTGCTCGTCGGCCACCCAGCGCGCCGCCTTCGGCGTGAACACGATCGTCGCCCAGCCCTTCGGCGTGCCGGAGAAGATGCCGTAGCTCGACGCCAGATGCTGGTCGAGCTGCTCGTCGGGGAGGTCGCGCGCCGCGTCCTCGCCGAGCTTGGCCGAGCTGATGCGATCCACGGCGAAGCTGCGTAGCGCCTCGCGGTTGTGGTCCCAGGCGTCCAGGTACCAGTTCTCGCGGTAATGCGTCAGGCGCTGCGGCGAGACGAGGCGACGCGTCTGCTCGTCGGTGGAACGCGCGCGGTATTCGAAGCTCAGCTGCTTGCGATCGAGCACCGCCGTGGCGACGGTGCGGAAGGCGGTTTCGTCCAGGCGCCGCGTGCGGTGCGGGATCACGCGCACGCGCTCCACCGGCACGCGCCGGCCGCCGGCGTGTTCGTCCAGCAGCTTCTCGATGCGGTGCTGCAACGGCGCCAGTGCGTTGGACAGCACGCCGCCGCCGCTGCGCACCAGCAGCTGTTGCGCGGCCAGCAGCGAATGCAGTTCTTCCGAACTCAGCCACAGGCCGGGCAGTTCGAAGCGTTCGCCTTCGCTGTGGTCGTAGCGGAAACCCGCCTCGCCGTTGCCCACCACCGGCGCCATCAGGTAATCGCGCAGATAGGCCAGGTCGCGGTAGACCGTCGCGCGCGAACACTCCAGATCTTCCTGCAGCCGCTGCACCGTGACCGGGTAGCGCGCGGCGCTGAGGATGCGGTGCAGGGCGTGGATGCGTTCGATGCGTTCCATGGCTCGCGGGTCGAAGAATGCGGAGAGAAAGGATCGCACCGCGCCCCGATGACTGCCAGCGCCCGGCTAACTCCGGTTTAACCGGGTGCCCACGATACTGCGGCCACGACGTCAGGGGGCGTGATGGATTCGGCGCAGGGAACGCGATGGGAAGCCGCGCTGGCGGCGGGAGTGGCGGTAACGGTGACGTTCGGGATGTTCTGGAGCCTGGCGCGGCTGATGCGGCCCGCGCCCGTGCCCGCGCCGGCGCGCGTGGCGGCGACCTCCATCGAAGTGACATGGATCGTGCGCCCATCCGCGCCGACTGACGACGTCCGTCACGAATCGCAACGCCGCGCAGCGCGCACGACCGGGCGCGCCACCGCTCCTCCCGCGCGCGACGCCCGCTCCGTGAACGAGCCGGAAACGCCGACCGCGAACGCGCCCACCGGCGGCCGCACGCTCTCGGCGGTGTACCTGTCGCAGGCGCGCGCCGAGCCTGTCGCGCCGACGTCTGCGGACCCCTTCGCCAACCGCAGCGCGCGCCTGCCCGGCGAAGGCCGCGAACGCTTCCGCATGCGCACGCAGACCAGCGTGGCCACGGTCGTCAACGGCATCGGCCGGATGTTCGGCGGTCGCGATCCGGACGAGCCCTGCCGCGAGAATCGTCGAAACATCGGCGATCTGGCCCTGGACGGCGACAGCGCCGCATTGCAGCAACAGCTGGATTACGAACGCCGACTGTGTCGCCCCTAGCCGCACGCAGGCACAATGTCGGGATGCGCGCGCCCCAGCCAGCCATCGACACCTCGCCCGTCATCGGCGACGAGGTCAAGACCACGACGTGCTACATGTGCGCCTGCCGTTGCGGCATCAAGGTCTGGCTGAAGGACGGGCAGATCCGCTACATCCAGGGCAATCCCGATCACCCGGTGAACCAGGGCGTGCTCTGCGCCAAGGGCTCGGCCGGGATCATGCAGCACTACTCGCCCGCGCGGCTGGACAAGCCGCTGCTGCGCGTGGGCGAGCGCGGTTCGGGCGAGTTCCGCCAGATCGAATGGGACCAGGCGCTGCAGATCGCCACCTCGTGGCTTGAGCCGATCCGCGAGCGCAATCCCGACGAGCTGGCCTTCTTCACCGGCCGCGACCAGTCGCAGGCGTTGACCGGCTGGTGGGCGCAGCAGTTCGGCACGGTCAACTACGCCGCGCACGGCGGCTTCTGCTCGGTGAACATGGCCGCGGGCGGGCTGTACACCGTCGGCGGCAGCTTCTGGGAATTCGGCGAGCCCGACTGGGACCACACGCAGTACCTGATGCTGTGGGGCGTGGCCGAAGACCACGACTCCAATCCGATCAAGCTCGGCCTGGGCAAGCTCAAGGCGCGCGGCGCGAAGATCGTCGCGGTCAATCCGGTGCGCTCGGGCTACGGCGCCATCGCCGACGAGTGGATCGGCATCCGGCCCGGCACCGACGGGCTGTTCGCCTTCGCGCTGGTGCACGAGCTGCTCAAGGCCGATCGCATCGACCTGGACTACCTGGTGCGTTACACCAACGCGCACTGGCTGGTGGTGCGCGACCCCGGCGGCGCGGAAGACGGCCTGTTCGCGCGCGACCTCGACGGGCATCCGCTGTGCGCGGTGGATTCGCACCGTTTCGCACGCGCCGACGAGGTCGGCATCAGTCCGCGCGTGGTCGGCGAGTACACGCTGCGCGACGGTCGCACCGCGGTGCCGTCGTTCCATCTCGTCGCCGAGCGTTACCTCGACCCGCAGTACTCGCCCGATGCGGTGAGCGAACGCTGCGGCATTCCCGCCGACACCATCCGCCGCATCGCGCGCGAGCTGGCGCAGGCCGCGTTCGATCGCGCGTTCACGCTGCCGATCCGCTGGACCGACGCCTGGGGCCGCGAGCACGCGGAAATGCAGGGCCGTCCGGTGTCGATGCACGCCATGCGCGGCATCAGCGCGCACAGCAACGGCTTCCACACTTGCCGCGCGTTGCACCTGCTGCAATTGCTGCTGGGCGCGGTGGATGCGCCGGGTTCGTTCCGCTATCAGCCGCCCTTCCCCAAGCCGCTGCCGCCGCCGAACCGGCCCGGCAAGGCGCGCCAGGCCAACGGCGTGCTCGACGCGGCGCCGCTGGGTTTCGTGCACGGGCCGGAGGATCTGGTCGTCGACGACGCCGGGCAGCCGCGCCGCATCGACCATGCATTCTCGTGGGCGTATCCGCTGTCGGCCCACGGGATGATGCACACCGTGATCCGCAACGCATGGGCGGGCGATCCGTACCGGATCGACACGCTGATGATGTTCATGGCGAACATGAGCTGGAATTCGTCGATGAACACCGCGCAGACCATCGCGTGGCTCACCGACAAGGACGAAGCCGGTGACTACCGCATCCCGCGCATCATCTACGCCGATGCCTATGCGTCGGAGATGGTCGCCTACGCCGACCTGGTGCTGCCCGACACCACGTACCTTGAGCGTTTCGACGCGATCAGCCTGCTCGATCGCCCGATCTCCGACGCCGATGGCGCGGCGGACGCGATCCGCCACCCCGTGCTCGACGCGGCGAAGCAGAACCCGGGGCGCGACGTGCGCGGTTTCCAGTCGGTGCTGATCGAACTGGGTGCGCGGCTCGGCCTGCCGGGTCTGGTCAACGAGGACGGCTCACCGAAGTACCGCGACTACGCCGACTACATCGTGCGCCACGAACGCGCGCCGGGCGTGGGCCTGCTCGCCGGTTGGCGCGGCGCGCACGGCGAGGTCGAGGCCAAGGGCCAGCCGAATCCGGAGCAGTTGCAGCGCTACATCGACAACGGCGGTTTCTGGCGCAGCGAGATTCCCGAAGAGGCGCACTACTTCAAGATGGCCAATCGCGGCTATCTGGACTGGGCGCAGCGCATGGGCTTCCTCGGCCATGCCGATCCGATCGTGCTGCAGCTGTATTCGGAAACGTTGCAGAAGTTCCGGCTCGCGGCGCAAGGGCATGGCGCGGTGCAGCCGCCGGAGCAGCATCGTGAGCGTGTGGCGACGTATTTCGATCCGCTGCCGATTTGGTATGAGCCCTTCGAAGGGGCGCAGATCGAACGCCGCGCCTTCGATGATCGCCGCAGCGCGGACGAAAGCCGGACCCGCACGGCGATCACTTCCCCTCTGCCGCTTGCGGGAGAGGGATGGGGTGAGGGCGAAGCGCCTGCAACGTTGTCTGGTGAGGCTTCACACCCCTTCCCCCTCAGCGCCGTCACCCAGCGCCCGATGTTCATGTACCACGCGTGGGGTTCGCAGAACGCGTGGCTGCGGCAGATCGCCACGCGCAACTGGCTGTACCTGCATCCGGACACGGCCGCGCGCCATGGCATCGCCGACGAGGACTGGATCGAAGTGACTTCGCACCACGGCACCATCACCGTGCAGGCGAAGTTCGCCGCCAACGTGCAGCCCGACACGGTGTGGACGTGGAACGCCATCGGCAAGCGACGCGGCGCGTGGCGCCTGCGCAAGGACGCACCGGAAGGCCGCGAGGGCTTTCTGCTCAACCACCTGATTTCCGACATCACGCCCCGCGGCGATTACGCCAACGCCGACCCCGTCACCGGGCAGGCGGCGTGGTTCGACCTGCGCGTGCGCATCGCCAAGGCGCCGCGCGCGCAGGCCAGCTCACCGCAGTTCGCGCCGCTCGACATGGGCCAGGCCGACGACGCACCGCTGCGCTACGGCGCGCAGTTCCGCAAACAACGGGAAGACGCTTCGCAATGAAATCCGTCCGCCTCCTCGCCGGCTGGCTGTGCATCGTGCTCGCCTTCGCCGTGATGATCCTGATCAGCTTCGGCGTGCTCGACCCGCTCGCGCCGGCCGGGACGACGACCTCGATCGTGCCCGTGCTGGTGGGCATGCTGCCGAGCGTGACCTTCGGCATCGCGCTGTTCGCGATCGGCGTGTGGCTGATCAGCACCCGCAAGCGATGAGCGATCACGCATGACCGACCTGCCGCCGCCGTCGAAGAAAAAACTTGGCCTGGTCATCGACCTGGACACCTGCGTGGGCTGCCATGCCTGCGCAGTGAGCTGCAAGGAATGGAACGCCGGCGGTTTCGCCGCGCCGCTCACCGACGAGCAGCCCTACGGCAAGGATCCGTCGGGCGTGTGGTTCAACCGCGTGCACAGCTACGAGGTCGCCGCCACCGAAGGCTGCGCGTCCAGCGCGACGCCGCAGCCGGCGATGACGCTGCACTTCCCCCGCTCGTGCCTGCACTGCGAACAGCCCGCGTGCGTGACCGTGTGCCCCACCGGCGCCAGCTACAAGCGCGCCGAGGACGGCATCGTGCTGGTCGACGAGGACAAGTGCATCGGCTGCAAGCTGTGCTCGTGGGCCTGCCCGTACGGCGCGCGCGAGTACAGCCCGGTCGAAGGCGTGATGAAGAAGTGCACGCTGTGCGTGGACCGCATCTACAACGAGAACCTCGCCGAATCAGAACGCCAGCCCGCATGCGTGCAGGCGTGCCCGACGCGCGCGCGTCACTTCGGCGACCTGGGCGATCCGGAGTCGAAGGTGTCCAAGCTGGTGGCCGAGCGCGGCGGCGTGGACCTGCTGCCGCAGCTGGGCTATCAACCGGTGAACAAGTACCTGCCGCCGCGCCCGCGCCGCACGGGCGAGGCGAGCGCCGTTGCGCCGCAGGCCGAAACCCTCGACACCGCCGCGCTGCCGCCCGTGCTGCGCTGGCTCGACCGCGTACTCAGCCGCTGAGTCCTTCCGCATGCATCCTGCGTTCTCCGTCCTGTTGTTCACCACGCTGTCCGGTGCGGGCTACGGCCTTTTCATGTGGGCTGCCGCGCTGATCCTGTTGCCTTATCTGCAGGGCCGGCCGCCGCAGCAGGGGATGATGCCTGCGCTCTGGGCGGTGCTGCTGGTCCCGGGGCTGATGCTGACCACCATCGGGCTGGTCAGTTCGATGTTCCATCTCGGAAAGCCCATGCGCGCATGGCGCGCGTTCTCGCAGTGGCGCAGCTCGTGGCTGTCTCGCGAAGGCGTGTTCGCGGTGGCGACGGCTCTGCCCGCGGTGGGCGTGCTCGGGTTCGTGGCGGCGATGATCGCGACCAATTCGTACGCGGTGCTGGGCAGCATCATGGTGCCGCTGATGGCCGCGGCGCTGCTGCTGCTGTCCGTGGCGACCGTGGTGTGCACGGCGATGATCTACGCATCACTCAAGCCGATTCCCGCCTGGCGGCAGGCACTGGTCGTTCCGGTGTATCTCGCCTTCGCGGTGTTGAGCGGCTGGCTGCTGGCGATGGCGCTGCTCACATGGGGCGCGCTGGGCGATGAAGCGCTGGGCGTGATCGTGCTGATCACGTTCGTACTCGCCTTTACCGTTGCCGTGCTGAAGCTCGTTTATTGGCATCGCATCGATCGCCAGGCGCTGGGAGCGACACGCGGCGATGCGGTGGGCCTGCCCGGTCGCGAGATCGGCGTGTTCGAACGCCCAAGCACGCAGGACAACTACATCAACCGAGAAATGGGCTTCGTGCTGGCACGCAAGCATGCGCGTGCGCTGCGCGCGATCGCGCTGGTGCTGTTCGCCGTCGTGCCTGCCGTGGCCTCGTGGCTTGCGTGGGCCCACCCGGACTGGGCCGGCCCGGTGTTCACGCTGGGAGCGTTGTTGACGCTGACCGGCGTGTTGGTCGAACGCTGGCTGTTCTTTGCCCAGGCCCGGCATCTCGTCACGCTTTATTACTGACGTCGCTGAACAAACACCGGGTTTTTGTGCAGGCGCGATTGCCTGTAACCGTTTCCATCGGCAACATGGGGCATCCCTGCTGCCCCATTCACGACGATGCTCGGTGCACTCGGGCTCGCCCTGCTCGGCGGTCCCTTCGTGACATTGCCGCTGCCGGTCTCTCCCGGCGACCCGACGCTGATGGCCATCGCGGCCGATCCGGCGCAGATGCGGCTGTACTGTTTTTCCACGCGCTGCGGCGATGCGGAATGGCAGGTGGCGATGTCCGCGCCGATGCCGGTGGAGCGCAGTGATGCGGGTCGCCGCTCGCTTCGCCTGCCAGGCAGCCAGAGCTACGCGCCGTTGAGTGCGCCGGCGACGCCGCGCGAGAGCCAGACGCTGTACTCCAACGATTTCCGCATCGGCACCCGCTACAACGTGCAGGCCATGCGCGACGGCCCGACCCAGGTCGGCCTGGCGCTCGGCGCGGGCTATCGCCTGGCGCCGCTGTACGACGACGGCATCAACCAGGCCGGCCCGGTGCTGCGCGGCGAACTCAATCTGGGCCAGCAGTTCGGCGACCGCGCACGGCTCACGCAGCGCGTGCAGTTCGAGAGCGGCCGCGGCGAAGCGTTCGTGAAGCAGTCGATGAGCCTGGACGTGAACCTGTGGCCCAACTGGACGCTGGAAAGCGACTTCGCCATCCGCCACGACACGCAGAGCGGCGGCGGCAAGGAAACGGCGGAAAGCAGCATCGAGCTGCGGCGGCGGTTCTGAGGAGCGGGATTCGGGATTCGGGATTCGGGATTCGGGATTCGGGATTCGGGATTCGGGAAAGCGTCTCCAAAGTCGTCATCCCGCCGAAGGCCGGGATCCAGGCTGTCACGCCGTCCGCTACGTCACGTCATTCCAGCGAAAGCTGGAATCCATCTTGCTGTTGATAGCCAGCCGGGAAAGCGTGGAACGTCCCTGGAGAGTGCCGCCATGCGGCGGCGCAGAAGCCCCTGCCTACGCGGGAATGACGATGAGTAGGTTCATCGCAATGGGAGTGCCCGGATGCTGGTCCCGGCCTTCGCCGGGATGACGATGAAGGGGCACGCCTGGCGTCGCCAGGATGACGGCGAGCTCGCCGCTGCGGTCGCACACAGCTCCGCTCGACCGCCTCACACCGCCCCGATCAACTCCCGCGCGCCCTGCGCCAGCAACTGCTCCGCCACTTCCAGCCCCAGCGCATCCGGTGCGTCGCCGCGACCTTCGCCCTGTGCCCGGACGAAGCGTCCATCCGCGGCCGAACCCACCAGGCCGGACAGATGCAGATGCTCACCTTCGAGCCGCGCGAATGCCGCCACCGGCACATGGCAGCTGCCGTGCAGCGCGCGGTTCATCGCACGCTCGGCTTCGGCGCAGGTGCGCGTGGCGGCATCGTCCAGGCGCGCACACAGCTCGCGCGTGGCGATGTCGTCCTCGCGGCATTCGATCGCCACCGCGCCCTGCGCCGGCGCCGGCAACCACTGCGGCGCCTGCAGGCGATCGCGGATGCGCGCGTCGAAGCCGAGGCGTTGCAGGCCTGCGCATGCCAGCACTATCGCGTCGTATTCGCCGGCATCCAGCTTCGCCAGGCGCGTGTTGACGTTACCGCGCAGGTCCAGCAGTTCCAGGTCCGGCCGCAGCGCGCGCAGTTGCGCCTGACGGCGCAGCGAGGACGTGCCCACGCGCGCGCCCTGCGGCAGCGCGGCGATGTTCGCGAACGCATTGCTGACGAAGGCGTCGGCGTAATCGGCCCGCGCCAGGATCGCCGGCAGCGCGAAGCCCGGCTCCAGTTCCATCGGCACGTCCTTGAGCGAATGCACGGCGCAGTCGGCCTCGCCCCGCAGCATCGCCAGCTCCAGTTCCTTCAGGAACAGGCCCTTGCCGCCGATGGCGGCCAGCGAGCGGTCCAGCACTTCATCGCCACGCGTGCTCATCGGCACCAGCTCGACCGCCAGGCCCGGGTGGGCGGCGCGAAGGCGGTCGGCGACGTGCTCGCTCTGCCACAGGGCAAGCGGGCTCTTTCGGGTGGCGATGCGCAACGTGTTCATCCCGGCATTATCGCCGGGATTTCCGCGCCGGGCCGCCTACAAGTGCTTGAGCGTGTCCTTCAGCCCCGCCACGCAGCGGCGGCTGACTTCCAGCGGCGCCTTGCCATGACGCAACACCGCCTGGACGTGGCCATCGGCCGCGCGGCGCAGTTCGACGATCTCGTGACGCGCCACCAGGCAATTGCGGTGGATGCGCACGAACCGCTCGCCGAACTCGTCCTCCAGCGACTTGAGCGACTCCTCGATGAGGTCCTCGCCACGCGCATGGTGGACGACGACGTACTTCTCCTCGGCATGCAGGTAGTGCACATCCTCGATCGGGATCAGGCGCAGGCTGCCGCGCAGGCGCGCACACAGGTGGCTGCGGCGCTGCCCGCCGGCGGGGCCGGCGCCGTTGTCGCCGGCCTTCTCGCGGCCGGCGGCGAAGGTGCGCACGCGCTCCAGCGCGGCGGCCAGACGCTCGGCGCGCACGGGTTTGACGAGGTAGTCGATGGCTTCGGCCTCGAAGGCCGACAGCGCATGGGCGTCGTAGGCGGTGCAGAACACCACGGCCGGACGCGGATCGAATGCCGCCAGATGGCGCGCGGCTTCCAGTCCGTCGATGCCCGGCATGGCGATGTCCAGCAGCACCAGGTCCGGGCGATGCTCGGCGCAGGCATGCAGGGCGTGCTGGCCGTCGGCAGCTTCGGCGACGACTTCGACGCCGCGCTGCTCGGCCAGCAATCCTCGCAGGCGCTCGCGCGCCAGCGGTTCGTCATCGGCGATCACTACCCTCATCGGCGCCTCCATCCCCCAGGCCGGCTGAGCCGTATTGAGAGGGATACTAGCCCCGGGCGGGGCCCGCTACCAATTATCGGGCGGGCCTAGCCGGCAAAACGGGCGGACAGCCAGTCGCCCAGGTCGCGGATCTCCTCGGCGCAGACCTGGTGGGCCATGGGGTAGCGGTGCCATTCCAGCCGGAATCCCAGCGATTCCATCGTCCCGGCGCTGCGCTCGCCGATGGCGGCGGGCACCACCGGGTCGAACTGGCCGTGGGCCATGAACAACGGCTGCGCCTTGGCCGCGGCCTGCAGCGCGGCGGCCGCCTGCTGGGGCGGCTCGGGCAGATAGGTCGAAAGCCCGGCCAGGCCGGCCAGCGGGACGCGTCGGCGCAGGCCCGCCGACAGGGTGATGGCCCCGCCCTGCGAGAAGCCCACCAGGACGATCCGCTCCGGCGGAATGCCGCGTTCGTTCTCGCGCGCGATCAGCGCCTCCACCTGCGCCACCGATTCGGCCACGCCGGCTTCGTCGGCGCGGTTGCCCGCGTTCAACGCATCGAAATCGAAATGGACGATGTCGTACCACGCGCGCATGCGCATGCCGTTGTTGATCGTCACCGCACGCACCGGCGCGTGCGGGAAGACGAAGCGCAGCGCCGGCCAGTCGCGGCGAACGAGTTCGGGAACGATCGGCGCGAAGTCGTTGCCGTCCGCGCCCAGGCCGTGCAGCCAGAGCACGGTCCACGCGGGGTTCGGCGCGGTTTCGAATTCGACGGTTTCCAGCAGCGGGGCGGTGGTGTTCATGCCGGCATTGTCGCCGCTGCCCGGCGATGCTGCCAGCCGATCAACCGTTGGGCTGAGCAGGCAACCGGAACGTCAGCGTGCGCGTCGTGTTGACGCGACGCGAGGTGGCCTCGAACTGCCAGCGCGATGCGGCCGCCAGCGCGGCCTGTTCGAACAGGCCTTCCGGTTGTGCTGACACCGTGTGCACATCGGTGACGCTGCCGTCGGGCTGGATGGTGAAGGCGACCTGCACGCTGCCTTCGATGCGGCGGTTGCGCGCGGCCAGCGGATAACGCGGCGCCGCATCGCGCAGCAGGCGCGGCAGGGCCTGCGGCGCGGGTTCGGCGCGTGCGGTCGCGACGGGCGGCGGCGGTGTTTCGGCGAGTGCGGGCGGCGGTTCGACAGTCGCCACCGGGGCCGGCGCGACCTGCGGAGCCGGCGGCGGCGAGGCGATCGTGGGCGCGATGGTGGATGCAGGCGTCGACGGCGCGATGGGCGCAGGCAGCGGCGCGGTTTGCGCGATGCGCGCACCCTCCTCGCGATCCGCACGCTCCTGCGCCACGCGCAGCCCGTCACGCAGTCGCGGCAGCGCAGGCGCATGCGGGTCCATGCGCGCGAGCAGGGCGAGCAGGCGGCGCGCTTCATCACGCTGATCCAGCGCGAGCGACTGCTCCGCGGCGATCAGCACGTAAGGCTGCAGTTCCGCCAGCGCCGCGCTGACACCGGCATCGGCCTCGCGTTCGCGCAGGGCGAGGTAGTACTCCACGGCGTTGTCGCCTGCCGGCGTGTGGATGCGCTGCTCGCGCAAGGCGGCCTGCGCACGATCGCGCAGCGGCTGCGTGTCCAGTTGCTCGAGCACCGGCGCCGGCAGCGCCACATCGTCCTGCCGCGATGCGGCTGCATCGTTGTTCGTGCGCGCCGCATCGCAACCGGCCAGCGCCAACATCAGCAAACCCGCACACGCCAGACCGGACCGCATTGCCCCTATCCCCTTGCGAAAACCCGCACAGGCTAGGGAGCGCATGTGACGGCAATGCGGCAGGGGGCCGGAAGGGCGGTGTGGATCGCGCCTGCGTTCTCCGTCTGCGATCCAGCGGCGGCACGTTGGATTCCCGCCCTCGCGGGAATGACGTGAGGGGCCGGATGGCGTGAGGACCTGGATCCCGGCCTTCGCCGGGATGACGGCTTCGGTGACGCTTTCCCGATTCCCGATTCCCGATTCCCGATTCCCGATTCCCGATTCCCGATTCCCGATTCCCGACGAAATTGTGTATCGCCACCTCCGCCGCGTACCCTTGGCCGCATGTCGCGCGTGCCCGCCCCCTTCGCCCAGGCCTTCCGGCTTCTGTTGCTGGGCCTGCTGCTGTGTGGCGTGGTGCTGAAGCCGTCGCTGGCGATCGCGGAGGAAATGCACGAACTGCTCGCACACGCGGCCGTGGCCGGCGATGGGCACGTGCACACCGATACGCAAGCAGTCGAGGTCGTTGCGCCATCGGGCAACGACGGTTCAAAACCGCACGACGACAGCCACTTCCACCTCACCCACTGCTGCGGCCAGCAGGCCGCCGTGCTGCCGCGCATGGAGCTGACGCTGCCGCGCACGCACGCCGATTCGCCGCTTCCGGCGCAGACGGTCGCCTTCGCGCCCGCACCGCACATCGCACCGTTCCGTCCTCCGATCACGGCCTGATGTCGCCGCCGGCATGTGCCGGCGTTCCGTCCGCCTTTCCATCGGAGAACCACCATGCTTTCGCGACCCGCGGCTTTGGCCGCGCTGGTCGTCGCGCTCGTTGCGGGCTCGCCCGCGCGCGCTGACGATCGACTCACCCTGGACGATGCGTTCGCGCGCGTCGCCGCCACCCACCCTGATCTTCGCCTGCCCGCGCTGCGCGAGCAGGCGCTCGCCGCCGAGCTGGAGACCGCATCGCAACGTCCTGCGCTGCGCGCCGGCATCGAGCTGGAGAACGTCCTGGGCACGGGCGACTACGCCGGGCTCGACAACGCCGAACTGACGCTCAGCCTCGCCTCGGTGCTCGAACGCGGCGGCAAGCGCGACGCCCGCCGCGCGCTCGCGCAAAGCCGCATCGACGCGCTCGCGCCCGAACGCGAAGCCGCGCGGCTTGATCTGCTCGCCGAAACCGCGCGCCGTTACCTCGACGTGGTCGCCGCGCAACGCCAACGCGACCTCGCCGATGCCGACATCGCCCAGCGACGCCGCACCGTCGCCGCCGCGCAACATCGATTCGACGCCGGCGCGTCGCCGGAGTCGGTGGTGCTGACCGCGCAGGCCGCCCTCGCCCGCGCGGAGCTCGAACGCCGCCGCGCGCAGCAGGCGCAGGAGGCAGCGCGTCAGCACCTCGCCGCGCTGTGGGGCGAGCGCGAACCGCGTTTCGATCTGGCACCGCAAGACCCACTGGCGCTTCCGATGATCGCGGACTTCGACGTCCTCGCCTCATTGCTCGAACGCACGCCGGACCTCGCGCGCTTCGCCGACCAGCGCCGCATTGGCGAGGCGCGGTTGCAACTCGCCCGTTCGCAGGCGAAGACAGACGTCGACTGGCAGTTCGGCGCGCGCGCCTTCAACGGCACGGACGACGTCGCGCTGATCGCCGGTGTTTCCATGCCGCTGGGCGGCACGCGTCGCGCGCAGCCGGAGATCCGCGCCGCGCAGACGGAGCTGGCGATGCTGGAGGTCGAACGCGAGTCGCGCGGTCTCTCGCTGTATTCGACGCTGGTGGAAGCGCACGGCCGTTACCGCGTGGCGCAGCTGGAAGTGCTGCGGCTGCGCGACGACGTCCTGCCAAAACTCGCGCGCGCCGAAGCCGCCGCCGAACGCGCCTACCGCGCCGGTGCGATCAGCTACCTGGAATGGGCGCAGCTCCAGTCCGAACGCACCGCGACCGCACGCCAACAGCTCGACGCCGCGCTCGACGCGCGTCGCGCCCTCATCGAAATCCAGCGCCTGACCGGCGAAGCCCTCGTGCTGCCGGCCCGCTCCATGGAACAGGGAGTTTCCCCGTGAACATCCGACCGATCCTGTCCGTTCTCCTCGCGCTGGCGCTGGCCGGCTGCGGCAATTCCGGCGAGGCCGGACACGAACACGAGGCCGGCGACGGCCACGCCGAAACGGAAGTCGCACGCGGCGAACACGGCGGGCGGCTATTGCAGAGCGACGGCTACACCGTCGAACTCGCGATCGCCGAAGACGGCACGCCGCCGAAGTACGAAGCCTGGCTGTACCGCGACGGTAAGCCGCTGCCCGCGGCGACCGGCGAGGTCGACGTCGCACTGGTGCGCCTGGGCGGCGCGACCGAGCGCCACGCGCTGCGCGCGCAGCGCGATGGCCGCCTGATCGCCACGACCGTCGTCGGCGAGCCGCATTCGTTCGACGTCGCCGTCACCGCACGCATCGAAGGCCGCACGCTGCGCTGGGAATTCCCGAGCTACGAAGGCCGCACCGCCATCGCGGCCGACGTCGCACGGCAATCCGGCATCCGCGTCGCCGCCGCCGGCCCCGGCGTGATCGCCGACGAGCACGAGGTGCAGGGCCTGCTCACGCCGGTGGAAGGACGTGTCGCCAACGCGATGGCGCGCTTCCCCGGGCCGATCCGCGCCTTGCGCGCGAACGTCGGCGATCGCGTGCGCGCGGGGCAACCGCTCGCCACCATCGAAAGCAACCTGAGCCTGTCGCAGTACAGCGTGACCGCGCCGATCTCCGGCGTGGTGCTCTCGCGCAACGCTGCGGTCGGCACGGTGGCCGCCGAGGGCGCACCGCTGTTCGAGATCGCGGACCTGTCGAGCCTGTGGGTGGATTTGCATGTGTTCGGCGCCGATGCCACGCACCTGCGCCCGGGCGTGCCGGTCACCGTCACGCGCATGAGCGACGGCGCGAACCTGCGCACCACGCTCGAACGCGTGCTGCCCGGCACGGCCACCGCCAGCCAGAGCACCGTCGCGCGCGCCACCATCGACAACGCCGACGGCCTGTGGCGTCCGGGTTCGGCGGTGACGGCAAAAGTCACCGTCGCCGAACAGCCCGTCGCACTGGCCGTACCGCTGAGCGCATTGCAGACCTTCCGCGACTGGGACGTGGTGTTCGTGCGCGTGGGCGACACCTACGAGGTGCGCCCACTGGAGCTCGGCCGCCGCGACGCCACGCGCGTGGAAGTGCTGTCGGGTCTTCGTGCCGGCGACGCCGTCGTCGTGGAGCAGAGCTATCTGGTGAAGGCGGACATCGAAAAGTCCGGCGCTTCGCACGATCACTGAGGCCATCGACATGCTCGAGAAAATCATCCGATTCGCCATCGCCCACCGCTGGCTGATGATGGCGTTGACCGCGGCGCTGATCGCGCTGGGCGTGTGGAGCTTCCAGCGCCTGCCCATCGACGCCACGCCCGACATCACCAACGTGCAGGTGCAGATCAACACCGAAGCGCCCGGCTACTCGCCGCTGGAGTCCGAACAACGCGTCACCTTCCCCATCGAAACCGCGCTCGCCGGGCTGCCGAAACTCGACTACACGCGTTCGCTGTCGCGCTACGGGTTGTCGCAGGTGACGGTCGTCTTCAAGGACGGCACCGACCTGTACTTCGCGCGCCAGCAGGTGGCCGAACGCCTGCAACAAGTGAAGTCGCAGCTGCCCGAAGGACTGGATCCCGAGCTGGGCCCGATCTCCACGGGCCTGGGCGAGATCTTCATGTACACCGTCGAGGCCGACCCCGCCGCGCGCAAGCGCGACGGCACGCCCTGGACGGCGACCGACCTGCGCACGTTGCAGGACTGGGTGGTGCGGCCGCAGCTGCGCAACACGCCGGGCGTCACCGAGGTGAACACCATCGGCGGCTATGCGCGGCAGATCCACATCACGCCCGACCCGGCGCGGCTGGTCGCGCTCGGCTTCTCGCTGCGCGACGTCGTGGCCGCGCTCGCGGCGAACAACCGCAACGTCGGTGCGGGTTACATCGAACGCAACGGCCAGCAGTTCCTGGTGCGCGTGCCGGGCCAGGTCGCGGACCTGGAGGCGATCGGCAACATCGTGCTCGATCGCCGCGACGGCGTGCCCATCCACATCCACGATGTAGCGCAGGTGAGCGAAGGCCCCGAACTGCGTAGCGGCGCGGCGACGCAGAATGGGCGCGAAGTCGTGCTCGGCACGGTGTTCATGCTGGTCGGCGCGAACAGCCGCGATGTCGCGCAGGCCGCCGCGGCGAAAGTGGAAGCCGCCAACGCGAGCCTGCCCGCCGGCGTGAAGGCGCATGCGGTGTACGACCGCACGTCGCTGGTGGATCGCACCATCGCCACGGTTACGCGGAACCTGGTCGAAGGCGCGCTGCTGGTGATCGCGGTGCTGTTCCTGCTGCTGGGCAACATCCGCGCGGCGCTGATCACCGCCGCCGTCATTCCGCTGTCGATGCTGTTCACGATGGCCGGCATGGTGCGCGGCGGCGTGTCGGGCAACCTGATGAGCCTGGGCGCGCTCGATTTCGGCCTGATCGTCGACGGCGCGGTGATCATCGTGGAGAACTGCCTGCGCCGCTTCGGCGAGGCGCAGCACGCGCTGGGTCGTGCACTGGACGACGAGGAGCGTTTCGACCTCACCGCCTCCGCCACCGCCGAGGTGATCCGCCCGAGCCTGTTCGGCATCGGCATCATCACCGCCGTGTACCTGCCGATCTTCGCCCTCACCGGCATCGAGGGAAAGATGTTCCACCCGATGGCGATTACGGTCGTGCTGGCGCTCACCGGCGCGATGCTGCTGTCGCTGACTTTCGTACCGGCGGCGATCGCCCTGTGCATGCGCGGCAAGGTGGCAGAGAAGGAAAGCCGCCTGATCACGTGGGCGCAGCGCGGTTATCGACCCGCGCTGGCGTGGTCGCTCGCGCACGGGCGCATCGTCATCGGCACTGCCGTCGCGCTGGTCGCGGGGTGCGCATTGCTGGCAACGCGACTGGGCACGGAGTTCATCCCGAGCCTCGACGAAGGCGACGTCACCGTGCATGCGATGCGCATTCCCGGCACCAGCCTGACCCAGGCGGTGACGATGCAGGCGCAGCTGGAGCGCAGCTTCGCCTCGCGCCCGGAAGTGGCGCGCGTGTTCAGCAAGATCGGCACGGCGGAGATCGCCAACGATCCGATGCCGCCGTCGGTGACCGACACCTACGTGATGCTCAAGCCGCGCGATGCGTGGCCCGACCCGCGCAAGCCCAGGGCCACGCTGCTGGCCGAGCTCGAAGCCGTCGCCAAGCGCCTGCCGGGCAACAACTACGAGTTCACCCAACCCATCCAGATGCGCATGAACGAGCTGATTTCCGGCGTGCGCGCGGACGTCGCGGTGAAGGTGTACGGCGACGACCTCGACACGCTGGTGCGCGTGGCGGAGGAAGTGGAAGGCGTGATGCGCACGGTGCCGGGCGCGGCGGACGTGAAGACCGAACAGACCACGGGCCTGCCGTTGCTCTCGGTCACGCCGGACCGGCGCGCGCTTGCCGGTTACGGATTGAACCCGGGCGATGTGCAGGACACGGTGGCCACCGCCGTCGGCGGCGAGGTCGCCGGCCAGCTGTTCGAAGGCGACCGGCGTTTCGACATCGTCGTGCGTTTGCCGGAGTCCATGCGCAGCGATCCCGCACGCCTGGCCGATCTGCCGATCCCGCTCCGCGACGAGGCCAACGCCGACGAATCCAGTCGCAGTGCGGACTGGGCCGTCGGCACGCCGCGTACGGTGCCGTTGCGCGAGGTGGCGAAGATCGAAACGGTGCTCGGGCCGAACCAGATCAACCGCGAGGACGGCAAACGCCGCGTGGTGGTCACCGCGAACGTGCGCGGGCGTGATCTGGGCGGCTTCGTCGACGAGTTGCAGCAACGCCTGCAACGCGACGTGACGCTGCCGTCCGGCTACTGGCTCGGCTACGGCGGCACGTTCGAGCAGCTGATCTCCGCCAGCCAGCGCCTCGCGGTGGTCGTCCCGGTCACGTTGGTGGTGA
Source organism: Lysobacter sp. FW306-1B-D06B (assembly GCF_038446665.1). Lineage (NCBI taxonomy): Bacteria > Pseudomonadati > Pseudomonadota > Gammaproteobacteria > Lysobacterales > Lysobacteraceae > Lysobacter > Lysobacter sp. FW306-1B-D06B. The sequence continues at coordinate 1,228,376 of NZ_CP151802.1, read as the reverse complement.
TCCTCGCGCTGCTGTTCTGGGCGTTCGGCTCGGCGAAGGATGCGGCGATCGTGTTCAGCGGCGTGCCGCTGGCGCTCACAGGCGGCGTGATCGCACTGGCGCTGCGCGGGATTCCGCTTTCGATCTCAGCAGGCGTGGGCTTCATCGCGCTGTCGGGCGTGGCGGTGCTCAACGGCCTGGTACTGGTGAGCTTCATCCGCCGCCTGCGCGAGTCGAACGCGCCGCTGGGCGAAGCGATCTTCGATGGCGCACTCGGCCGCCTGCGTCCGGTGCTGATGACCGCGCTGGTGGCGTCGCTGGGCTTCGTGCCGATGGCGTTCAACGTCGGCGCCGGCTCCGAGGTGCAGCGCCCGCTGGCGACGGTGGTGATCGGCGGCATCGTCTCCTCCACGCTGCTCACCCTGCTGGTGCTGCCCGCGCTTTATGCGTGGGCGCATCGGCGCGGGGCGGTGCGCTGACGCACCCTTGGCATCGCCCGGGCGTGGCGGGTTGCGCCCGGGCAATGGCTTGATCTCGCCAGCGACGACGGCCTGCGTCAGTGCGGATCAGCTAGTCGGCTCACTTCTGCGATCGTTCTAGCGAGGCACCGATAAACTTCACATGGTTCCGCGCGTTGCAGCGTGACCTCGTAGTCCACGTCGAGCTTGACCGGTGTGCGAGTGGCCTTGGCATAGAAATGGTCCATCAACTCACCGAAGGTCGACATCATCCCCTCGGTGCCTTGCGGAAACCCGGCGCTGAGGTCCACCGAATTGGTGTAAACCTTGCCATCGCATTGCATGTAGTAGCTGAACATGTACTCCGGGCTGCGCATCGCCGGCCACTTCAGGTCGCGGCAGAGCTTTCCGCGCATGGCTTCCAGCAGTTGCTTGTCTTCCGCATCGAGCGTGCCGCTGTACACACCGGCACCGATGGCGCTGTGTGCACCCTTGGGCCGGCTTGCGCTCCAACCGCTCAGGGTCGTGGTGGTGGGCAGGTAGAGGGTGTAGTGCTCGCCATCCTTGGTTCCGAGCGAATTGAGGCCCGTCATGCCCATGTATGAGAACGACATGGTCTGTGGGGACAGCGGCGGTGAGTCGGGCTTGGGTTCGGTGCTCATGGCGCATCCTGCGTGGAGAAGGGAAATCAGTACGAAGGGGACGAGGCGTGATTTCATCGGATGACCTTCCAGGCTTTACCCGTCCGGCGGGCGAACCAGTCGCGGATGCGATGGACGTAATAGACCGGGGTTCCGGTCGTCTGGATATGAACGCCACCTCCCATCAGATTGGCCGTGGCCTGAAGCTGCCAGACATCCGTGCCCTTTAATGGCGCTTCAGTACTGAAGTCGATGTCCTGGCCCACGACGTACTGCTTATGGCACGCGCCGCCATGCGCCCAGTACTCATCGGGCCAGCTGAAGAGGTGACCGACTTCATGCGTGGTGACGTGATCGACCGTGTGAGGCTTCCATATGGACGTATTCCAGTCATACGAGCCGCTTACCTCTCCCCAGGCGGCCGCGTTGGCACGTGCACTGCGCGGGTACATTTCGATGGTGTGATGCGGTGCGCTGGGGTACGTCTCGTCGTGCTTTTGTAGCTCGACCGCAAACTTCACCGGGATCTGGCAACTACAGGCGCTGCCCTGCGGACAACCATCGATAGTCAGCTTGTATTTGTCCTGCCCCAGCGTGTCGGTGACACGATCCGCGAGGCCTTCAAGGTCAATACCAACCTGAGCCCGATCCACCTTTCGATGATTCGCGTTCGAGATCTCCGCCTGAGTCCAGTGTTTGTCACTGTCGAAGGGCACGGAGATCGGCGTTCCGTTCGAGTCCAGCTTCGGTCGCCTCGCGGCGGGCGTCGCGCCAGTCGCCACGTCCAGTTCCACCATGTCCTTGGGCACCACCTTGATGCGGACCGTGGCGGTAATCACCTTTGCCGCCTCGTCATAACGAAGATCGAACTTTCCCTCAAACGTGGAGTACCGAAGCAGGTGCGGAAGCCGTGTCGTCGGGTCCAACACTCGGTTCTTGAGTTTGTCCAACATGTAGTAGTCGGCGCCCTCCATGTTCATCCGGCAGTTCGTCTGCTCGACGGACGGGATGCGCCATTGGCACTCATGCGGCGTGGGCGCAGGTGACGGAGGCGCCGTGGTTGGAGTGGCGCCCGGACTTGGGGGCGGCGTCGCAGGATTCGCCGGCAGCGGCACGGCCGGGGCGACTCCATGCGCAGGCTGCGCGGCATCGGTGGGCGATGCGAGCTGCGGGTGGCCTGAGGCTGCGGGTAGCAGTTGCTCCTTCTTCGGCTGGAACGCAACAGCGCCGCCCCACGGACATGCCATTTCCAGCGGCACAGCGGGCAACAGCGTTCCCTCTACCGTGAACTCGTTGCCACGTCCCTCACCTTCGATCCGCACCGGACCCTTGAGGCGGATGTGAAGGGCATCGAGCTTGATGCCGCTATCGTCAATGGTGATGCTGCCGCCCGGGCCGCGCAGGATGACGCGCCGACTGCCGTTGATTTCGGCGATCTGCGTGCGCTCGGTGATGGACTGGCCGGCTTCGATGTCGAGGCGACCGGCGACCTTGTGCTCGTAATGCCCACCGGTCTCGGCCTTGCGATCGGTCGCGGTCTTCTCGATGCGGACGTTGCCGATGTCTTCGATCAGGTCTTTGGCGATGGTGACGTGGCGACTTCGGCCGATGTCGATGGTGTGATCGCGGCCGAGTGTTTCGCGGCGGTCCTGGCCGATGCTCAGCGTTTCGTCGTTGCCTACGGTTTCGGTGCGGTCGTGGCCAATGGCGATGGTTTCGTCGTTGCCGACGTCTTCGCTGCGGTCATGCCCGACCTTCGTCGTCTCGTCGTGTTCGACGACGATGTTCTGGTCCTTCTGCGCATGGACGAAGATTTCTTCCTTCCCGGCCTCGTCCTCGAAGCGAAGTTCGTTGTAGCCCTCGCCCTTGTGGGTCTGGGTTTTGAACGTGGTGCGGGTCTTGTGGTGCGGCAGCTCGTACGGCGGGCGATTGGCGGCGTGGTAGGCCCGTCCTGTGACGATGGGCTGATCCGGATCGCCTTCCAGGAAGCTGACGATGACCTCGTGGCCGATACGCGGAATCGCCTGGAAGCCGTACATGGCGCCTGCCCAGCCCTGGCTGACGCGAATCCAGCAAGTGGCGTTCTCGCGCGGACCTTCCCGGTCCCAGGGGAACCACACCTGCACGCGGCCGTGTTCGTCGCAGTGGATTTCTTCGCCTTGGGGCCCGACGACGTGGGCGATCTGCGGCCCGTCGACCACCGGGCGCGGGGCCGGTTCGGGTTTCCAGTCGTAGTGGGCGGGGACGACGGTGGCTTCGTACTTGTAGCGGCTGCCGTGCTCGGCGTCTGCGGCGTCGGTTTCCTGCGAGGTCGCCTGCTCGCCGGTATGGCGCATCGAAATCACGCGCCAGCGGTCGTTGAGCTTGGTGGTCGGGTGGCCGGTCAGGTTGAACGCCAGTCCTGGCCACAGGCGGGCATCGTCGCCTTCGATTCGCGCGTGCTCGGCCGCGTTGCGCAGGCCCGACAGCTTGCTGCGTGTGAACGGCTTTCCGGCTTCGTCGCGTTTGTAGCGCCCGGCGTAGTCGTAGTGCTCGTAGTCGCCGATGGCGTTCTCCGCCGCCCACGCCCTGGCCTCGTGTTGCAGGTCGTAGCGTGGGTTCTTGAAGGTGTATTCGCGGTTCGTGAGCCGCGTCGGCGCGAGTTCCCGGCGGTACCCGACGTGCCACAGGTGCGGGCCCGGCGCCTCACCCGCGGGCGCGGGCTGGTAGACCACCGGACCATCGAGCATCGGCGCGCTGTCGATGCGGTCGCTCAGCACCAGCGTACCGTGACCGTCCTGCGCCTCGCTCCAGTGGACGATGCCTTCCTCGGTTGCGATGCGATGGAAGAACGTCGCATCGGTTTCGCGGTATTGAACGCAATACTCGCGCGGCTCGTGCGTACTCCGGAACGCCGTGCGCGTCCCCGCCAGGCGATGCTCCTTCAGCAGTGTCGCCAGGATCTCCGGCGCCGCGACCTGCTGGAAGATGCGGCTGCCATGACGCAGGCCCAGCCGCGCCAGCGGCGATTCGACCGTGGCCCGGTACCGCGTCCGCTGGAAGCCGGTTTCGTCCTGCTCGAAGGCCGTGACGATGCCGTGCACCCGGCGTTCGACGATACCGTCGCGCGCGATGGCGAACGTCGCATCCCGATCCAGCAGCGCCGTGGCGTCGATGGCGTCATCGAAGCTGGACAGCTCCAGCTCCAGGCGGAAGGGCTGTGAAACCCCTTCCCTCAACTCGAAGCGGACGACGTCGAATGCGCTACCGCCTCCTTCAAAGGTGAAACGTACTTCCGATCGCGCTGCCATGTTCCATTTCCCTGGAAGACATGGCGCGCACGTTAGGCGGCAGACGAACCCGCTTCACAGCGGAATTTTTCGCAGATTCCAACTCGCACTTCCGGTCGAATGCGTCTTTCTCGTGGAGATCACCCCTGCGCCTGCGGGCACGGCGCGCCCGCATCCATCCAGGTGCGGAACGCCTTGACGAACTCGTCGTGCGGCACCGGCACGGCGACGCGGTTGCCGCCCGGTGCCCAGCCCCACAGCACCAGCTTGTCTTCGGCGACGTGCTTGAACATCGCTTCCATGTCGCGATCGCCGTTGCGCTTGCGGTCCTGGATCATCGCGCACAGCTCGTGCGCGGGTACGCCGATCCACGCCATCTTCTGATCCGGCGGCGGCAGTGCCCAATGCGGCGCGCCCGGTGGTGCGTTGGGGCCGTAGCTCGCGGGCAGGTTGGCTTCGCCGTGGCACGACGCGCACGGAAGGCCCGTAGCGCCCTTGCCCTCGGGGCCGCGCACGACGTTCATCATGTGCGGCACCTGCGTGTCGAACTGCAACGGCTGGTCGCCCGGAATATGGCAATTGCTGCAGCGCGGGTGCTGGAACACCTTCTCCACCGTGGCGAAGGCCGCCAGCCCCTGGGCCTGCTGCTCCGGGCTCGGGCGCTTCGCGCATGCGGCGAGGAGGACGACGGCGAGCAACACGACAACGCGGTTCGCGAATGCAAGGCGCATGGTCGTCTCCTCAGACGTTGGCGTTTTCGGCGGGAAGACGCAGCGGCAGTTCGCGCAGGCGCTGGCCGGTGAGCGCGAACAGCGCGTTCGCCACGGCCGGCGCGATCGGCGGCGTTCCCGGTTCGCCCGCGCCGCCCATCTTCTCGGTGCTCGGGACGATGTGCACTTCGATCTTCGGCATCTCGTCCATGCGCAGCACCACGTAGTCGTGGAAGTTCGATTCCTGCACGCGCCCTTCCTTGAACGTCAGCGCGCTGTGCAGCGCCGCGCCGAGGCCGAAGGCGATGCCCGACTCCATCTGCGCGCGCACGCCTTCGGGATTCACCGCGATGCCGCAGTCGATCGCGCAGACCACGCGATGCACGCGGATCGGATGGTGCGTGCCGGGCGTGCGATCGATCGACACCTCCGCCACTTGTGCGATGAAGCTGCCGAAGGATTCGTGCACGGCGACACCGCGCGCCTGCCCCTGCGGCAGCGGCGAACCCCAGCCGGCCTTGTCGGCGACGAGGTTGAGCGCGGCCAGATGGCGCGGATGCTTCTGCAACAGCGCGCGGCGGTATTCGACCGGGTCCTGTTTGGCCGCGTGCGCGAGCTCGTCCACCAGGCTTTCCATGACGAAGCCGTTGTAGCTGTGCCCCACCGAGCGCCACCACAGCACGGGAATGCCGGTGCGCGGCGAATGCAGTTCTATTCGATGGTCGGTCAGGTCCTTGATGTAAGGCGAATCGGCGACGCCTTCGACCGAAGTCGCGTCGATGCCGTTCTTCACCATCGCCGCCTCGAACGGCGAGCCGGCGAGGATCGACTGGCCAACCAGGACGTGGTGCCACGCGATGGGCTTGCCCGCGTCGTCCAGCGCGATGCGTGCCTGCTGCAAATACATGGGCCGGTAGTAGCCGCCGCGTATGTCGTCCTCGCGCGTCCAGACCGTTTTCACCGGGGCGCCAGCGGCCTTGGCGACCTGCACCGCTTCGCTGACGAAGTCCGAACTCGGCGTCGCACGCCGACCGAAGGCGCCGCCGAGGAAGGTGGTGTGGATGCGCACCTGTTCGGGCGCAAGGCCGAGGATCTTCGCCGCGACCTGCTGGTCCAGCGTCTGGAACTGCGTGCCGGTCCAGATGTCGCAGCCCTCGCCGTCGACCTTCACCGTGCAGTTGAGCGGTTCCATCGGCGCGTGCGCGAGATAGGGAACGTGGTATTCGGCCTCCAGCGTGCGCGCGGCCTTCGACAGCGCGGCCTTGGCGTCGCCGCCCTGGGCGGCCGGCGTGCCGTCGGTGAGCGCCAGCGTGCGGAACTGCTCGCGCAATGCGGGCGTGTCCAGTGCGGCGTTCGGGCCGAGGTCCCACTCGATCTTCAATGCATCGCGGCCGAGCTTCGCCGCCCAATAGTGATCGGCCACTACGGCCACGCCGCTGGGCACCTGCACGACGTTGCGCACGCCGGGCACGGCCTTCGCGGCGGTGGCGTCGAAGGATTTCACCGAGCCGCCGAACACCGGCGCACGCGCAACCAGCGCCGTCAGCAGGCCATCGAACTGCACGTCCATGCCGAACTGGGCGCGGCCGGTGATCTTCTCCGGCGTGTCCAGGCGCTTGGTGGGATGGCCGATGAGTTTCCAGTCCTTCGGATCCTTCAGCGCGACTTTCGCCGGCGCCGTCAACAGCGCGGCGGCGGCGGCGAGTTCGCCGTAGCGCGCACGCTGGTCGCCGGCGATGGCGACACCGTTTTCGGTGCGTACCTGCGCCACCGGCACGCCGAACTTCGACGCGGCCGCCGCCACCAGCAACGCGCGCGCGGTGGCGCCGGCCTGGCGGTAGCGGTCGAATTCCGACCATGTGGTCGTCGAACCGCCGGTCATCTGCATGCCGAAGGCCGTGTGCGCATACGGCGGCGCGGCCGGTGCGTGTTCGACGCGAAGCTTGGTCCAGTCGGCGTCGAGTTCCTCGGCCACCAGCATCGCCAGCGTGGTCCACACGCCCTGCCCCATCTCCGAATGCGCGATCAGCACGGTGACGGTGTCGTCCGGTGCGACGCGGAGGAAGGCATTGGGCACGAAGCCGTCGGCCACCGCGCCCGCCTCCCCGGGCGCGGCCTGCGCGAAGCGCTTCGCGCCGGGCACTACGAAGGCGACGACCAGGCCCGCGCCGAGCGTTGCGGTGGCTTTGAGGAAGTTGCGGCGGGATGGGTTCAATCGAGCGTTCATCACATGCTCCGCGGATTCTTGCCTTTTCCTTCTCCCCTCGGGAGAAGGTGCCCGGAGGGCGGAAGAGGGGTAACGGAGCTTCAAGGCTCGAACTCCCAGCGCGGTAGTGCACTGGCTGTTCGACGGTGATGCTTCGTTGCCCCTCATCCCAACCCCTCTCCCGGTGGGAGAGGGACTCAAGAGCAGGGCCCCGATCAGGACTTTCCGATCTCCGCCGCGCGATGCACCGCCGCGCGGATGCGCTGGTAGGTGCCGCAACGGCAGAGGTTTCCGGACAGGGCCTGGTCGATGTCGGTGTCGCTGGGCGCGGGCACCTTCGCCAGCAGCGCGGCGGCGGACATGATCTGGCCCGACTGGCAGTAGCCGCACTGCACGACGTCCAGCTCCGCCCATGCGCGCTGCACGGGATGCGTGCCGTCCTTCGACAGGCCTTCGATGGTGGTGATCGCCTTGCCTTCCACGGTGGACACCGGCGTGACGCAGGCGCGTCGCGGTGCGCCGTCGACATGCACCGTGCAGGCACCGCATTGCGCGATGCCGCAGCCGAACTTGGTGCCGGTGAGGTGGAGCAGATCGCGCAGCACCCACAGCAGGGGCATGTCGGGATTTGCTTCGACGTCGTGCTCGGTGCCGTTCACAAGCAGCTTCATGGGGTCCCTCGCGGCGGCTGGGGTATCGGCAGCCTACGCCCGGCCCCGTGAGGGCGCCAAGGCACGGCATGTCCGTGGCTACAGTAGACGCCGGCCATCGCGCGGCCTCCAGCCCGATCCTCGCCGATCCTTGCCCGATCCTCCGGCGCGCGCCCTCGTCGTCGGCCTCGAACGCTTGCGCGGCCACATAATCGGCACGATCACGCCGGCACTCCGTCGTCTCGCCCAAGCTCAGTCCATGGACCAGCCCCGCCTGACCACCCTGATGCCCACCGCACTGCCGACCGGCGGTGCGCGCGCGGTGCTCGAAGCCTCCGTCGCGGCGCTGTCCCGCGACGATCCGGCGGCCCTGGCGCTCGTGCTGGAAACCAGCGGTTCGACTTACGTGCGCGCCGGTGCGCTGGCGTTGTTCGACGGCGATGGCGCGCAGGTCGGCTGGCTCAGTGGCGGCTGCCTGGAACCGGAAATCCAGCAGCGCGCCGACGACGCCGCACGCGCGGGGCGCATCGATTTCCTCGAGATCGACACGCGCGGCGACGAAGACCTGCTTTCCGGTTCGGCGATCGGCTGCCGCGGTCGCCTGCGCATCGCGCTGCTGCCGGTAGCGGCGCTGCACGCTTGGCCGGCACACGTGGCGGCGTGGCGTGCGGGCGAGCCGCTGCACATCGCAGTGCACGCCGACGGCACGCTGGAAACAGGAGCCGGTGCGCACGTCGCCTCGCTGCGGTTGCCCGCGCACGCGCCGGACTGGACCGATGCATCGGCACGCTGGACGCTGTCGATCCCGCCGGCACCGTCGATCACGGTATTCGGCGCCGGCCCGGAAACGCCGGTGCTGCTGCCGCTGCTGCGCGCGCTGGGCGCGACGACGACGCTGGTCGAACGCCGCCCGCGCTGGATCGCTGCGGGTGCGTTGGCCGACGTCGCGATCACGCAGACGCCGACGCAGGCGATCGCCGATACCGCGCGGCTGGGCGACGTCGCGCTGGTCATGCACCACCATTTCGAACTCGACCGCGAGGCGCTGCATGCGCTCGCCGACACGCCGGTCGGCTTCATCGGCCTGCTCGGCCCGGTGCGGCGGCGCGATGACCTGTTCCGCGTGCTCCCGGCCAGCGCGCGCGACGTACTGCAGCCGCGCCTGCACTCGCCCGTCGGCCTGCACCTGGGCGGCAACGGGCCGGAAGCGATCGCGCTGAGCATCGCCGCGCAGCTGCAACGCCACCTGCACGGTGCGCCATGAAACACGCGGCGGTGGTGCTGGCGGCCGGCGGAAGCACGCGTCTGGGGCGGCCGAAGCAGTTGCTCACGCGCGACGGCGAAACCCTGGTGCACCGCGCCGTGCGCCTGGCGGCGGCCACGCATCCGGCGCGCCTGATCGCGGTCATCGGCGCGCACGCGCAGGCCGTGGCCGGTGCACTGGGCATCATCGCGGTGGACAACCGGCTGGAATGCGTCGTCAATCCGCATTGGGGATCCGGGCTGGCCGGCAGCCTCATCGCGGCGGCGGACACGCTGCAGGACTTCGACGGCGCCGTGCTGATCCTGGTCTGCGACCAGCCGGCACTGGAGGAACATCACCTGCGCGCACTGCTCGACGGCACCGTGGTTTCACCGTCCGGCTGCGCGGCGACCCGGCACGGCGCGCGCCTGGGTGCGCCGGCGGTGGTTTCCATGCAGGTGCTTGCGTCCGCGCGTGCGCTGCACGGCGACTCGGGCCTGGGAGCGCGGTTGAGCGTGCTGCCGGACGTGTGGACGCTGGACGCGCCGGAACTGGCTTACGACCTCGACACGCCCGAAGACGTGCGCGACGCACAGGCGAGGAAGTGGCTGGATCCCTGAGAAGGCGCGAACGCGCGCGGGATCGTGCTCTTACATCGTGGGTCTTACTTCGGCGGTCTACATCGACGGACGCACATCACCGACGTGCGTCGGCGATGCGGCACCACAACGGCGCCCGGTACGTGAACGCCGGAAAGGATGCGGCGGCATTGCGCACGCCGCATCCCGGCGGTCATCAGGCCGCGGCGTCCTTCAGCTTCTTCAGCGGACGGACCTTGACCTTCACCGTGGCCGGCTTGGCAGCAAACCACTGCTCTTCCTTGGTGAACGGGTTGATGCCCTTGCGCTTCGGCTTGGCCGCAACGCTGACGGCGGTGATCTTCAGCACGCCCGGCAGGGTGAACGCACCGGCGCCCTTCTTGCTGACCGACGCGTGCACGGCGCCTTCCAGTGCGGCCAGGACGTTGCGAACGTCCTTGGCGACCACGCCCGTCGCCTCGGCGATGTGCGCGACCAGGCCGGACTTGGACAGCACTTCCTTGATCGGCTTCGGAGCGGCCGGCTTGGCAGCGGCCTTCTTCGGGGCGGCTTTCTTTGCCACTTTCTTCGTCTTCGCCATATGTGTCTCGTGATACTCGATGGTTGATGGATGCCCGGAAACCGCAGCTAGGCAAGCGGAATGTAGGGCAACGCAATCGCGCCGCCAAGTGGGTTTGCGCAAAAAATCACGGGAAATTGGCGACTTTGGCGAAGCAGGCCACATCCGGGCGTGCGCAATGACGCCCGGACGGCCGCTTCTGACGCGCCAGGTCAGTCCGCGACGAGCGCCACGGCCTCGCGCGCAAGGCCCTCGATGCGTGCCCAATCGCCCGCGCGCAGCGCGTCGGACGGAGTCAGCCAGGAGCCGCCCAGGCAGGCGACATTGGGCAGGCGCAGGTATTCGCGGGCGCGCGCGGCGTCGATGCCGCCCGTCGGACAGAAGCGCGCCTGCGCGAACGGTCCGCGCCAGGCGTTGATCAGCTCGAAGGCGTTGATCGGTTCGGCCGGGAACACCTTGAGCAGGCGATGGCCCGCGGCGAGCGCGGCCATGACTTCGCTGCCGGTGGCCACGCCGGGCAGGTAGGCGATGCGCATCTCCACCGCGGCCTGGAGCAGCTCGCGCGAGCTGCCGGGCGAGACGATGAACGTCGCGCCCACGTCCTTCGCACCGCGCATCTGTTCCACGTCGAGCACGGTGCCCACGCCCACCCGCATGCCCGGCAGCTCGCGCGCGATGGCGGCCACCGCGTCCATGGCGACCTGCGTGCGCAGCGTGACTTCGATCGCACCGATGCCGCCAGCCTTCAGCGCGCGCGCCACCGCGAGCGCCTCGTCGACGCTGGCGGGCGTGTACACGGGCACGATGCGGTGCCCCTGCAGCACGGCCTGGGCGTCAACGGCGGACATGGAAGCCCGCCTGCGAAATGACATCGCTGATTTCCTGCGCCGTGGCGAGACAGAAATCGCCCGGGATCGAATGCTTCAGGCACGCCGCGCCCAGGCCGAAATGCAGCACGTCGGGTGGCTCCATGCCGCTGATCAGGCCGTGCAGCACGCCGCCTGCGAAGGCGTCGCCCGTGCCGATGCGGTCGACGATGCCTTCCAGCGCGTAGTCGGGCGCCCGGCGACGCGCACCGTCGCGTTCGACCATCACCGCCGACAGCGTGTGGCGGTCGACGCTGTGCTGCGTGCGCAACGTGCAGGTGAGCCAGCGCAGGTTCGGGAACGCGGCGAAGGCGCGCGTGGCCGCCTCGGCGACGGCCTTCTCGCCCTCGGAAGGCACGCGCTCGTTGAGCACGACGGCAATGTCGCGGTGGTCGGCGAAGACGAGGTCGGCCTCGGCGAAGATCTGGTACAGCAGCCCGGCCGCGTCGCCGTCCCACGCCTGCCAGAGCTTGCCGCGGAAGTTGCCGTCGAAGGACACCTTCACGCCCAGTCGGCGCGCGGCGCGCGCAGCGGCGATGGTCGCCTCCGCCGTCGCCAGACCCAACGCCGGGCTGACGCCGGACAGGTGCAGCCAGTCGGCGCCTTCCAGCAGCGCGTCCCAGTCGTAGTCGGCATTGCGCACGAAGGCGGAGTCGGCGCGGTCGTAGAGCACTTCGCTCGGTCGCTGCATTGCGCCGTGCGAGAGGAAGTACAGGCCCATGCGGCCGGGGGCCTCGCGCACCGGGCGGGTGTCGACGCCGTAGCGGCGCAGCTCGCCCACCGCCGATGCGCCCAGCGCGTTGTCGGCGACGGTGGACACCATCGCCGCGTCATGGCCGAGCTGGGCCAGCAGCACCGCCACGTTGGCTTCCGCGCCCCCGATATGGACATCCAGGCGCGGCGACTGCAGCACCCGTTCGCGACCGGGCGCCGACAGGCGCAGCAGCAGCTCACCGAAACACACCACTCGACTCACGTCCCGTTCCTCGTCATCTGATCCGTCCCCCGGTAGCAAACGCGTCGATTCTGCCTGCTTGCCGGCCACTTGCACCCCGTCGGCGCCCCCTCGGGCCGGGTCATGGCGCACCGCAGCATGCGGTCGGCCATCCCTTTTGTTAGGGTTTTGACCATCGGTGTCATTTCACCGCCGGAACAACCATAGCAAGCGTCGCAAGCCAGTCAACACGCACCTTACAAGCTGTATATGCCATATGGGAGGGGAGAACCTATGCAATTTCAGCGTGCCGCCAAAAAGACACCGGTTACCTTGCTGGCCGCATCCATCGGCCTGGCGCTCCAGCTGAGCGCCGTCAGCGCGCTCGCGCAGGAAGCCGCCGCACCCGCCGCGGCCCCGGCCGCCGCGCAGTCCACGGACCAACCGACCGAACTCGACACCGTCACCGTCACCGGCTTCCGTGGCGCGCTCGAAAAAGCGCTCGACAAGAAGCGCAGCGAGATTGGCGTCGTCGACGCCATCGTCGCCGAGGACATCGCGGACTTTCCAGACCTGAACCTGGCCGAATCGCTGCAGCGCATCCCGGGCGTGTCGATCGCGCGCGATGCGGGCGAAGGCCGGCAGATCTCCGTGCGCGGCCTGGACAGCCAGTTCACCCGCGTGCGCATCAACGGCATGGAGGCGCTGACCACCACGGGCGGTACCGACAGCTCCGGCGGCGCCAACCGCGGCCGCGGCTTCGACTTCAATGTCTTTGCCTCGGAGCTGTTCAACAGCATCACCGTGCGCAAGACCTCGTCGGCCGAGATCGAGGAAGGCGCGCTCGGCGCCACCGTCGACCTGCAGACCGCGCGTCCGTTCGACTACGACGGCTTCACCTTCGTCACCGGTGCGCAGCTGGGCTACAACGACCTGGCGTCGGACCTCGATCCGCGCGCGACCATGCTGATCAGCAACACCTGGGCCGACAACAAGTTCGGCGCGCTGCTCTCGGTGGCCTACACCAAGCGGCGCCTGGTCGAGGAAGGCCACAGCACCGTGCGCTGGGACAACGGCCCCAGCAACGGCACCACCGGCGCGACCGGCAGCGGCGGCTTCAACGGCTGCCCCACCGCGGCCCGTCCGACCAACACCTCGCCCTTCCCCGCCGCCTGCAGCGCCAGCGTGTTCCACCCGCGCATCCCGCGCTACGGCGTGCTGGAGCATGAGCAGGAACGCCTGGGCGTGACCGCGTCGCTGCAGTTCGATCCCACCGACAGCACGTCGCTGGGCCTGGACATGATGTACGCCGACCTGGACGCGACGCGCACCGAGAACTTCCTCAACGGCCTGTCCTTCAGCCGCGGCGGCGCCGCCGGCAAGGCGCAGTCGCGCGTGCTGGAAGGCGCGGTGGACGGTCGCGGCAACCTCGTCTACGGCCGTTTCGACGATGTGGACGTGCGTTCGGAAGCGCGCTACGACGAACTGGAAACCAAGTTCACCCAGTTCAACTTCTACGGCGACCACAAGCTCACCGAGGACTTCAGCCTCAATTTCGAGGCGGGACGCGCCAAGTCGGAATTCTCCAACCCGATCCAGACCACCATCACGATCGACCGCCTCAATGCCGACGGCTACGTCTACGACTACCGCGGCGACAACCGCCTGCCCGTCATCACCAACGGTTTCGACGTGAACGACCCATCGCAATGGGCGTTCATCAACGGCACCACGGCGGTGCCGGGTTCGGAAATCCGCCTGCGCCCGCAGTACGCCGACAACACGATCGACAACGCGCAGCTCGGTTTCGCCTGGCAGCTCACCGATGCGGTGCGCCTGAAGGGCGGCGGTCAGTACAAGGAATACACCTTCGACAGCCGTGAGGAACGTCGCGCGTCCGAAGTGCTGGTGCCCGCCTTGCCGGCCGGCGTGACGCTGGCCGACCTGACCCGTCAGATCGGCCTGGAGGACATCAGCGGCGTTGGCGACAGCACCTGGCTGATTCCGGACATCGACGCATTCAACCGCGTGTTCAACATCTACAGCGACAGCGGCATGTTCGCCGTCAGCGACCAGGTGGCGGCGGTGCTGGGCAACAACCGCAGCGTGGAAGAGAAGGACCACGGCTTCTGGCTGCAGGCCGACTTCACCACGCAGATCGGCAGCCTGCCGCTGAGCGGCAACGTCGGCGTGCGCCAGGTCGAGACCAAGCAGACCTCCACGGGCTATTCGACCGTCGGCACCGGCGCGGCGCAGCTGACCACGGTCCGTCGCTCGTATGACGACACGCTGCCCTCGTTCAACCTCGTGCTCGACGTGACGCCGGACTTCCTGATCCGCGTGGCGGGCGCGAAGGTGATGGCGCGTCCGGGCCTGGGCAACCTCACGCCGGGCGTGACGGTGAACGTGAGCGGCGGCAACCGCGTGGTCAACGGCGGCAATCCGATGCTGGATCCGTTCCGCGCCACCACGGGCGACCTCAGTTTCGAGTGGTACTTCGCCGAGGAATCGCTGCTCGCGCTGGGCCTGTTCTACAAGGACATCGACAGCTTCGTGCTGACCTCGCGCGAGACGCGTCCGTACTCCAGCTCCGGCCTGCCGGCGAGCTTGCTCGAAGGCACCACGGCGACGGTCAACGACGACTTCCAGTTCAACGTCCCGATCAACTCCAAGGGCGGTCCGCTGAAGGGCCTGGAGTTCACCTACCAGCAGCCGTTCGTGTTCCTGCCCGGCTTCTGGAGCGATTTCGGCGTGCAGCTGAACTACACCTACGTCGATTCGAAGATCCAGTACGTCACCGCCACCGGCGCGCCCTCGCTGCGCACGGACCTGACGGGCCTGTCGAAGAACGCCTACAACGCGACGCTGTACTACGAGGGACCGAAGTTCGGTGCACGCGTGTCGGCCGCCTACCGCGACGACTTCCTGACCACGGTGCCGGGCCGCAACAACAACGACGTGGAAGGCACCGCCGAGACGCTGACCATCGACATGTCGGCCTCCTACAAGATCAACGAGCACTTCGAGATCACGCTGGAAGGCCTGAACCTCACCGACGAGTACCAGGACCAGTGGGTGGATTCCATCGGCGATCGCGCCTCGGTCTACCACCACACCGGCCGCCAGTACTTCCTCGGCGCGCGTTACAAGTTCTGACCGTTTGACGCGATGACCCTTCTCCCGCTTGCGGGAGAAGGTGCCCCGCAAGGGGCGGGTGAGGGCGAGCGAACGCCCTCACCCAAACCCCCCTCCCGCACGCGGGAGAGGGCTGCATTGCACGCTGGCAGTTGCGTTGTGATCCCGCGGACGCCGCGCCGCCGCCCGACGCCGACGTCCGCTCCCTCCACTCACGAAGGAGCGGTACCGATGAGCCACCGCACGCAGATCTTCCTGTCCGTACTCGCGCTCGCATTGCCGTTGAGCGCGCACGCCGGCCATGGCCTGGAACGTCAGACCATCGCAGCCAACGACGGCTGGGCCGCACAAACCACCACCGCGCTGCCACAGGGCACCACCGGCGGATCGGCCGCCGACGCGGCGCACGTGTTCACCGTGTCCGACCGCAACGCACTGGTCGCGGCGCTGAACTTCCCCGATGCCACACCGAAGATCATCCGCATCGAAGGCATGATCGACGCGAACGTCGATGCCGACGGCAACCCGCTCACCTGCGAGGACTACGCGCGCGCGGATGCGACGACGGGCGAGCTGTATTCGCTGCCCGCCTTCCTCGCCGCCTACGATCCGACCACCTGGGGCCGCGTCAATCCCAGTGGCCCGCAGGAGCGCGCACGCGTCGCCTCTGCCGCTGCGCAACAGGCGCGCGTGCGCATCCGCGTGCCGGCCAACACCACGATCATCGGCGCAGACCACGGCGATGGTCTGCGCGGCGCGTGGCTCGACATCCGCCCCAGTTCGACCAGCGGCAACCAGCCGATGAACGTCATCGTGCGCAACCTGCTGCTGGTGGACAGCTACGACTGCTTCCCGCAGTGGGCGCCCACCGATGGTGCGGATGGCAACTGGAATTCGCTGTACGACGCCATCTCCGTGCGCAACGCCACGCACGTGTGGATCGACCACAACGCCTTCCTCGATGTCGCCACGCGCGACGAAGACGCGCCCACGTACTTCAACCGCCTTTACCAGCGCCACGACGGACTGGTGGATGTCACCAACGAATCGGACAACGTCACCGTCTCGTGGAACCTGATGGCCAACCACGACAAGGCGATGCTGATCGGCTCCTCCGACGGTGCCAGCGCCGATCGCAACAAGCTGCGCGTGACGCTGCACCACAACCTCTTCCACGACCTCGGCCAGCGCGTGCCGCGCGTGCGATTCGGGCAGGTGCACGTGTTCAACAACCAGTACACGCTCACCAACGAAGGCGCGCTGACCTACGGTTACAGCTGGGGCGCGGGCATCGAGTCGCAGATCGTCGCGCAGAACAACCACTTCCTCGTGCCCGAAGCGGTGACGCCGGACCTGTTCGTGGAGCGCTTCAACGGCACCGCGCTGCGCGCGGAGGGCACGCTGCGCAACGGGCTGCTGCGCCATGCGCGCGTGGATGTGGTCGCGGCATTCAATGCGGTCAATCCGGTGCCGCTGGACCCGAACGTCGCCTGGACGCCGACGCTGTACCGCCGCATCGACCCGACTGCGCTGGTGCCGCTGGCGGTGATCCTGGGTGCGGGTCCGTTCAAGTGATGTCGCAGGATTCCTTGCTGCAACGGCGTCGAATGCTGCGCGGGTTGGCGTCCTCCACCGCGCTGCTGCTCTTGCCCCCTCCCCTGCTTGCTACGCCCGAAGGCCGGGCCGGTTGGGGAGGGGTCGCGAAGCCGCAACGCGGCGAGCTCGGCGCTGACGCGCCTCACACTCCCCTCCCAACCTCCTCCTGCCAGCAGGGGGAGGAGGCCTGTCACTTCGACGCCATCGTCGCAACCGCTCCACGCGACGGCCATCGCACGTTCGCCACCGTCAGCGACGCCATCGCCGCCGCGCCGGTCGATGGCACGCGTCCGTTCCGCATCCTCGTCACCCGCGGCCGCTGGCACGAGAAGCTCGTCATCGACCGCCCATTCGTCCACCTGATCGGCGAGGACCGCGCGACCAGCGTGCTCACCTACGACGCGGCCGCCGGCATGAAACGTCGCGACGGCCAACCCTGGGGCACATGGGGATGCGCCAGCGTGACCGTGCGCGCGCCCGACGTGCGCATGGAGAACCTCACCGTCGAGAACGCCTTCGACTACGTCGGCAACCTCTCCGCACCGAAGTTCGAGCCCATTGGCCCGAACGGCGCGCAGGCGGTGGCGCTGATGCTCGATGCCGGCTCGGACCGGTGTTCGTTCGAACGCGTCGATCTTTCCGGTCATCAGGACACGCTGTTCACCGATGCCGGACGCAGCCATTTCCGCGAGTGCCGCATCGCCGGCAGTGTCGATTTCGTGTTCGGCGGCGGCAATGCCTTGTTCGAGCAGTGCGAGCTGCATTCGCGTCACCGCCCCGACAAGGAGCGGCAGGGCTACGTCGCCGTGCCGTGCACGCCCTCGGCGCAGGCGTATGGCCTGACCTTTGTGCGCTGCCGGCTCACGCGCGAGGCGCAGGTCTCCGACGGCAGCGTCGCGCTGGGCCGCGCGTGGCGCCCGGGCCGCACGTTTCCCGACGGCAAGTACGGCGATCCCGACGCGATCGGCGCCGCGGTGTACCTGGACTGCTGGATGGATGCGCACATCGACGCGCGCGGCTGGGACGAGATGGGCTACACCGCGCGCGACGGACGCCGCGTGATGCTGCAGCCCGCGTCGGCACGCCTGTTCGAGCATGCGAGCTCGGGTCCGGGCGCTCATCGCTCCACCTCCCGTCGTGAACTTCCGCGCGAACGCGTAGCAGCGTATGCGCGTGAACGCGTGCTCGATGGGTGGCTATCCGTCTGAGTGCCGCGTCGCCAACGGATCTCTCGTGCTTACACCCACCCTCAACCGTCATCCCGGCGAAGCCCGGGACCCAGGCCCTCATCGCATCCACTGCCATGCGCCATCTCCGTCGTCTCCTCACCCTCGCAACATTGCTCTGCGCCTTCGCCACCCACGCAACA